>JAJZMB010000181.1 GCA_021803205.1 Bacillota bacterium | reverse complement strand
TGCCGTGCTGGAAGGCGTCAACAGTCTGGTGCAGGCGGCCCAGTCCCGCGCCCGGGGGTACCGCAACGTGCACCCCTTCATCTCCATGGTCTACCTACTCGCCGGCAAGCTGGAGTTCAGGCTCCCGCACTGGGGTGCGGCGCCTGCGTTCGCCCACACGGCATACGTAGCGGTCTCCTCAGACGGCGGACCCAAGGCGGACGTCAGCGTCCGAATGAAGCGTCAGCCTGTGAGGTCCTGACGTACTGATGCCGTTCAACCTCGCGCCTCCGCCCATGGCCAGAAGCAGACTTTCAGCGCCTGCTGTCTCTCTAGGAAGTCAACCCCCTCTTCGTACCGCTCCAACGGGAGATGGTGGGTGACCAGAGGGCGCAAATCCAACCGGTCGTGCGCAATCAGGTCCACGGCGTACTCCGCTGCAGCCCGGCTGTGACCGGGGTATCCGCAGAGGCGCAGGCTGCGGTGGACCGGCCGAAAGACGTAATCTTCGCGCTGAACGGCGAACAGGGTCACCACATCCGCCGTCCGGTCCATCAGGAATTCCACGGCCGCCCGGCCACCAGCGCAGTCGACAGCGCTATCCAGTGCCAAAGAGCCTCCAGTGCCGCGGACGGGGAACATGGATCCGGGGGTCGCTCGCGGATCGTGAGCCTCGTCCACCAACCCCAGATCCATCGCACGACGGCAGCGTTGTGGGGAGAGATCGAAACCGCACAGACGGGCCGCACCTTCGGCGCGTGCCATCTGTGCGGCGACCAGCCCGGCGGGCCCCAGTCCGGCCACTGCGAAGCGGCGGCCACGCACGGCGTCCATCTGGCGCAGCATCAAGAAACTGGCGCCGACGCACATGCCGAGTTCCACAGGCGCGGTGGCCTCTGGCGGCAAGCCCGCCGGGACCCGGATCAGGTCCTCCTGCGGTCGCCGCACCACATACTGGGCATAGCAGCCCGGACGTTGGTGCCCGCCGTCGCGCCACGTACTCACCCGGTCGCCGACGCTCAGTTCCGTGACGCCCGGACCCAGCGCCGCCACTTCTCCGGTCGCCTCGTGTCCGGGCTGTCCGGGCGTATACGGATAGCGGAAGCGGTGTCCGACGAACATCGGCTCGTTGTGCCTGAGGTGTAGGTCCCATTGCGGGCAGGTGGTCACCGCGGTCACGTGCAGCAACACCTCCCCGGGCCCCGGCTCAGGGGTGGCGACATCGAGTACCCGGTGGCTCCCAGGACCGGTCACCTGCAGAATCTTCATTGCGCTCCCCCACCCTTGTCCCGCGTAGATCAGGGCCCGAATCCGGGCCACCATGGCTTCAGCGGCGCCGCGCCGGACCGGCGGACAAAAGCGAACCAGCTACCAGTCCAGAAGCACCCCGACCGCCTCTGCCCGCCGCGCGAGCACCAGCGCATACGCTGCCTCGGCTTGGTGCACGGGAAAACGATGGGTGACGAGTTCCTCGGTACGCAGGCTGCCCTCTTGGATGGCCTCCAAGGTCGCCGCCACCCGGGGCCTCGTCCAACCCGACGGGCAGTGCAGCGTCACCTCGCGTGTCCTCAGCCGTTGAACGTCGATGGCGCCCCGCGACCCGCAGAAGCCGACAGACACCACGTGGCTGTCGCGCACAAGCAGGTCAAGAAGCGTCATCACCGTCTCGACCGAACCAACCGTGTCCACCAGGACCCTCACTCCGGTCGGAGCCGCGGCGCGCACCGCCGCGCGCAGTTCCTGTCGACCGGCATCGATGCGCACCACGTGCGGGATCACGCGTGCCGCCAGTCCCAGGCGCTCATCGTGCCGCCCAGCCAGGAGGACACGCGCCCCCCGCGCGGCCAATACCTGGGCCGTCCACAGTCCGACCAAACCATCGCCCACCACCAGCGCGTTGTCACCGGCCGCCACCGGCGCGCGTGTGCCGGCGTTATATCCCACCTGGGCGAGCACCAGTCCACTCGCCGCCACCGCAGATACGCTTGCCGGCAAGCGCCACACCTGCGATCCGGGTGTGACCGCGGGCGAGACGTGGCCGCCGGCGGGCCGCACCATCCCTTCCACGCGGGAGGTGGACGCGAAAACCATATCGCCGGGCCGGACGCCCTCGACCTGCTCTCCCACCCACGTGGCCATGCCCACCTTCTGGTATCCGGGGACCTGGGGAAACGGGCTCGGATCGCCCGTTCGCCAGGGCACCTCACCCCCTGCCCGTTCGCCCAAAATGACCGATCGCTCGGTGCCGTTGCTGATCCAGGAGTGCTGCACACGGACCACGACGTCCCCCGGGGTGGGTTCCGGTATAACCACCTCGCGCACGGCAACGCGCCCGGGCCCCGTCACCACAACAGCCAGCCCCTGCACCGACCCACCCCCCTTGCCCGACAGCGCCAGTTGGCGGCATCGCAATGCCAACAAGCCCTCTTTAAGACTGCCGCTGGGCTGCCTCATATGCATTGATGACCTGATCGAGGTTGCGTGCCCCCAGCGTGACACCGACCTTGTGGTGGAAAAGGGACTCCCAGTATGGACTCGTCAACTGCTGAATACCTGCATCGCCATAAGGATACTCCTCCTGGCGGACGCGGACGGACGCCGCGGCCCGGCTTTGGCCACGGTAGCAAGTGGGACGGGGCATGGATGGCGCTCTGGCCCCTGAGCATGGCGGTCGGAGTGTGGGGGACCGAGATGTTGTACCGGGCCCTGATGGATGGTGCCCCAACCCTGTGGCCCGGTCTGGCCCTGTTCGCTGGTGGCATGTGGCTCAGCGGCCGGTGGGTGGCAAAGGCGCGCCGCCTCCGCCGGGAGTGGCTCCTGCACGCGGCGGATGCCCCGCGGGGCCCCGAGGGCGGCGGCTGACCCACGATGGCGCCTCTCCTGGAGTTGGGGTTATCGCTTCTCAACGGCGCTGATGCCCGCTTTCCGCACATCTCGGGGGCGATTTCTTCCGCCACACCTGCGCTGGGCAGGGGGCGTAGCGGTGACAGGGTTGAGGAACGGGGTGGCCCAGGGCAAGCGGAGTAATGGTGCGCAATCTGGTGCGATGACGCAGGA
>JAJZMB010000090.1 GCA_021803205.1 Bacillota bacterium | reverse complement strand
TGCAGCAAGCGGTGGAGCTGGACCCTGTACCCTATGAGCAGATCGTCGCTCGTCATTGAGCAATAAAGCCACGACCACTACCGGTAGTAGGTGTGGCAGTCAAGGGGATACCCAGATTCTGCAATTGCTTCCGCGGCGAGGTGTTCCGCCGGGCGCCGGGTGGCCTCGGCAAGAGCGTCCAGTTGCGCTTTCGCCTCAGGAGCGAGCGCAATGTGAATGGTGGTTGTCTGTGCCATGCGGACCTCCATTCGACGCGATTACCATCCAGTCTAGCATGTATGACCCTCGGACGCAGACCGATAGCCATCCGGTGGACAGGGACGCTGCTCCCACAGTTCGTGGATCCGTCGCAGATCTCCCGGACGCCTCGGTCACGACATCGTAGACGCCGCCCTGGACAACGCGCGCCACCTCCGGATCGCCAGGGCTGCACCCCAGCGCCAGGAGCACAATGCGGGTCTGCGGCCGGGCCAGCCGGTACCGAAGCACCGCCGGGCCCAGCCCGGATCCGGTGGCCACATCCAGGACCAGCGTATCGGCCGGTACGCGCGCCGCCTCGGCGAGCACGCCGGCACCTTGGCCGGGCACCACCAGGCGCTGCTCGGCATCCCCAAGGACCCGCGGGAGCACGGAGGCCGTGGCGCGGGTCAGGATCGCCAGCATGGAAGTCCCCCCTATCGCGCGGTCGTCATGAGGGTCACGGGCTGCTGCACAATGCGGGTGTGCCGGCCTCCGTGCGGGCCGCGATAGGTCTGCGGGAGAGCGCGCACCCACGTGGCCGTAACCGTCACGGGTTGCCCGGCCGGCGCCGCGGCGACCCAGCCGCTCGCATCCTGGGGCAGCAGTAACCGCACCGCCGCCGGAGCCGAAGCGAGAGGCCACAGTGTCACCGCCTGTCCCCCCGCGGTGGCGGTCATGGCCCGTGGAGGCACCAGCCCAGACCACTTCTGGCCATCAAACGCCTGTGGCGTGCGCCCGAACGGAGCGAACGCCGCGATGACGATGGCCTGGCGCCCCTCGCCGACGGTCGGGAGCGCCAGCGGCGCCGCCGCCAGGTGCGGGCCCGCCTCGATCGTCTGGACATCCGCGAGGACCGCCCCCGCATAGCCGGGGTCGAACACCCAGCCCGACGCCGCGGCCCCGGCGTTGTACGCCTCCAAGGCAGCGCCGACGTTTCCGGGATGCCCCGCCAGGTCGGCCGTCAGGATCGCCACCCCAGCGCGCAGGTTGGACGGCGGGGCGTACGGATCGGAGCCCAGTCCATAGGCCGTCCAGTTGGCGGAGTTGACCTGCATCAGACCGGCGTCGGTGGTGCCGTTGCCGTTTCTGTGGGAAGCGGTCCAGTCTCCCCCGCTCTCGTGGTCCATGACCGCCAGGACCAGGGCGGCCGGTATGTTTGCCGTCGCGGCGTCCTGTGAAACCAGACCCGTCGCCCAGAAGCCCAGTGCCGGCGGCACCTGCGCCCCCCCACCCGTTGCCGTTGCCCCGCCAGTCAGCGAGGTCACCAGGGCGAACGGCGCCAACATCACGCTGACAACGGCCAGCAGCGCAAACACGACGAGGACCAGGATCATCCCGGCGATCGTCTTGGCCAGGTCCGTCAACCCCAGGGCGTCCGTCACCGCGATCCCGATGCGCACAGCCCAGGCTGGCACCCCGCATCACTCCCTTACTGAAACGCGAAGGCCCGGCCGTATGGCCGGGCCTTCGCGTTTCTCGTGTTGTCTCGCCCCTACCGGTCGATTCCCCGGTCCTGATCCCGCGGGGGCGTTCGCGGTCTGTAGTGCGCGTCCGCCTGCCTCGTCTGCTCGATCGCGTGCAGGTAGCGGTCGATCATGAACCGTATCGCCTCGGCCGTCACCCGCACGAACGGCTCGATGTCTCCGCGGTACTGCGCGATCTCCAGAGTGCGCATGTACTCGCCCCGGCTGGTCATGGTGTACAACGCTGGTGGATAACCGTCGCGCATCAGCAGCAGGTTGACCAGCATCCGTGAAACCCGGCCGTTACCGTCGATGAAGGGGTGGATACCCGCCAGGTCGATGTGCGCCCTGGCCGCATACCGGATAGGATGCTCGTCCACCTTCCGCTCCCGGAATCGTTCGATGAAGTCCGCCATGAGATCCGGCACCTTGACCGGATTGGCCGGTACGTGCATCGAGTTCCGGATGTACACGGGCACTGTACGATACCGCCCCGTCTCTGGCCCGAGAATGCCCTGGGTGATGAGCCGGTGCAGGGTGAGGATCGTTTCCTCCGTCAGGGCCGTCCGGTTGCGGACGATGTCCTGCAACCATTCCCAGGCGCTGCGTATATTGACGACCTCGAAGTGTTCGCGCAGGGTCTTGCCGCCGATGGTGATGCCGTGTTCGAGGACCACCTGTGTCTCGTGCAGCGTGAGCGTGTTGCCCTCGATGGCGGTGGTCTCGTGGGCATACCGAATGAGGAAGTCGTCCATCATGCTGAGCAGGGTTGGTTCCGGTAGCGGACGTGCGCGGGCGATCTCCTGTTGCTGGGTGGTCAAGCGTGCGAGCAATTCGGGCAGCCCCTCAGGCTCATTGGTACCCACTCGGCCTACCCCCTTCTCTGATCCGATCCAGCGTAGCACGCGCCGAGGCGCCGCCGCCGGTCACACCCCACCCCCGGCGATCAGTTCCACCTCATGTACCGCCGCCTCGATCCGCACCCGCACGTGCTGGTTGCCGGCCAGCAGCAACCCCTCGCCGCGTTTGGCGCCGGCCAGCAGGTCACACTCCGCCTCGGTCAGCCGCAGCAGGTCCCGCAGGGCCTCCAGGTCCTTGCTCTCCTGCCGCATCAGCAGCTTGGTGCTCGCGTTCCCGATGACCGGCTGCCCGAGCCGCGCCAACTCCGGGGCCAGGAAGTCGACCACGTTCTGCGTGATGACCACCAGGGACCCGCCATACTTCCGCACCCGCTTGCTGAGGTCCCGCAGGAACCCCATCGCTTGCGGCGTCTGCGGATCCGCCAACAGCCAGGCCTCATCCACCACCAGCAGGGTCGGCCGGCCCGTCTCCCGCCCC
>JAJZMB010000009.1 GCA_021803205.1 Bacillota bacterium | reverse complement strand
GTACATATTCTCTGAAGTACAGGGGGGTGCCCGAGGGCTGGTAGAATCGGTGGGGCCTAAGGGGTAGGTGGCAGGGGTGCACGGAGGGCGGCACGGTAATCGGGGCGGAGAGGTCGGACGAAGATGTAGCGCTCCGGCAGCCGGTGGGTGCGGCGGTGATGGCGGTCGTATTTGCCGCGGCCGGTAGTTTCACCGAGGCACAACCAACCGGCAGCGCGGTAACTGGTGCCGGAGAAGCGATGGGAGTCGACGAAACTCTCGATGAGAATTGGCGTGTAGCCGTATCGGGCGAGCCAATCGGCGGGGAGTCGGCGGACGACCTGGCCGAGGAGGCTGGAGGCCAAGAACTTGACGCGGACCCAGGGCAAGATGAGGAAGGTGGATTGGTCAACGAGCAGGTGGAGGCGGGCCGTGCGTTGCTCGGGGGTCCAGCGGAGGAATCGGTCGCGGGGGGCTACCTTCCAGGCGGCGGCGGAGAATTCCATGGCCGCGAGGACGCGGCCCTGGGCATCCCAGGCGAGGTAGCGGAGTTGAGCGCCGACGTGGCGACGGAAGCCGAGATAGTGCCAGCGAGCGATCAGTTCGCGCCAGAGGGCGACCTCGTCCTTGGCGGTGACGGGTCGCAGCGTGATGGGGCCGAGGTCGGCGCGGGAACCTGTGATAGGGGCCTGACGCTCGGAAGCGGCGGAGAAGGTGACGGGGCGGGTGCGGCCGCCGCCGCGGGATGCGGGCGGTGGCAGGGTCAATAGCCCGTCATTCTCCATGGCGCGCAGCGCGCAGTAGCCACTCATCTCTTTGAGCCGACCGTCGGGCATCAACCAATGGAGAGTCTCGCACACCGCACGGGCGAGGGCGGCGCGCGTGGGGTAGGCGGTGTGGTCGGCGGCCATGCGCCGGACCAGGGCGAGTTCCTCGACAGAGAACAGGCGGCCGGAATAGCGGGTGGCCGTTATGACGTGTCGACCTCCTGTGCGGGCGCGGGCCCATGTACGGGAGGGCGAAGGCGGAGTTTGGCGCGGCGCGGCGGCGGAGTGCCGGCGATGAGGTTGGCTGGCGGCTCGGGAGGCATGGGGCGGGACCAGACGGCGTGATCGTCGGGATCCAGCGCCCAGGGCAGGAAGCGGTCCAGTTCCGGTGCAGAGAGGGGTCGGCCGCCGTTGTCGGCGCAGGCCTGCAGATAGGCGGTCAGATAGGTCAGCGGGTTGAGATCGTTGCGGGCGGCGGTGGCGAGGATCGTCCAGAGCATGGCGGCGAGACGGGCCGACCAGAGGTTGCCGAAGTACAGGTAGTTCTTGCGGCCGATGATTGGCCCGCGCAGGATGCGCTCCACCTCGTTATTGTCCAGGGCCACTTCCGGATGGTCAAGGAAGATGGTCAGGCCGATCCAATGCTCAAGCAGGCTGTTGACGACTGCCGCTTGTTCGGGCAGCAGGCCCTCCTGGTGTGCATCACGCTTGGCGGCCTTGTGGATGGTGGCCACGTGGGCACGCAGGGCCCGATCGGCGTCCTGCCAGGCGGCGCTGTCACGCACGGCCTGGCGCCGGACCTCGTCAAGACCGTAGAGTGTGGCGATCCGCTTGCGCCACGTTTCAGCCCAACGCCGCACTGCGGGCAACGGCCGGGTGCGGGCGGCCTTGAGGAACCGGCGGCGGACGTGCGCCCAACAGTAGGCGGACACGACGAAGCGGGCAGCCGCCACGGTCTTATAGGATGAGTAGCAGTCCGTGAGCAGGATCAGCAGGGGGTTGGTCGGGGGGTGCTTTGGGTCCCAGCCGAAGAAGGAAAAGACCACGTTCGCACCGCGGGTCTGATCGTTGACGAAGGCGACGGCATGCTTGGACTTGAAGCACCACGTCCACCATCGGGATCGATGGTCGGGCTTCCGTTCGGGTTCGTCATCGGGGCAGTGTACGGTGGCTGTGCTTTCGTCCGCGGCCAGTAACGTCTGTGCCTTGATGTACGCGCGGATGGCGGCGTCCAGGGGCTCCAGCAACGGCCCGATGCGCTTGAGCATCCCGGTCGCGCCGCCCGCGCTCAGCGGGAGTTGGGGGACCTCCAGTGCCAGGGCCGCGAGCAGGCGGTGCAACGGCCGACCCCACCAGAACTTCTCGACACAGATACGGGCAATGGCCTGTGCCGAGAGCAGCCCCTTGCGAAGCACTTTGGCGGGGGCCGGGGCGGTCACAATGGGCGGCGTGCCCTCGCAGCCACAGGCCGGTACATACTTCTGGCGCAGATAGCGCGTGTAGAACACCTGCACGGCCCAATTCAAGACCAGTGAGACAGCGAAGGCGCCGGGCAACGGCTTGTATGGTGTTCCGCAGACCCCGCATTGCCGTTGCGTTTCGGGGAGCGTGAGTATCTTGTCGACATGGGGTAGGTCTGCCCGAATACGCCGGCCGGTGCCGCGGTGCCCGGGTTGTCCCCCGCGCTTGCGCTTACCGGGGGCCCCCGAGCCTTTAGAGGACCCGTCGGGCCCACCGTCACTGGCGGCGGGCGCGCTCGGGGCCGGTTGATCCTCACCAGGGACAGCGCCGCGTTCGCTCTGCTGCCCGAAGAGCTGATGCGCATACTCGCGGATGGTCCCCATGGCCTCCGCCAGTCTGGCCTGGAGGGATGCCACCTCTCGCCGGAGCCGATCCCGTTCCCGGACCACCTTCTGGTGGTCCGCCTCCAGTCGCTGGTACGCACCCTGCGCATCCCGGAGGTCGGCCGCCAAGTGTGCTATCTGTCGCTCGGCGTCGTCTCTCCGCCAGCGGACTGCCATGGCGCCACGTTACTGCCCGCACCGACGACTAGCCAGCCCGATCTATGCCCACTCCACCCGTGTTGCCGCCCTCTGTCTCGCCCTTGCTTCACCATGCCCTCTGCCCCGTACACTCACGCTATCCACCAAGCAGTTCAGTGAATATGTACGTCGGGATCATCTTGCCTGTGGCCAGAGCGACCGGACTCGGACCAATATTCACGAAGATAAGCCTGTCACCCCCAGAGGCTGGTGTGACTTTGATCCCACTCACCGACTTCACGGATCCCTCCAAC
>JAJZMB010000016.1 GCA_021803205.1 Bacillota bacterium | reverse complement strand
GGGCGGCGGCGACGTTGCCCTTGCCGATCAGGTTGACGACCACCTTGGCCATTTCGGCCCGCGTGATCGGCCCGCTCGGGTCGAACATCCCCCCGCCCACCCCGTTGACCGCGTTGATGCTCGCGAGGAAGGTGATGGCCGACGCCTCACTGCTTCCCGAAATATCCGAGAACGGAGCCGACCCGGCGCTCGCCGCGCTGGCCGGCAGCCCGGTGGCGATCGAGCCGATCACCAGGGCCGCGGCGCTCAGGGTCACCAGGGCCTTCACATGGCGCAATGCGGGATTCTCCCCCTTCCGAATTCGTTGCCGCCCGGAGCCCGGTTGGGTACACATCCCTCCCCGCCAGCGGACGCTAAGGCATGATTCCAGCGCTCATTTTGCCTCAGAACGTCCGGCGGCGCTTGGCAAATCGGCATTTTCAAAATTACAATTCGGTCACAGCCCGGCTGGGGCATTCCGAGGCGCAGCCGCCAGGTGCGCCGCGGGAGGCGGGAGGCCCGCCGGCCGCGGGCCCGCGCGGCCACGGCCCGCCGGCGCAGCCGGACCGGATTTGTCGCCGCGCCGGCGCAGCGCCGGTCCAAGGCTTGTCCCGGGGGTGGGCAGGGGGCGATAATCGCGCGATCAACCCTGCGGGAGGCGCGCCGGCTGGACGCCCTGGTACTGGACGCCCGATATGTCTCGGCCCTTACCGTGGTGCGCTCCCTCGGCCGGCGCGGCGTGCGCGTGGCCGCGGCCGAGCGCCGCGACCGCCGCGGTCGCGGGGTGCTGGGCTTCGCTTCGCGCTACGCCTGCGCGCGCCTCGCAATGCCCGACCCCTGGGCGGACGCTCCGGCTTTTGCCGCATGGTTGAAGCGGGCGGCCGCCGGTCGACCGGTTTTTCCCGTCGCGACGGACACGGTGCGCTGGTTTGCGCAGCACCGGCCGCTGTGGGCCGCGGCCGTGCGGGCCCTGGTGCCGCCGCCGGAGGCCCTGGCCGCCGCGGAGGACAAGGGGCGCGTGCATGAGACGGCCCGCGCCCTGGGGCTGCCCACCCCCCGTCAGTTCAGCCTCGACGAAGCGGCCCCCCTGCCCGCGGTCGTCAAGTATCGCGCCGGCGAGGCCTTGGGACTGGCTCCGGCGCAACGCTACCGCGTTGTGCGCAGCCGGGCCGCGCTCGTCGCGGCGTGGGCGGAGTTCGCGGCGCGCCAGCCCGAGCCGTTGATCCAGGAGTACCTGCCGGGCGCGGGTTTCGGGTATTCGACCGTGCTGTCCCCTCCCGGTCGTCCAGTGGCGCACTTCATCCACCGGCGGCTCCGCGAGTACCCTCCGGGCGGCGGCCCGAGTTCCTACGCCGTGAGCACCCGCGAGCCGGAACTGGTGGCGATGAGCGTACGGCTGCTGCAGACCCTGGGGCTGGTCGGGCCCGCGATGGTGGAGTGGAAGCAGGACGCCGCGGGCGCCTTCCGCCTGTTGGAGGTGAACCCGCGCTTCTGGGGGACCCTCCCGCTGGCGGTGGCCGCGGGGGTGGACTTCCCCTGGCTGGCCTACCAGGTGCTGACCGGCGCCGAGCCGGACAGCGCCGCCTACGGCGTCGGCATCCGGCTGCGGTACGTCCTCAAGGACTTCCTGGCGGCCCGCGCCGCCGGAATCGGGCCCCTGGCCTACCTGCGCGAATGTCGCGCGCAGCCGTGGACGGAAGCCGTCTGGGCACGCGACGACCCGCTGCCGGCCGCGACCTACCTCAGCGGGCAACTTCGGCGCCGGCTCGGGCACCGGGAGGCACAGATCTGAGATGCGCTGGCTTGATCTGCACACCCACACGCATCTCTCGGCGGATGGCGCCACAACCCCGCGGGCGTTGGCGGCCGCGGCGCGCCGAGCCGGCCTGGACGGCGTGGCGGTCACCGACCACGGCACGTTGGAGGGGGCCCTGCGCGTCCGGGAGGCGGCGGAGGGCACGGGCCTGCTGGTCATTGTCGGGGCCGAGTACGCGACCGACGTTGGCCACGTGCTCGGCCTCTTCCTGGAGCGTGAACTCCGCCTCGGAGCGGCGCCGCGCTGGCCCTGGCGCGAGGTGCTGGCCGCCGTCCGCGAACAGGGCGGGCTGGCCGTGCTGGCGCACCCCACCAGGACGCACCGGTCCCCGGATCCGGAGGTGATGGCGGAGATGGACGGCGTGGAGGTCTATAACGCCCGGGCGGAGTGGAGCCGGTTTCCGCGGGCCAACGCCCGCGCGCGGCAGGCCTGGGAGGCGGCCCGCCGACTGCGCGGCGGGCCGCTGCTGGCCACCGCCGGCAGCGACGCCCACTTCCCGGGTGAGATCGGGCACGGGCGCTGCGCGGTCGCCGGCACAGGGGACCTGCGCCGGGCACTGGGGGCGGGTACCCGCGCGGTGCTCGGCCGGGGGACGCTCCCCCTCTACGAGGCCGCCAGCCAGGCCCTGAAGGTGACCCGCAACCGGGACTGGCCGGCTGCGCCCCGCGCCGCGGCGCGCCTGGCCTTTGGCGGGCTGCGCACGCTCCCTCACCTGGCCGCCCGCACCGCCGCCACCCATTGGGAGGTGCCAGAGTGACCCTGTACGGCCTGCGCCCCGTACTGCGCTGGACCCGCACCCTCGCCGGCGGCCGGCGCCCAGTGCCGAGCCGGGTGCGCCGCATCTCGGCCGTGGCCCCTCCCGCCGAACGCCTGGTGGCGATCACCTTCGACGACGGCCCCACGCGGGGCATCACCGAGCAGGTGCTGGAGACGCTGGAGCGCTGCGGGGCCCGCGGCACGTTCAACATCATCGGCTCGACGGCGGACAATTACCCGGACACCGCCGGCCGGGCGGGCACGCCACTCTGGAGCGGCCGGCGGTACGACCACTACGCGGCCTTCGGGCGCGACGGCGAGGCGGGGCTGCGCGCGCAGCCGGATCTGGTGCGCCGGATCGCGGCCGGCGGGCACGAGGTCAGTAACCACTCCTACCGGCATCTGGCCTTCGGCCCTGAACACCTGGTCTACCGCGGCCGCCATGCCCACGAGGGCGCCGCGGCGGCCCTGGAGGACCAGCGGCGCCTGCACGACGCCTGCCGCGCTCTGCTTGGACAGGCCCCGCGACTGGGCCGCCCGCCG
>JAJZMB010000027.1 GCA_021803205.1 Bacillota bacterium | reverse complement strand
TACCGATCCATGCCACCACCGTGCAAGCTCTCTCGCGGTATCAGACTTTTCTAGCCCAATACCTGCCTGGCTCCGCTGAGTGGAGTTTCGCACTTTTAGGGCGGGCGGCGGGGCGGAGCGGAGCGGAGAGGGATGCGGGGCAGAGCGAGGAGGTCTGGGATCGGGTGTTCTGGTGAGAAATTCCCCTGGACAACGGGGATAAGGTCTCCTAGTCTCTGGGCATGAGCACATCACAGCCCCGATCCCCACTGCTCTCGGTGCGCTACTGCAACCGCGACTTCACGCTGCGGGACCTTGAGGACATTCGCGCGATCATCGCCTCCCCGGAGAATCCCCACCGCGCGGCCATCGCCCGGGCGGTCTGTCTGCACTTCAACTGGCGCAAGCCCGACGGCGGCCTGAAGGTGATGTCCTGCAGCGTCGCCCTCAAGCGCATGGACGCCCACGGCTGGATCGCCCTGCCCCCGCCCCTGCACCCGGGCTCACCTCCCTACAAGGGTCCGAAGTTGACCGCCGCCTCCGACCCGCAACCCACGCTGGAGGGGCACCGCGGCGACCTCGGCCCCCTGGAGTTGCGGCGTGTCCGAGAGCCCGGGGATGCGCGCCTCTGGAATGAGTTGATCGCACGCTACCACTACGCCGGCCACTGCCGCCTCGCCGGCGCGCAAATGCGCTACTTGGTCTACGCCAACGGCCGGCTCCTCGCCGCCCTCGGCTTCGGTGCCGCCGCCTGGCGCGTCTACGACCGCGACGCGTTTATCGGTTGGAGCGACCAACAGCGCGTAGCCCGGCTCCACCTCATCGCCAACCTGGCCCGCTTCCTCATCTGTCCCTGGGTGAACGTCAAGTTCCTGGCCAGCAGCATTCTCGCCGCCGCGGCCCGCCAACTCCCGCGGGAGTGGGAGGCCCGCTACGCCTACCGGGTTCAACTCTTGGAAACCTTCGTCGAGTGCGACCGCTTCGCCGGCACCTGCTTCCGCGCCGCCAACTGGACCTGCGTCGGCGAGACCGTGGGCCGCGGCAAGTGTGACCGACTGCACAACGGCCCCACCACCTCCTTCAAGTCGATCTGGGTCCGCCCTCTCAATACGCGCTTCCGCGATGTGCTCGCCGCACCCGACGGCTCGCCACCGGGGTGGCAGTGATGGACGGCATCCTCGTGTGGCAAGCGCTGCTCGCCGCGACCACCGCAACCTTCACCCAACCCGCGTACCGCCTCTTCCGCCAAATCGCCACCGGCTGGGTCCTCTGCACGACCCGCCGCACCGTCACGGGCATGATCCCGACCGCCGACCCCGACCGCTCACGCCCTCACGATGCCTTCCACTACTTCTTCCGGGACGGGGCCTGGAAGGTCAAGCACCTCTGGCGCAGTCAGGCCGTCCCCCTCGTCGAGGCCCTCTGCCCGCCCGAGGCCCCGCTGACCCTCTTGGTCGACGACACCCTCGTCCACAAGACCGGCCGGAACGTCGAAGACGCCGGCGTCTTTCGCGACCCCGTCCGCTCCACGGTGCGCAAGCTCGTCTACGCCTTCGGCCTCAACGCCATCGTGGTCTGTGTCCGCGCACGGATGCCCTTCATCCGCCAGCCCCTCGCCCTGCCCGTCAACCTCTGCCTCTTCACCAAGGGCGGACCCTCCCACGTCGAACTCGCCGCCAACCTGGTGCGCGAACTGGCCGACTGGTTCCCTCAGCGCCAGTTCAAGCTCGTCGGCGACGGGGCCTACGCCTCCCTCGCCAAGCTCGCTCTGCCCAGGACCGTCGTCACCTCCCGCCTGCGCCGCGACGCCGCCCTCTTCGAACTGCCCCTGCCCCGCCAACCCGGCCAACGCGGACGCCCACGCAAAAAGGGGGCCCGCCTGCCCGCCCCCCCGGACCTCGCCTCAGCGGCCGGGCCCGATGCCTGGCGGCGGACCACCGTCCCCGTGCGCCACCGCACCGTCGAGCGTCTGCTGCTGACCCGCATCGTGCTCTGGTACGACGTGACCGGCGAACTGCCGTTGTTGCTGACCATCGTCCGCGACCCCAACAACCACGAGCGCGACGACTTCTTCTTCACCACCGACCCTCAGGCAGACCCCGCCGCCGTCGCTGCCGACTACAACGATCGCTGGCTCATCGAGGTCACCTTCCGCGACGCCAAACAGTTCCTCACCCCACAGCACCCTCAATCCTGGCGTCGCAGCGGTCCCATCCGCACCACCACCCTCGGCTTCTGGCTCCATTCCGCCGTTTGGCTGTGGTTCATCCGCGCCTGTGGCGATCAGCAGGTCTGGCCAGACCGCCCCTGGTACACGCACAAGTGTTCCCCATCCTTCGCCGACGCCCTCGCCGCCCTCCGCACGACGCTCTGGCGCGAGCGACTTTCTCCCATCTCTGCCGCCACACCCGAGTTCGCCAAATTGACCGCCGCCCTGATCGAGACCCTGGCCCGCGCGGGATAGTTCCATCCCTCTGAAGCGCCTTCCGCCCGTCACATCAAGCAAATCCCCGATCTCGGCCCCCGGTCGCATGCTTCCCTATCCCCATACCCCCACCCCGCCGCCCGCCCCAAAAGTGCGAAACTCCCCTGGCAGCTTCTCCTTGAAAACAGTGCCCTGTGCGGGGTCGGCTCCCCGTTGAAGTCGCCGGTCGAGCGGTGCGCCGCCGGCAACGACCGCCTGTTGGGGTATGCCCCCCCGGTGGTCGCCCGCCCTGGGCGCAGGCCAGCGACCAGCGGGCCCCCGCTCTGGCCATCAGCGGGCGCTCGGCTTGATGGGGTACCCGGACAATTCGTAGAACGAGTCGCGACCGAGGTGGGGAAGGTACTTGGTGAGGAGTTCGTCCAGCCGGCTCTGGTCGCCCAGACCCAGCCAGCCGTCGACACTGCCGCGCCAGCACCAGCGGTGCGCCGTGAAGAGCCGGGCTTGCGCGTCGCTGAGCACGAAGCGCAGCACCGGCCCGTAGCGGCGCGGCCGGGCATCCAGCGTCCGCTGCAACGCCGCCGGGGCCACGCCCATCTCGGAGGCCGTCCGCTGGACCTCGTCCTTGGGGTTGGGCGTCTGGGGTTCATGGACGACGATCTCCTGCCCGCGCGCATCGACCCGATAGGCCCGCA
>JAJZMB010000099.1 GCA_021803205.1 Bacillota bacterium | reverse complement strand
TCCCCTGATGCGTGGGGGGGGGCCGGGGTCCTCACTGGCAGCGCGTGTGGCGTCGGCCTCCTGGAGGTGCGCCGCGCGGCGGGTCCGCGGGCCGGTCCCATCTCCGGAGGCTTGCGGAGACCATACGCCGGCACCGGAGGGAACCGCCGCGCCGCGGTACGGCAATTCCCGACACGGGGGATCGGAGCCTGCGCGTAAAGCGAGAGGGGTCCTGCGCCAGGCTCCAGGAAAAGTCACGTCAGGGCGGGTGCCCGCCACCAGGGTTTGTGGGCCCCGACCGTCCGCGCCCCCCGCCGGCCTGGCCAACTGGGCGACTTCGCCGTGTCCCTGGGTCCCGCGCAGCTTGCCATTGTCCCGGGACGGCGCCACAAGCGCCGCTTCCCGTAGCAGGCGCAGACCGGGGGACTTGGAGGGGCAGGGGAGGACCCCACTGCCGACCATCTAACGCCCGAAGGGCTCGGTGGGCAACCCCGCGTCCTTCCAGGCCTGCATGCCGCCGTCGATGTAGACCACGTCCGTGAAGCCCATCTGCTGCAGGGTGTACGCGCCAAGCGCGGCCTGCCCGCCGGCGCCGCAGGTCACGATCACGGGCCGATCGCGGTCCTGCAGCCGCGCGTCGCGGAATTGCTCGGGAAGGTCGCGGTCTGCCCGGATGGCCAGCATGCCGAGGGAGATGGGCACGGCGCCGGGGATGAGGCCGCACGCGGCGATGTCGGAGGCATCCTGCACGTCGATGAGCAGTATCTCAGGATTCCGCCGCACGCGGTCCCGCGCCTCCGCGGCGCTGATACCGGGCACGAGCGCACGCGCTTCGGCCACCATTTGCGCAAAGGTCTTCGCCATCAAGATCCCTCCCAAGGCGGAACACATGCCGGGCCTGTCCCGCGGGTGGTCGCCGCACGGGGTATTCGCAGGCGCCGGGTGGCGGACGGCAGATCCGGCACGGTTTCAATCTAACGGGCCCCACCGCGCCGGGTCAACCGGTCTGAACACATGCCCGACCGGTCTTGCGGCGGCCGGGCAACCGTGCTGTAAAATCGAGTTCGCAGCAGCCATGGCCGGTCACGACCATTCGGGGACTGACGTCTGCGCGTCGCGCCAGGGACACAGTGGGCAGACGGTCTGGACTATATCTGATGGTACGCGTGAAGCAGCGGGGTGATGGGGTGGGGATGCGGGCGTGGAACAGGTGACGTCGACAAAGACGCTGGCGCCGGCCGCGGCGCCCGGACTTGTCGACCTCTATGCGCCGATCAACCTGCGCGGGACGCGCGTCCGGATGCACCATGCGGCCGCCCGTCCAGTGGCCGGAGACGGGCGGCCGATGGTGCTCCTGCACGGCATGGCGAGTTCCGCGCGCCAGTGGCGGAACACAGTGCTGCGCCTATCCGGGGAGGTCCCCCTGGCGGCGCTCGATCTACCGGGCTTCGGTGGATCCGGATCGACGCCGCGGCCCCTGCAGGTCGGCGACTTTGCGGATGCGGCGGAGGCCTGGTGCCGTGCGCGCGGTTGGCCCGCCCTGACGGCCGTCGGGCATTCCTTCGGCGGGGCGGTGCTCATTGATTGGGCGAGCCGTTACCCGGAGCGCTTTCGGGCCATCGGGCTCCTGGCTCCGGCCGCCGTGTTCCACGACTGGTACACCTCGGGCTACGACTTCCTCCGCTGGCGCGTTCTCGGTCCCCTGATCACGCCGCTGGTCATCTGGCTGGTCTCGACACGCGTTTTCGGCACCCGCGTCTTCGGCCACATTGTTTCCGATCTGCGCCAGATTCCGCCGGACGAGGTGGCGGACCTGCAGTGGGGCTGCCGGCATGCGCGGGAGATGCGACGCGCCCTGGACTACTACCACTTTCCGGACCTCGAGACACAACTCGGGCGCATCCGCTGTCCGGTGATCGTCGGCTGGGGGACGCACGACCGTGTGGTGCCTTACTCGGACGCCGCCTTCTTCATGGCACACCTGCCGGACGCCCGCCTGGTCTCTTGGTCGGGGTGCGGGCACGTGCCGATGATGGAGCGGCGGGCCGAGTGCGACGCGCTGCTCCGCGAGGTGTGGGCTGCGGGGCAGCGCACGGGGTAGGTCGTTGGGCAGCTGAGCCTGCGGGGATGCGGGGCCCGCCCCGCGACATCCGAGATGGTCAAAGGGGGGGCGGGCCGATGCGGGGGGGGCCCCGCATGCGCAGGGGCATGCCCCCTGTTCACGGTGATCGCGGGCTGCACCCAGGACCGCATGCGGATGTCGTCAGCGTGGACGCGCGACCATCTCCCTTCTGGTGGCGGCAAGCCGCTGCGGAAACCCCGCGGCCAGGTGGCGCAGCGCCTGGCCCGGGCTGCCGGTCCGGCCACCCGCACACCACCGACGAACGGGCTGAGCATCTGTATGCCGTTCTGAACGGCACCGCTCGGAAGGTCTTCCGAGCACACCACCGCGCAGCCCGTCTCTCGCGCACTCCGCAGGATTATGGCATCCCACAGGGAGACCTGTGGCCGCCGCTGCCGTTCGATCGCTGCAATGTTGCGCGTGCTTGTTTGCGCACCCTGCACTGAAACCGGTGCAGCAGGCGGAGGGGTGGTCCGCACACCGCCTCGACCCGAGAGGGAGATGTGCGGGGCCGGTACCACTGACCACGCGAATTGAGAGCGAACAGCGGCAGTCCCGCCCACGCTATTTGAGACGCGCGCCGGCCGCTTGCGGAGCCCTCTCGCAATTGTCTGGCCTATTCTCGACCGCGCTCCTCCGGGCGCAGCATTGCTCCCGTTTTCAACGTCCGAGCTTCCCCGAGTTGCTGAGGGCGGAGCGGAATTGTCCGTCGTCGTGGCTTCGACTGGCCCAAAGTTCTTCATTCGGCCTGTTGGCGGAAAGGCGGGGTAGCCTGGCTAACGACCGGGGTCCACCATAGGTGGCCGCCATGGGCTACGTCGGCATCCCTGCCCAAGGCTACAGGGCTCTCGATCAATTGTTCGTCCGTCTGCGCAGTCGCTCGCGCGACCATCTGCCCTCCGCCAACCCGCCGCGGGTCGTAGTGCTGGCCGTGCTGCGCCATGGCGAAAAGCACTCGCAGCAACTGTGCCGCTACCGCCACGATGACTTGAGGCTTGCGTGGACGGTGCCCCGCGTCGTGCAGCCAATGCAGGTAGCGGGCCTTGAACTCCGGACAGTGAACAATGACCCGCAAGGCCGCCATGTAGGCCAAGTGCCGCAACCCGGGTCGCCCGCCTTTGGCGATCCGGGTTTGCCCCACCGAGTCCCTGGCCATCTCCAGCAACGTTTGCGCCCGCTTCTTGCCCCAGCGCTGAAGCATGAGTGATGGAGGGTTTGGGAGGCGAGAGGGTACCGGGACGGGTGAGAGAGTGGCAGCGTCTGGGTGGGATGGAGGGGCCGGGACGGCAGGACGGGGGACATGTGCGAACCCATACTTGCCTCACACGGCACCAGGCAACAGACTGGTGTCGTATCCGGTGCGCGCGCCGGGAAGCCCCTGCCTTCTGGTTCGGCCCGGGCGCGGGGGGCCGGGGGGGACGGTCGCCGGGTGCCCATGTGCAGGCATGCGCCGGGCGGTGTGCCGCGTATCCAGAGAGTGAGGGGAGCCGAGGCCGGGGAGTGCGCGCGCCAAATGGCATCTGCAATGGTGGGATGTGCTGTGATTGTGGCCGTGCTCAGGGCGGAACTCAGGCTTCCTGAGGCGTTCACCCTCAAGGACAAGCGTTCGGTCGTCAAATCCCTGGTCCAGCGTACGGCGCAGCGCTTCCGGGCTTCGGCGGCGGAGGTGGGCCTGCAGAACGATGTCCGGCGGGCCCTGGTCGGAGTGGCCGTGGTGAGCACCTCCGCCGCGCACGCCGACTCGGTGTTGCGCTCGGCGCTCGGCTTTATGGAGGGCACCTATCCTGTGGATGTGGTATCCGGGGAGGTCGAGCATCGTTGACCAGACCGGCGCGCGGCCCGATACCAGGCGTCTGGTGGCTGCCGGCCGCGGCCGTCGGTGCGCTCGCGGTGGCCCTGGGCTGGGCGCGTTATGTGGAACCGCGCCGCCTGGAACTGAGCGTGTGGGACGTGCCGCTGGAAGGGTTGGCCCCCGGGACGGAGACGACGATCCTCCACCTCAGCGACCTGCATGTGGGCTCGATTCCCTTCACCGCCAAACAGCTCATCGCGGCCCTGGGACCCGCGGGGCTGGCCGCGCCCGTCCTCTGCCTGACCGGCGATTTCTGCGACCGGCCCTCCGAGATTCCCGCAGTGGAAAGCTTCCTCGCGCCGCTGCTGCATGCGATGGCCCTGCAAGCCGGGCGCGCGGTCTCCGCCTTCGCCGTCTGGGGCAACCATGACCGCAAGGCCGGCGAGCCGGCCCTCACCCTGGTCATGAACCGTCTGGGGGTGACCGTGCTGCACAATACCGCCGTCGAGGTCGGCGACGGTCTGTGGCTGTCCGGTGTCGGGGACCCGACGACGCACCAGGACCGCCTGGAGCAGGCCCTGGCCCCGGTGCCGCCCGGGCGGCCCTTCGTCCTTTTGGCGCACAATCCCACGATCTTCCGCCGCGCCGCCGCGGCCGGTGTGCCGCTGACGCTAGCCGGGCATACACATGGCGGGCAGGTGCGGCTGGGCGGGCTGGAACGCCTGGCGGGGCGCGGCGCGGCCGGTGCACGCGCCTACCGGGGCGGCGGCTGGTTCCGGCAGGGAGATCAGGCCATCTTCGTCAACCGTGGCCTGGGCACAACCTTCCTGCCCATGCGCCTCGGCGCGCGACCCGAAGCGGCGGTGTTCCATCTGCGGGCCGAGGGTTCCCTCGGCCCGTTCGCACCCGCCGATTAGTTGGTCACGGACAGGGGTCGTCACGGCGCGCGACCGCGGCCCGCGATCCCCTCGCCATCGGCGCAAAGGCCCCCGCCTGAGGCGGTATGGCGGTGAGCAGCAACGGGTGCGCGCCAGGGCGGCGGAACCGGAAGGCACTCAACGGGTCGTGGTGTCGGCACGTCGGCGCCGCGTCTCCGCTTGGCTGCTACCCTGTCGGATGCGGCCCGGGGTGGTGTGGTGCGCCGTTCGCCAGCGGGTGTGGAGCGAGGAGGCGGCGGCCTGCGCGGACGCTCTCCCGGGGCTTGGTGCCGATTCGTTCCGGTGCGCCCCCGCCGTGAACCCTCTGGTGGCCCGATGGCCGGACTGCTTCACTTGTGCCAAGCCTGTGTTCCATCTTGTGGTGTCAGCCGTAGCCCCTACGAATCCAGCCCCCCTTCCCCCTGTCTTTCTGGACACCGTTCCCTTTCCGAATTCTTTGGCCTCCGGCCCGGGCCCACATCGCCGACCAGGTCAACATTCCGTCGACGACGAGTTCATTTTACGCTTCCCGACCTTCCGAACAACCTCCGAGCCTCGGCGTCCCGTGGGTGGCGGCGGCCCCTCAATATCTTAACCGCGCGCTGTTCGGAACGTCGCGCGCCGGTGCCCTGCCCAAAGTGGGCCGCCGTTATGCGCTGGCGCGCAGGTCTTTCGACAAATTCATCGTTTCATAGCGCCGGGTGTGTAGTCCCCACTTTCCGGCGCGACATTCAATCCTTGAAAAACGTCAGGCTTCTCTTGACTAAAGATACAAACACCAAGTTATACTTTGGTATGTATTCGGGCAGCGAGGAGGACCGACTCAGTAGTGGAACGGCAAGAGGTTTTGGAGGCGCTGGAGCGGAAGATTCAGTCCAGTGGCGGGAAGCTCGTTCAGACGGTGCGGTCCCTCGCCGACGAGCTTGGCGAGAAGCCGGAGCGCCTGTACTATCTGATCCGTTTGTTCACGCAGAACGGGCAGCTCGCCAGCGTCAGCCATGGACCCAACGGTATGGAATTCCGTCGCGGCACCGGTGAGCCAATGGTCACACGGAGTGCCGCGACGCGCACCGCCGGGACGCGGCGCGCCCCCGCTCGCAGGACGCGCGCCGCGGACGCACCCGCCGACGGCGTGGCCCGTTTCTGCCCTTACTGCGGCCGGGCGCTCGATCCCGCTTGGCGGTTTTGCGCCTCGTGCGGACGGGAGTTGCCTCAGACGCGCTAGTGGCGCCCCGGCAAGGATGCGCTGGTGCGCGGCCACTGCTCAGGTGTCCCCCCGTCTCCCAATGGTAAACGGTTCCCGGTCGGTGCGGCAGCATGCGTTCAGGGGGGTAGGCCAGGGGAGTTGCGATCGGGGCTGGACAACCGGCCGTCGGCAGGCTATGCTTTCGATCCATGATGGATGTGGGAGCGGACGGTGTGGCGAGCGGGTCAGAACCGGCCAGGGAGTCGGAGCAGATCATCGCGGCGCTGCGCCAGGAGAACGCGGCGCTGCGAGAAGAGAACAAGGCCTTGCGGACCACAATCGCGCAACTGCAGGAGCGCATCCGGGAGTTGGAGCGGCATCTGGGGCAGAACTCGCGCAACTCCTCGCGTCCGCCATCCTCCGACCCGCCGTGGACACCCCCCGCACCGGCGCAGAGGCGCTCGGGTCGCCGACCGGGCGGGCAACGTGGTCACCCAGGTCATCATTGCGCGCTGGTACCGCGGGAACAGGTGGACCGAGTCGTGGATCACTGGCCAAAGGCCTGCCCTCACTGTCAGGGGACGCTGACGCCCGAGTGCGAGGTGGGCACCCCGGTGCCCCACCAGGCGCATGAAGTGGAGTATGCCCATCGCGTCATTCAACACGACCGACACCGGGTCCGGTGTGCGCACTGTGGCACGACCGTCCTGGCGGAGTTGCCGCCCGAGGTGGCAGGTTCCCAGTACGGACCGGGGCTGGCCGCGCTGGTGACGGTGCCCCTGGCCGCCGGTGTTGCCCCCGAGACGCGTGTGCGCTTTTTTCGCCGCGGTCCGCTTGGATGCGGAGTGGACACCACAACCCGGGAACCCGGCGGTCCTCCGTGCAGGAACGGGTGCTGCCCGCGGCGGCGGGTTCGCTCCCCGGGGTGGCCGCGTGCCGCGGTCGGCCCGGACGGGGCCACCCCGGGGCCTGCGGTGTGCCGTCTTGGAAGCCGGTCGCGCCGGTCCAGGCAGGAGAAGCACCGCCGCACCTACAACCTTGTGCTCGGAGTCGCTGCGCCGCCCGTGGCGGTGTGGTGGCCTGTCTGTGACCCGGCGGGCCGCGGGTGAAAGGCAGGGGGTTGCAGCGTGCGCAAGGAGTCCGAGCGGCGCGCGGACGGGCGGGAATTGATCTACTACCATGCGGATGGAGACACGGCCGATCGCGCGCCTGCCGACAGGGCGGGAGAGCGTCCCGCCGACGCCGTCCTGGTGACCGGAGGCGCGGGGTACGTGGCGGGTCCGCTGGTGGCGCGCCTGATCCGGGAAGGGCAGTGCGTGGTCGTGCTCGACGACCTGTCCACCAGCAGCGGACGTACGCTTCCCGCTGGTGTCCGGATGGTCCGGGCCCGGGTGGGGGATGCGGTCGCGCTACGCGAGATCTTCTCCGGTTGGCGCATCGGCGCCGTCTTCCATTTCGCGGCGGACAGCCGGGTCGGCGAGTCGATGCGGCAACCCCTTGAATATTACCGGCACAACGTGCGCGAGTCACTCGCCCTGCTGGAGCAGGTGGTCGCAGCGGGCGGGCCGCCGATCGTCTTCTCCTCGTCCGCGGCCGTATACGGCATCCCTGGGGTCGTGCCCGTGCCCGAGGATGCGCCGCTGGCACCGATCAACCCGTACGGCGAGACCAAGGCCGTCTTCGAACGCGCCCTGCACTGGGCGGAGCAGGCGCACGGGCAGAGGTGGGCGGCCCTGCGCTACTTCAACGCCGCCGGGGCCGAGGGGGCGTGGGAGCCCAAGACCCCGGAGACGCACCTCATCCCCAGCGTGCTGGCGGCGGCGGCCGGAGGGGAGGTGCTGCGCGTCTTCGGCGACGACTACCCCACGCCGGATGGCACGGCCATCCGGGACTACGTCCATGTAGCGGACCTGGCGGAGGGCCATCTGGCGGCACTGCGCCATCTGAGGTCCGGAGGCGCCTCGGGGGCGTTCAATCTGGGCAGCGGCACGGGTTGGTCGGTGGCGGAGGTGATCGTGGCCGCGGAGGGCGTTGTGGGCCGACAGGTACCGCGGCAAGCCGCCCCGCGGCGGGCGGGCGACCCGCCGATCCTGATCTCCGATCCCTCAAAGGCCGAGCGAGTGCTCGGCTGGAAGGTTCGGCGCTCGGGGTTGCGCGAGATGGTCGCCGACGCCTGGCAGGCCATGCGCGGCGCGACCGCCGGTGCGGCGCCCGGAGATCCTGCCGGGGTGGGCGCGCGGTGAGCGAACTCCGTCTCGACCCGCTCTCACGCGAATGGATCACCATCGCCGCTCGGCGTATCGACCGCCCGGTCACCACCGGAGTGGCTCCCGCCGGCGGGGGGCTATTGTGCCCCTTCTGCCCCGTGCCGCCGGGGGCGTCCCCAGAAATGCGCGCGACAAGCGAAGCCCCACGCGGCGACTACGACGTCGCGGTCTTCGAGAACCGCTTTCCCTCTCTGGGCGGTCCGGATGCCGGCATGCTCTCCGCGGGACCCTTCGCCACCGGCTATCGGCTGGCCCCGGGGTTCGGCCGGGCGGAGATCGTGCTCTACTCCCCACGGCACGACGTGCATCTGGCGTCGATCCCCGAGTCGAGGGTGCAACTCTTGGTGGAGGTCTGGCGCGACCGCACAGAGGCGCTCTATGCCGATCCCGCGGTCGATTACGTCTTCCCCTTTGAGAATCGCGGCCGAGACATCGGTGCCACCATAGATCATCCGCACGGCCAGATCTACGCCTATCCCTTCATCCCGTCGCGGGTGGCACGGGAAGTCGAGCAGGTGCGCTCCCATCGCGAGGAGGAGGGGGAGTGCCTGCAGTGCGACATCCTGCGCCGCGAGCAACGGGAGGGGCGGCGCATGGTGGACCAGGAGGGCACATGGACGGCGTTCGTCCCCTTCGCTCCCCGGTTCCCGTCGGAGGTGCACCTGGTGCCGGGGCGGCACGCCGGGCGGTTGGCGGAACTGCGCGGCGCGGAAGTCGCCGCCCTGGCGCGGTTGCTGCGGCGGATGGTACGCCGCTATGATGGGCTCTACGGCTCCCCGATGCAGTACATGATGTGCGTCTACCAGTCGTCGCGCGCGCCGCGGCCGGCCGATCTTTGGCACTTGCGGCTGGCCTTCTATCCGCTCTACCGGGCACAGCGCCGGATGAAATACCTGGCGGGGTCAGAGTCCGGGGCGGGGGCATTCCTGCAGGACGCCCTGCCGGAGGCCATGGCGGCCGACTTGAGGGGGGTCGCCATGTGACACCGCAGCAGGCTGCGGCGGCGGGACGGGACGGGTTCCGGCAGCGGTTTGGCACCGGACCCGACGGCGTCTGGCTCGCGCCGGGACGCGTAAACCTCATCGGCGAGCACACCGACTACCAGCAGGGGTTGTGCCTGCCCATCGCGATCGAACGCCACACGGCCGTCGCGGCCCGGAGGCGGCAGGACGGCCGTGTCCGGGCTTGGAGCGGCGTCCTGGCGGCGGCGGCGGAGGCCGACCTTCGGAGCCTGGCGCCGCGTCCCGGGCCGAACTGGTTCAACTACGTGGCCGGTGTGCTCGCCGGCCTGGGGATCCCCCGGGGTGTGGACCTCTTTGTCTTCGGCGACCTCCCCCTGGGCGCGGGACTTTCCTCGTCGGCGGCTCTGGAGATGGCTGTGGCGGTGGCCCTCAACGACCTCTTTGCGCTCTCGCGGACTCCGGAGCAACTCGCGGCCGTGGGGCAGCGTGCCGAGAACCTCTTCGCCGGAGTGAACTCGGGCATCATGGACCAGATGGCCTCCGCCCTGGGTCAGGCCCGCAAGGCCCTGCTGCTGGACACCCGGATCCCGACTGTCTCGGCGGTGCCATTTGTCCCGGAGGATGCGGGCCTGGCCCTGGTCGTGATCGATACGCGCGCGGCGCATCAGGTCAGCGGGGGGGGATATCAGGCACGCTTTGAAGAGGCGCGGGCCGCGGCGGCCGCCCTGGGTGTGCCTGCCCTGCGCGATGCCCGGGAGGCGGAGGTGGAGCGTCTCGGGGATCCGCTGCTGCGCCGGCGGGCGAGGCACATCGTTACGGAGAACGCGCGCGTGGTGGAGGTGGTCGCGGCGGCGGGCCGGGGGGACTGGCCGGCGGTCGGCCAGGCGTTTTTCGCCTCGCACCGGTCCCTGGCCATGGACTACGAGGTGAGCCATCCGGCCCTGGACCTGGTGGTCTCCGTGGCGCGCGAGGTGCCGGGTGTGCTCGGCGCAAGGTTAACAGGGGCAGGGTTCGGTGGCAGCGCGATCGCCCTGCTGCGAACGGAGGCCGAAGCCGAATTGATTGCGCGGTTGCGGGCGCAGTACGCGCGGCGCGGGTGGGCGCCGTTCACTTGTGCCGCCGTCCAAGCGGCGGCAGGGGCGCGCCGCGTCGAGGGTGGGGGGACGCCCGGGTGAAGGGGGTGGCACGAGGGCTGGGGCGGCGCGTGCCGGACCGGGGTACGCGCCTGCTGCGACGGGACATCCACGCCCTGGGCACACTGCTCGGCCAGGTATTGCGGGAACAGGACGGGGCGGATGTCTTCGCCGAGGTCGAGCGCATCCGCCGGGCGTGCAAGCGCTTGCGCGCCGCTTATAGCCCTGCGGGGGCGGCCGCGCTGCGCCGTCATGTCGAAGGGCTCGACCTGGGGCGCGCGGTGTCCGTTGCGCGGGCCTTCGCCATCTATTTTCAGTTGGTGAACATCGCCGAGCAGCATCACCGCATCCGGCGCCGGCGCGACCACGAACTGTGGAGCGAGAGGGAGGGGCCTCAGGAGGAATCCTTCGCCTCCCTGATGCAGGACCTGCGGCTGCGCGGCCTGCCGGCGGCGGTTGTGGCGGAGACCGTCGCGGGCGTGCGCGTCGATCTGGTGAGCACCGCGCATCCCACGGAAAACGTGCGGCGCACCGTGCTGGAGAAATACCAGGCGATCCACGCCCTGCTCCTGCGCCGTGATCGTGAGCAGCTCACGCCGACGCAGGAGCAGGCGGTGCGCGAGGAACTCCTGGCGGAGATCACCGCCCTGTGGCAGACCGACGAACTGCGCAGCAACCCGCCCAGCGTCATCGACGAGGTCAAGAACAACCTCTTCTACTTCGACAGCATTCTCTTCGACGCCCTGCCCACCGTCGCGGAACGGCTGCGCGACGCCCTCGCCGCCACCTACCCCGAGACACCCCCGCCGGTGCCCGACGGCGTAGTACGCTTCGGCACCTGGGTCGGGGGGGACCGGGACGGCAACCCGCACGTGACGCCGGCGGTGACCCGGCAGGCCCTGGTGCTGCAAAAGAGGCTGGTCCTCAGCCGTTACCTGCGCGCGGTGGCCGCCGCCGCCCGCAAACTCAGTTCCAGCGCCACGCTACAGCCGGCCACGCCCGAGTTGCTGCGTTCCATTGCCTCTGACGAGGCGGCCATGCCGACCTTTGCGGCCTTCATGGCCAGGCGCAACCTCGACGAGCCGTACCGACGCAAGCTCTTTTTCATATACCGCAAGCTGGAGATCACGCTCTGGTCCGTTGGCGGCGCGCCGGAACCCGAGCCGGGTGGGACGGCGGATCCCCTGCCCCCGCCGGGGGCCGACAGCGGCTACCGGAACGCCGGTGAGTTCCTGGACGATCTGACGGAGATCGGCGCGAGCCTGCGCGCGGAGCGGGGTGAGGTCCTGGCGCGCCTGATCCTGGAACCGCTGATCCGGCGGGTCCGCCTGTTCGGCTTTCAACTGGCGACCATGGACATCCGGGAGCATTCCGCCCGCCACGAACGCGCGGTGGCGGAGGTCCTGGCGGTGGCGGGGGTGTGTCCGGGGTATGCCGAACTGCCGCCGGGGGAGCAGGCGGCGGTGCTCGCACGCGTTCTGGCACCGAGCGGTTGGACCGGCGGGCACGCGGCCAGCGCGCTGTCCCCGGAGGCGTCCGAGGTGTTGGAGGTCTTCGGGGTCATCGCCTGGGCCCAGCGGGAACTGGGCGCGGAGGCCATCGGACCGTATATCATCAGCATGTCGCACGGGGTCGAGGATGTCCTGGAGGTCCTCTTCCTCGCGATGCTGGCGGGCATCTGCGGGTGGGGGCCGGGCGGCGGCGGCGCTTCCGGCGACTTCTACAGCCGGCTGGACATCGCGCCGCTGATCGAGACGATCGAGGATCTGCGGCAGGGGGCGGCCGTGCTGGCCTCCCTGCTGGCGCATCCCGCGTATCGGCCACAGCTCGGGGCGCGCGGCATGCGCCAGGAGGTTATGCTCGGGTATTCGGATTCGACCAAGGACGGCGGTTACCTCGGCGCCAACTGGGCACTGTACCGCGCTCAGGGTGAGCTGGCGGCCGTGGCGGCCGCGGCGGGCGTCGAACTCACCCTCTTCCACGGACGGGGGGGGGCATTGGGGCGAGGTGGGGGTCCGCTCGGCAGCGCCATCCGTGCGCAGCCGCCCGAGACGCAGACGGGCCGGCTGCGCATCACGCAACAGGGGGAGATGATGTCCCACCGGTTCCTGCCGGCGGAGATCGCCGAACGCACGCTGGAACAGGTGCTGGTGGCCGTGTGCGACGCCGCCGGCAGGGGCGCCGCGCAGAGGGCTGTTCCGCCACAATGGCGCCGAGCCATGGACGAGATGGCCGAACGTTCGCGCCAGGCCTACCGCGCCCTTGTGGAGGACCCCGCCTTCGTCTCCTACTTCTACGCGGCCACCCCCATTGAAGAGATCGCCATGCTCCATATCGGCTCCCGGCCGTCGCGCCGCCGCGTTGGCCAGCGCATCGAGGATCTGCGGGCGATCCCCTGGACGTTCGCCTGGACGCAGAGCCGCCACCTCATCCCGGGATGGTACGGGGTGGGTGCGGCCCTGGAGGCGCTGCGCGACTGGGAGTTGTGCGGCGAGATGTACCGGGGCTGGGCCTTCTTCCGCACGGTGCTCGACAACTGTGCCATGGCACTGTGCAAGGCGGACATGCACATCGCCTCGGCCTATGCCGATCTCGCGGCGGAGGCGGTGCCCGATGCGCCGCGCATCTTCGAGCAGATCCGGGCAGAGTATGCGCGCACCGAGGCCGCGGTCCTGCGCGTCCAGGGCAACTCTGCCCTGCTGGCCGACCAGCCGGCGCTGCAGCGCAGCATCGCGTTGCGCAATCCCTACGTCGACCCGCTGTCCTACCTGCAGGTTGCCCTGCTGCGCCGGCTGCGCCGGCCCGGGCTCGGCGAGCGGGAGCGCGCCTCCCACCTGACGGCGGTGCTCCGGACGCTCAACGGCGTGGCGCACGGGTTGCGGAACACGGGATGAGGGGAGCGGCGGCTGCGATATCCCGGGCACCGGTGGGGCGATGAGCGCGGTGTCGGCTGCCGCGCTTTTGCCGGAAAGGACCGTGGCCGCGGGCGCTATCGTGTCGGCGCGGTGCCTCCGCCCTCGGGAAAGCCCTCCCGGCGGAGCCGCGCGCCGACCTCCCGGAGCACTGCGTCGTCCTCCGGGTCGATGGCTCCGTCCGGCAGAGGCGCGGTGTTGAGTAGGAGGTTGTACCCGTTCCGGCGAGCCGCGCCCAACGTTTCCCATACCTCGTTGGCGGTCTTGTGCTTGCCGCGGGCAGCTGCGAGGTGGCCCCAGGAAACGCCCACCTCGCTCCGGTGGCGGGCGCTCGGGATCATCGTGGTACAGATCTCCCCCGGCTTGTTCAGGCTGCTCAGCGGCCGGTGTTCCGGCGTGACGAAGTCTTCGGTGCCGAGCAGGCCCTGCTTGTAGGAAACGAGCACCTGGGGCTGCAAGGCGTGGATCCGGTCGTAGAGTTCCTGGCAGCGGAAGCGCGCCGCGTCCCCGCTTTGCGGCACGGCGATGCCGTCGAGCCAAATCCCGGCCACCGGCCCGTAGCGGGTGAGGAGTTCGGTCACCTGGCGGTCCATGAAGGCGAGATAGCGGTCGAGATCGTGCTCAGTACCGGTGGCGTAGGAGGGTTCGGGCGGGTCGTACGCCGGACGGGCGCTTCCGCCCCATGCGTCGTTGTTTGGCGCGTGGGGATGCCTCCAGTCGCGGCCGTGCGAGTAGTACAGGAACAGGCCGATGCCATGGCGCGCGCAGGCTGCCGCCAGTTCCCCGACTAGGTCGCGCCCCGCCGGGCTGTTGCCGACGTGCAAGGGCGTCTCGGCCGTCTCGAAGAGGCAGAACGAGTCGTGATGCCTGGTCGTGATGTTGACGTACCGCATGCCGCAGTCTGCGGCGAACGACACTATGTATTCCGCGTCGAAGCGCTCCGCCCTGAAGCGGTTCATCAGCTTGGCGTATTCGGCCACCGGGATGCGCTCGCGGAACTGCACCCACTCGTGGCGGCCCAGCAGCGAATACAATCCGAAGTGCAGGAAGAGGCCGTAGCGTGCTGCGGCGAACCACGTCAGCGCCGCGGCGCGCGGATTCTCGCGATAGAGATCTTCATAGCCGCGAAGGTACGACGGCACCGGACCCACGGGTTTCGCCTCCTCTGAGTAGACCGTTTCGCCGACCCCGCAGGTGTGCGTGGCCGTGGTGGCGGCCCCGCGCGGGTCCAGGGCCCGGCGCAAGGCCTCGTCGTCGCCCCTTCTGCCTTGCGGCGGCTGTGACCTGCGGCAGATCCGCCGTCGGGCTCCCCGGGCCGGTTGCCATCGGAGCGACGTGGCGGCCACGGTTCCCGGGGACGGGGCGACGGTCGGGTGGGGGCCGGAAGCCGGCGGGGCGGAACCGTTCGCCGCACCGGGGTGGGCGGGCCGGGAAGATGCGGCCATACGCGCGTGCGGGTGCGCTCGCCGTCGATGATGCGGTCGATGACTGTCGACTGCGGCCCGTCCACGTACCGTCGGCGCGCGGATGCGGGCGGCCTATCCGTGCAGCTGGCGGCAGGGGATTGCGCCGCGGCCTATTGGTCAGTCGGTGCCCACGGCGTCCAGGCGGCGCCACAGCCGCGCGACTTCAAGCGCGGCGAGGGCGGCGTCGGTTCCCTTGTTCCCCTCGCTGCCGCCGGCTCGGGACTGCGCTTGCTCGAGCGTGCGCGTCGTCAGCACCCCGAAGGTTACGGCCACGCCGTGGCTGCCCCAATGGGCGGCGTCCTGGGAGAGACGGGTCAGGCCGGCGGTGACGGCGTCGCATACATAGCGGTAGTGGTCGGTGCCGCCCTCGATCACCGCGCCCAGACAGACCACTGCGTCGAAGGTACCGGAAGACGCAAGCCGTCGGGCGGTCGGGGCCAGTTCGAACGCCCCCGGCACGCGGCAGACCAGGAGATCAGCTTCCGCCACGCCGTGCCCGCGCAGGACCCCGGCAGCGCCGGCGGCAAGGCGGTCGGTCACGCCGGCGTTGAAGCGGGAGGCGACCACGGCCACGCGGAGCCCGTGCCCGTCCAGGGCGGACGGATCCATTTCCACCGGTCTACCACCGTTCATGGCGGACGCCCCCCCGTTTCCGGTCGCGTCCGCCTGGTACGGCGGCGCGAAAAAGCATTAGCGGTCCCGCGCCCAGTGTACCGCCGCCTGCGCCGGCGCGCCACGGCCGCCTGGGCTTGTGGCCCACCGGGGACCGATGTGAGCCCTGGCCCGGAAGGGGGTGGACCGGCGAGCGTGAAGGAGGTGGACGTGGTGAGACCCACGGCCGGGGGTCGGGTACCCCGGCGGCCGCGGTGCCTGGGTTTGAGGGGGGATCGTCTTGGAGGGAGAGTCCGTGCTGGCCGCCGTCTGCGCGCAGGCTCTGATGGCGGGGCTTGGTCGTGGCGGGGTGCGGATCGTCGATGTGCGACCCCTGCGGGAATTCATGGCGGCCCACATACCGGGCAGCATCAGCGTGCCCTACGCGGTGGACCGGTTCGGGACCCAGGTCCGCAGCCTCCTGCCCAACGGGGTGCCCGCCGTGCTCATCGCTCACGACCGGCCGACCGCAGAGGCGGCGACTGTGGGCCTCAGGGCCGACGGTCATACGGTGCTGGGCTTGCTGGAGGGTGGGGTGGAGGCGTGGACGCAGGCGGGGCACCCGTTGGAACACGTGCGGGAATGGCAGGCGGAGGCCCTTTCGTCCCGGTTGGCGACCGGCGGCATCGCCGTCCTGGACGTGCGAGAGCCTGGGGAATGGGCCGGGGGTGTCATTGCCGGGGCAATCTGCATGCGTCTGGCGGAGATCCCCACACGGTTCTCTGAACTGGACCCCGCCGGCGAATACGTGGCCGTGTGTGCCATCGGCGTGCGCAGCCTGAGAGCCGCGTGGCTTTTGCAGCAGAGGGGCTTCGCTCGGGTGGCCAACCTGTTGGGCGGTATGAAGGCCTGGGTCGGCGCCGGGCTGCCGAGCGTACCGCCGCCGGCGGCCGAGTGGCGCGGGGCTTCCCCCGCGGGCTGACCGCTGGCCCCGGCGGATGAGCGGGTCGTCATGGGGCCCCCGCCGCCCCGTCGAGCCACGCACGCAGGTCGCGGCGGGTCCCGCACGGCGATGTGGCCCGGGCGGGCTCGCGCCCGCGCAGCGACGCGGGGTACACGGTGGGCGGGCCGATCCCGGTGGGCGGTAAGGATGGAGGGATGGCGATGGATCCGTTGCGGATTGGTGTGGTGGGTGTCGGCGGCAGAGGCACGCGCCTGCTCCAGACGGCACTGGCGCTGGCGGAGGTCAGGGTGGCCGCCGTGGCGGACGTGGTCGAGGAGCGAGCCAGGGCGGCGGCACAGCAAGCTGGCGGTGTTCCCGCCTACACGTCGCATATGGAACTGATGGAGAGCGGCCACGTCGAGGCCGTCCTCATCGGCACGCCCCACCCCTTCCATGCCCGGATCGCCGTCGACGCGGCCGCCCGAGGACTGCACATCCTCTGCGAGAAGCCTTTGGCCGTGGAGGTCTCCGAGGGCGACCGCATGGTGCGGGCCGCCGCTCAGGCCGGAGTCCGGCTCGGCATCATGTTCCAGCGGCGTCTCGAACCCTTGCACCGCAGGGCCCACGAGATCATCGCCTCCGGGGCACTCGGGGAACTGCACGAACTAGAACTGGTTTCCACCGGTTGGTATCGACCCCAATCTTACTATGAGAGTGGTGCCTGGCGCGGCACCTGGACGGGTGAGGGCGGCGGCATCCTGGCCAACCAGGCCCCCCACGACATCGACCTGCTGTGCTGGTTGGGCGGGCCAGCCACTGCCCTGACGGCTGCGCTTGGCACCCGCATCCACCGCATCGAGGTGGAGGACACGGTGCACGCGGTGCTGGAGTACGGCGGGCACCGGACCGGCTACTACCGGGCCACCACCTCGGATCCCCTGGGCCGGCGGTCGGTCGAGATCACTGGGGAAAACGGTCGGATCGCCATCCGTGACGGTAAGCTCCTGCACTGCCGTTACGCCGTGCCGCTCTCCGAGCACATCCTGCACAGCCCGGAGCGCTCGCGTTTCCAGGCGGAGTGGCAGGAGATAGAGGTGCCTGCGACGGGCGACCCCACATCCGCGGTCATCCGCAACTTTGTGCGCGCCGTCGGTGAGGGCGAGCCGCTGGTGGCCACCGGCGAGGACGGCCTGAGGGCGCTCGAGCTGGCCAACGCCATGCATCTGGCGGGGATCATGCACCGGAGGGTGGCGCTGCCGGTCGATCGCGTCGCGGTGGGCCGGTTGTTCGAGGATCTGCGGGCAGGCAGGGCAGGATTGGCATAGTACCGGTCGTCAGCAGCCCACTGGCCTGGGTGTGTGTGGACGACTGCTGCGCAGATGAAGCATCGCTTCCGGTCCGCGCGGGGTCCTTGGAGACGGGAGATCCTCTGTCCATGCGTCTCACTCGCGCCCGACAGGTGCTGCGCGTGCGGAGGACAGTCATCGGCGATCTCGCCAAAGTCCTCTGAGGCGGGGCCGCACTTCCGCTGCCCGGAGCACCGACGCCCGTGACAGGGAATTCCCGCTGGCGCGCGAAGTTCGCGCGGGGTGGGGGCCCCTTCCCTCCGGGTCCGGTGCCGATGCGTTTTGGGCAGGTGGAGCACACGGATCCAGCCGTGGCCGTGGCGGATGTGGTGTGGATGCGGCGTGTCCCCCGTGACCGGGAAGAGAAGAGCCGACCAGCCGGCTCTTCTCTTCGGGATGCGGCGTGTCCAGGGAGGCCGGGTGGTCGATGATCCGGTTGTGCGCGCTTGCCCCTGCCGGTAGCGATGGATTGTGCCTGTGCGTGCGCCTGCGACTTTGGGGGACCGGGCTCACTTTCCCGGCGGGGACGACGGAGGCCGAGGCCGAAGCGCTGGGTCGGCGGTACCGTGCGGCGGGTGTGCGCATCGTGCAGGTGGAGGAGGAGAAGGACCTCACCGAGCCTACCGCCGTGCAGTCATTGCGGCGCGCCCTCCGTCTGGCCGCCGCCGCCGATGCGCTGTCGGTCGTCACAGGGGCCGGTCGGGGAGACGCCGCCCGCCTGGACGATGTGGCGCGCACCATTCGCGCCATCCTCGGGGCCACGCCGGCTCGTGTGCCTGTACGGCTTCTTCTGGAGACGCGGGGCGCAACCCCGCTCTCCTCGCTGCTGGCGGCCTCGGAGGCGGTGCGCCGCGTGGCTCATCCCGCGTTCGGCATCCTCTTCGATCCGGTCGGCCTGCTGAACATCGACACGTACTTCGACAACGGCTCCTTCCTGCGGCGCTCTGTGCAGCAGCTCGGATCGGCGCTGGGTCTGGTGCACGCCCGCGACGCCCTTCTGCATCCCGGGGGCTTTGACTTCCGGTTGAGCATCGAGCCGGTCGGGAGCGGTGCGCTCGACTACGCGGCGCTGCTCCAGGCGCTGTCGGCCATGCCCGGTGATGTTCCGCTCTGCGTCGAGGGCGCGGCGTCCGAGGCCGAGGTTGCCGCTGCGGTGGAGCACCTGCGTAACCTTGCAGGCCGGATCGGGGTCGAGTTGGGGTAGGGAGCCCGGCGGGCGAGCCGGGTGCGCGCGCCCGCCGCCACTACGCGGCAGCCACGGGCGTGTTGGCCCCTCACCGCGTCCAGGCGTGGACGCGGTGATCGGCGCGGTGCGCCGGGCGGCGCTGTGGCCGCCCGGCGCACCCCCTCACTTTACCGTCAACTTGCCGACCATCCCCAGTTGGGCGTGGCCGGGAACCTTGCAGTACCAGTAGTAGGTTCCCGCCGTCGTCGGCGTGAAGGACACCGTGGCCGTGCCCCCGTTGGGAGAGATGCTCTGATCGACGCCGAAGGCGTCCAGTGTGAAGGTGTGCTGTAACGGTGTGGGATTGCTGACGGCGATCGTGACCTTTGTGCCCTTGGCCACCGTGAGGGTGTTCGGATCAAAGGAGAAGTCGGTGAGCGTCATCTTCACCGTTTTGCCTGCCGCGACGGTGACGGGCGTGCCTGTGACCTTGTAATACTGGGCGTACTGGCTGCCGGTGTTTACGGCGGCGGAACCGGTTGTGCCGGACGCGGTCGGCGTCGCGGCCGAAGACGAGGAGGCCGGCGCGGTCGGCACGGAGGCGTTGGAGGCGTTGGAGGCGCTTGAGGCGCTTGAGGCCGAGGAACTGGCGGGCGTGGTGATATTGCCGCAGCCGGCGACCAGCGCCAGCGTAAGCGCCACGGTCGTGCCTGCGGCCAGGCGTCTGATCGGTACAATGCTCATCGGTGCGAAACCCCTTTCTACACTCGAAGCTTCTCCGGGCGTCGCAGGTCTCCAGCCTGCCCGCACAGGGACCGTTCTACCACATTCCGCCGTCACGGGGCCACCCTCCGTGCACAGGTGCGGCTGGAGCCGGAGCCGCTGCCGGGGTGCGGGCCGTCCCCCGGCGGACCGAATCCCCCGGGATCTCCACGGACCGGACCGGCTGCCTGCACCGCAACGATCAGAACCCTCCTGCTCATCCGCCGAGGGCCAGCACCGCGGCCGCCAGAGCGTGGGCCTCGGCGGCCAGGCCGGAGGCAGCGGCGGTGGACAGCACCCAGCGTTCCCGGCCGTGCGGGTCGAGGATGTAGGTGGCAGAGGCGTGCACAAGCTGGGCGCCGTCGAGCTCGGAGCCGATGTGGTAGTCAGTCCAGACCAGCTGCAGCGCCGCGGCGCGACCGGTCAACCACCGCCAGCGGCCGGTCATGTCCCGGGCGGCTGTCCAGGCCGCCAACTGCGCGGGCGTCGCGGCGGGGTCGGTGTTCACGGCCAGGATCCATACCTGGCGGGCCGGCGGTCCGATTTCCTCGCTGAAGGTGCGCAGCAGCCGTGCGGTGTCCACCGCAGTTGCCGAGCGCAGGTCGATGAACGTCAGGAGCACCACGTGACCGCGGGTGTCCGTCAGTCCCAGGGGTCGGCCGGAGAGCCCTGTCAGGGTGAAGTCCGGAGCCGGGATGCGCGGCAGGGCGGATCCGTAGGCGGCGGCGGGCGGCGCCACCGAGTCGCCCTGCCGCGCGGAGACCACGGGCTGTACGCGGAGCACGGCCAGGGCGAGGATGAATACAGCCGAGGTCCTCCACGCCGCCCCGCGCAGCCGCTTCATTCCGGATCCTTCCTTCCCGCGCGCGCTGTGCGCTCAATGCCCGAACATGGCGGCGATCACGTTCACCGTCGGACCGGGAGGATAAGCGAGATACAGCAGGATGAAGACGGTCAGTCCACTCGCGGCGGCGATCAGCCACAGGACGGCAGTCCAGGGCGCAATGCGGCGGTGGAGGGTGAAGCGCCGGCGGAGGGCGCGGCGGAGGGTGAGCACCCCCAGGATACCGGCCACCGTGGCCAGGGTGGCGTGGGTTTGGAGGAAGACCTGATACGGTGCGGCCAGAGCGGCCGGCCCGCCGAAAGAAGTGTCTCCGACCAGGGCGGTGTGCAGGACGTAGGTGACAAAGAAGGCCGCGCCCAGTGTGGTGGTGGCCAGCATCCAACGCCGATGCGCATGGATGTGATGGTGCCGGACCTGGTACCAGCCGATGCCCAGACACACGGCGCTGCCGAGCATGCACCCCTCGCTGAGGTAGGCCAGGGCCATCCCGAGATCCATGCCGTTCCTCCTCCCGTCCGCGTCTCGTCGTGCGGGCGCCATCCCCGGCCCGAGCCTCAGTGGCGCATGTTCAGCACCATGACGGTGAAGATGGCCGTGAGGTAGAGTAGGGAGAAGCGAAAGGTGCGCTTGGCCCACTTCACCTCGGGCGCCGGTTCGCGCAGCAGCACCAGGCTGTAGCCGATGAAGACCATACCGAGGACCATGGCGGCGAACAGATACAGCAGTCCCACCACGCCGGTCCAATAAAGCAGCACCGAGGCGCAAAGCAGGAGGACGGAGTAGGCGAGGCTCTGCGACTTCGTCGTCTGCCAGCCGCGGGCGACTGGCATCATAGGAATCCCCGCGCGGCGGTAATCCTCGTCCTTGTAAAGCGCCAGCGACCAGAAGTGCGGGGGCGTCCACATGAAGATGATCAGGAACATGAGTATGGCCGCCACACCCACACCGCCGGTCACCGCCGCCCAGCCCACCAGCGGCGGGAATGCGCCCGCGCCTCCGCCGATGACGATGTTCTGCGGCGTCCGCCGCTTGAGCCACATCGTGTAGACGAAGACATAGTACACGAAGCCCGTCAGGGACAGCAGCGCGGCCAGCGGATTGACGAAGGCGCCCAGGATCAGCAGCGAAGCGGCCTGCGCGGCGATGCCGAAGGCCAGCGCCGCGCGTGGCTGGATCCGCCCGGCGGGGATCGGTCGTCGCTGCGTGCGGACCATCACCGGGTCGATATCTCGGTCGTACCACATATTGACGGCGTTGGCGCCGCCGCAGGAGAGACCGAGGCCGAGCAGTGTGAGCAGCAAAAGGCGCGGGGCCGGAAGGCCACTCTTGGCCACCGCCATGGCGCAGGCGCCTGTGATCAGCAGGAGAAGCACGATGCGCGGTTTGGTCAGGGCGACATAGTCGCCGAGGCGGGAGAGCAGGGACGAGGGACGGGCTGGTGCGTTCATCCGGCCGATCTGCCCCCGATCGAGGATTGTCCACTGCGCGCTCGGTCACGTCGTACGCTTCGCGTCCGAATCGGCCGGAGTCCCCTGGAACCTGATGGTCTGCCGCGCGCGATCAGGGACGGACCGGGTCGGGCAGGCCCGGCCCCACAGGCGCGGAGCGGCCGGCCGCCTCGACCCGCAGTCCGGACGGCGCGGCCAGGGGGAGGCCCGGCGCTGGCCGCGCAGGCGCGGGGTCGCGGTCCGCGGTCGCGGGCACTGGAATCTGGGCCCCGATGAAATCGTTGCGCTGGGCGCTCTCCCGGCGCGCCCAGCGGAAGAAGGCGTCCCACATCGCCGGGACGATGGAGGCCATGGCGCCCATCTTCATCAGGATGCCGCCCATCTGCTGGTCCTCCATGCGCGTGATGCCCCACAACAGGGGTGCATGGTCATAGACCGAGTAGAGCGGGTGGTTGGCGAAGGTGATCAGGGCGAAGGCGATGGTCTGGAAGATTTCGTTGATGAAGAGGTAACCGATCTGCATCATGTCCGAGAGGCGGGGCATCTCCGGCAACGGGCTGAGGACGGGCCACCACATGCAGATGCCGGTGATGACCAGCAGCGCGTGCTCGGTGAAGTGCAGGGCGTTGTTCCGCAGCGTGAGGTCGTAGATCACCGGGATATGCACCGCGGAGAAGACGAGGTTGAACAGGACCAGGGCGGTGAGTGGGCGCGTGAGGCGGGAGGCGATCCGGTGCACGACCGGGTTGCCAACCACGACCGGCCGGATGAGCCAGGCGGGGGTGCCTAGGAGCAGGAGCGGGGGGAACACGAAGGTCAGCAGCATATGCTCGGTCATGTGGGCGCTCATCAGGAGGTTGTCGGCGACGAAGTCCAGCGGGCTGCCGACGGCCACGTAGAGGGTGAGCAGGCTGAGCAGGAGCGCCGTCTTCTGGCGGCCCGTCGCCGGTCGGGATCCCGGGAAGCGGTGCCGCCAGGGGCCCACCGCGAGCAGGTAGGCCGCGCCAAGCAGGAGCACCACGGCCATGATGCCTGGGTGCCACAGAGCCACGAAACCCGCTTGCCTCAGTTCCAGAGGCATGGCGGCATCTCCCTTCCCGGCACGGCAACGAACGAAGGAGCGGGGCGGGACCGCCGCCGGGCGTCCCATCCCGCTCGTGCCAGGTCACGCCCGGACCCCGGTCCGCGGACGGATCCCGGGTCAGCGCTCGGCGAGGGTCTTGCCGATGACGGCGATCACTACGGCCAGGGCCAGCGCCGCGACGAAGAACCCGGCGAAGGTCCGGCTGTCCCACTTCAGGTGCATATAGTAAAGCACCTGGAGGGCGATCTGGCCGAGAGCCATCACCAGGAGCACCGGAATCAGGACGAAGTGGGGCAGGGCGCCCGTTCCCGCCAGACCGAACGCGATCAGCGTGAGTACGGTCAGCACCACGGCCACCGTGACATGCAAGCGCATCCCGCCGTGCCGCGCCCCGGTCTCGCTGTGCGGCTCCACCGTACTCACAGTCAGCCCACCTTTCCGAGCAGGTAGATCACGGTAAAGATCACGACCCAGACCACGTCCACGAAGTACCAGTACAGGCTCATCATCTCAAAGCGCCAGTGGTCGGCGCGTGTGATCCCACCGGGTTTGCGGAAGGTGAAGATGAGCAGCGACAGGATCCAGGCGATGCCGAAGCTGACATGCAGCCCGTGGAAGCCGACCAGGACGTAAAAGCTGGAGGCGAAGTCACTGCGCTGGAACCAGAGGCCGGAGACGGTGTAGTGGTGGAACTCGCGGATCTCCAGGCCGACGAAGATGGCCCCGAGCAGCGCGGTGACCACCAGCCACCGCCGGAGCGCGGCGATGTCGTCCTTCTGCAGCGCCTCCAGGGCCACCCCCATGGTCACGCTGCTGAGGAGCAGGGCGAAGGTGGACACCAGGGTCAACGGCAGGTCGAACAGTTGCTGCGCAGTCGGCCCGCCGGCCGTCTGCCCGTGGAGGGTCAGATAGGTGGCGATCAGCGAGGCGAACAGCGCGCAGTCCGAAGCCAGCCACAGCCAAATCCCGAGTTTGGTCGTCTCCGCGGGCGTGGGAAGGACGGGAGGGCCGGCCGGCCCGCCGTCGGGTGCCGGGGTCGTGTGCATCGCCTCGCTCATCCCACATCCCCCTTTGGCTCGACGTAGTACCCGGGATCCCTGTCGTACATCAGGCGGAAGATACCGTAGAAGCAGGCGACCAGCGCTAGTATGGCCAGCCACCATACCCGATAGAGCCCCGCGTACCCGGCGACCATCGCCCCGGCGCCTAGGATCAACGGCAGGGGCGTCGGAGACGGCATGTGCACCAGGTGGCGATCGGCATGGTGCTGATGCGCGTCATGGTCGTCCGCGTCATGGTCGCCGTGCTGCTCCACGATCTGCGCCGGCAGCATGCGGCCGTCGCCGTGCTGCTTCTCGACCCAGAGGGCGTCGCGGCCCCGGACCAGCGGAATCTGGGCGAAATTGTACTCCGGCGCCGGCGAGGGGATGGACCACTCCAGTGTGCGCGCGTCCCAGGGGTCGGGCCCCGCGATCTCCCCGTTGCGCAGCGAGTCGCGCAGGTTATAGAGGAAGATCAGAATGCCGGCGGTAAGGATGAACACGCCAATGGTCGACACGAAGTTCCAGAAACTCAGGCCGAGGCCGGGCGGGTAGGTGGCCACGCGGCGCGGCATGCCGTCGATGCCCAGGAAGTGCATGGGAAAGAAGGTGACATTGAAGCCGATCAGCACAATCCAGAAGTTGAGCTTGCCAAGGCGCTCGCTCAGCAGGCGCCCGGTCATCTTGGGAAACCAGTAGTAGGTTCCCGCGAACAGGGCGAAAAGCGACCCGCCGATCAGGACGTAGTGGATGTGCGCAACGAGGAAGTAGCTGTCGTTGAACTGGTAGTCCGCCGGGGCGGCGGCCAGCATCACCCCGCTCATGCCACCAATGACAAAACAGAACAGGAAGCCGATGGCAAAGAGCATGGATGTCGTGTAGCGGATGCGGCCCCCCCACATGGTCGCGATCCAATTGAAGATCTTAACCCCGGTCGGCACGGCGATGGCCATGGAGGTGGCTGCGAAAACCGAGTTCACAACGGCGCCCATGCCGGTGGTGAACATGTGGTGACTCCAGACCATGAAGGCCAGGAAGGCGATGACGATGATGGCGAAGACCATCGTCGTGTAACCGAAGAGCGGCTTGCGCGAGAAGGTCGGGACGACCTCGGAGATCATGCCGAACGCCGGCATGATCAGGATGTAGACCTCGGGATGTCCGAAGATCCAGAAGAGTTGCTGCCAGAGCAGAGCGTTGCCGCCCTTACTCGGGTCGAAGAAGCCGGTGTTGAACAACCTGTCGAACATCAGCAGGCCAAGGTTTGCCGTGAAGGGCGGGAAGGCGAAGACGATCAGGATCGAGGTGATCAAGACGGTCCAGACGAACAGCGGCATGCGCATCAGGGACATGCCCGGTGCACGCAGGTTGAGGATGGTGGCGGTGAAGTTGATGCCGGAGAGCAGGGTGCCGATCCCGGCGATCTGGAGCCCCAGCACATAGAACGAGATCCCGAGGGTGTCAGACCCGGGGTTGAGCACGCCGCCGGTGTTGATCGGGGCGTAGTTGTACCAGCCGGCGTTCGGCGCCCCGCCGAGGAACCACGAGGAGTAGAGCATGAGGCCGCCGGCGAAGAAGAGCCAGAGGCTCACGGCGTTGAGCCGCGGGTAGGCGACGTCGCGCGCCCCGATCTGCAGGGGCATCACGACGTTGATGTAGCCGATGAGCAGCGGCATGACTGCCAGGAAGATCATGGTAATACCGTGCATGGTGAACAATTGGTTGAAGAGCTGAAAACTGACGATATGGTTCTCCGGGCGCATGAGCTGCAGACGCATCAGGAACGCCTCGGTGCCGCCGAAGATGAAGAAGATGGTGGCGGACACCAGGTACATGATTCCGATGCGCTTGTGATCGACTGTGGTCAGCCAACTCCAGATCCCGTACTCGGCGGCGGTGCGCCGCGCGAGCGCCGCGGGCATGCGCTCGGAGAGGGTTGCCAACTGCGCTTACCATCCCTTCGGGCCCCGCCCCGACCGGAGGCGCGGTCGGGGGTCGGGCGTAATGCTTGCGACTCGAGCCCGGACACGTTCACGCCTGGGGTTTCAAGCCCTCAAGGTAGGCCGTCAGTTCGCTCAACTGCTGGTCGGTCAGGGTGGAGAACGCAGGCATGATCGTATCCGGCATGATCGCCTGGGGGTCGTGGATCCACTGGGCCAGATCGGTCGGCGTGTTCTGCAGCGACCCGCCGACCACGATGGCCCGCTCCCCGAGGTTGGTCAGATTCGGACCCACGGTGCCTTTGGCCGCAGTGCCGTCGATCGTGTGGCAGATGCCGCATTGGTATTGGGAGAACAGCTGCGCGCCGGCCTGAGCCTCGGCGGTCGTGGGCGTCACGTCGGGATGCTGCATGCCGGTCACCCACGCCTGGAACTGCGCGGGGCTCTGGGCGACGACGTCAAAGCGCATCAGGCTGTGCGAGGTGCCGCAGAACTCCGCGCACTGGCCCGGATAGGTGCCGGGGACGCTGGCCTGGAGCCACATCGTGTTGACGACGCCGGGCACGGTGTCCTCCTTGCCGGCCAGCGCGGGTACCCAGAAGCTGTGCAGCACGTCCACGGAGGTCAGCTTCAACTCGATGGGCCGGCCGGCGGGGATGTGCATCTCGTCGGCGGTCACGATGCTCTGTCCGGGATACTGGAATTCCCACCACCACTGGTGGCCGACCACGTCCACCACCAGTGGGCTGCTGCCCGCGGGCGGGGAGGCCAGCACAAAAGCGTCGTGTATGGTGGGAATCGCCAGGGCGATGCAGATGAGGATGGGGACGACCGTCCACACAACCTCGATCCTGTGATTGCCTTCGATCTGCGGCGGCAGTCCCTGGTCGCCCTTCCGCTCGCGAAAGCGGATCATGGCGTACACGAGCGGGATGCACACCGCCACAAAAACGCCGATCATCAGCCATAAGCTGAAACTCATGAGCCCGAGTTCTCGCCGACTCACGGGTCCCGCCGGACTGAACGTCGCCTGTGGGTGCTGTGCACACGCACCCAGCGCCAGAGCCGCGAGCATCAATGCCGGAGTCACCAGCCAGGTCCGTCTGCGCGCCCACCGACCCAAGCGATACCGCCTCCCCGATCCTCGGGCCCGTTGCCGGGGGATGCGCCCGAACCGTGGCACCCCCCCCATTCGCGCCGTATTCGCCGGACTGCGGATGTGCCCTGCCGTTCGGTACAACTGCCAGCAGATCGCGGTCAGAATGCTCGTTCTCCGTGGGAGTGAGCAGAGTGATCCGCCATACGGACCATCAAGCATTAGCGCAACCGGGCGGACCTTGCAATGGCCCGCTCGGGCCCTATTTCGCGGGTGTGGGCGGGGATCATGTTCGCCTCCGGTGCGGGGTCGTCCACAGGAGGCCGGTGGGGACGCACCCGTGCGGCGGTGGTGTAAGATGGCGCCCGGGGCGCGCCGGCCGCCGCCGCGGGACCGCGGAGCGCAGGTGGGGCGATCGCGGCGCGGGTACTCTGAAGGTGTGGACATGGGTGGGCCCGTGCGGTGGGCCGCACCCGGGCGGAGCGGAGGCGGACCCGCATGCGGAGGAACCTCGACGGCCTGTCCGTGTATCTGGCGGGCGTATTCATCGGGGCCTTGGACACCGGGGTGCTCGGCCCGGCCTTTCCGCTCATCGCGCGCGGCTTCCGGGTCTCGTTGCAGTGGACCGCGTGGACCGTGACAGTCTACACAGTCGCCTATGCCGCGAGCACCGTGCTCTCCGGGGCGCTGGGAGACCGTTTCGGGCGCCGCCGGCTTTTCACGCTGGGGGTGGCGGCCTTCGGCGTGGCCAGCGCGCTGGCCAGCGCCTCGGGTGCCTTCTGGGTCTTCCTGGCGGCGCGGGCCCTCCAGGGTGCGGGGGCCGGAGCCGTGTATCCCAACGCCCAGGCAGAGGGTGTGCGGCGATTTCCCGCTGAGCGGCGGGGAACGGCCCTCGGCATCTTCGGGGCAGTGTTCGGCCTTGCCACAATCGTGGGGCCGAACGTGGGAGGGGCGCTGGCCCAGTACTTTGGCTGGCGTTCTGTCTTTTTGGTGAACGTGCCGGTGGCCCTGGTCGTGCTCCTACTGGTGCCGCGCCTACCTGAGTCGCCCCTGGCCGACCGCGCCGTGCCGGATTGGATCGGCGGGCTCTCCTTCGCCGCCTTGCTGGCCGCCGGTCTGCTGGCGATCGCGCTGCCCGGGCCGGCGCGCTGGGTGGCGGCCGGCTCTGCCCTGGTGCTGCTGCTGCTGTTTCTCTCGCGGCAGCGCGGTGCGCAGCGGCCCTTCCTGGACGGCAAGCCGCTGGCCGGCGCCAGCGGGGCCGCCATGCTCATCGGTGCGGCGCTGATCGGGGTGGGCATGTCGGCGGCGATCTTCGTGCCGACGCTGGCGCAGACGGTGCTGCACTTCTCCGTCCTTGGCTCCGGTGTGGCCCTCATGCCGGCGGCCCTGTCAGGGGCCGTTCTCGCCGGCGCCGCTGGCGTGATGGTGGACCGTGTCGGTGCACGTGGGGTACTGCAGGCGGGTCTGGCGGCGGGGATCGTTGGCGGGATCCTGCTCAGCCTGCCGGGTCTTGGGTTACGGACCTTCATGCTGGCGATGCTCGCCTTCGGGGTGTCCATGGCTTTCACCATGGGGGCGCCACTCAATCGCATGGTGCTGGCCCTCTATCACGACGACCGGGCCGGCGAGGCCCTGTCGCTGATCGCCGTCTTCCGTTCGGTGGGCCTGGCGGCCGGACCGGTGGTGCTCACGTTGCTGCAGGGCCGCTACGGCTTTCCGGGCATGTTCGGCGGGGTGGCCGTGGCGTCGGCGATCGGGCTCTGCCTGTTCTTTTGGGTGCCCGACGTGCGGCCGGCGCACCGCCGTGCGGCCGCAGCGGGCGGCGGTCTGCCGGATCCGGCCGTGCAACCGGGTGGGGGAAAGTAGGGGAGACGGCGAAGCTCCTGTTTCATCGTCTCCCCTAAATGTCCGGTCCCTTGTCCCTGAAGCCCTTGGAGAGACGGCTCAGCACCTGGCGCCGGGGGTTTGGCGGTGCACTTGCGGGGGCCGGGGAACTCCGGCAAAAGAGCGACAAGCACCGGACCGGATGCCGCCGGTGGCGGTAGCGCGGGTGCTGGACCGGCGTGAGGCGAATTCTGCGGGGGCCCCGACCGGGGCCCGCCTGCCGGGGGGGGCCGCGATGGCGCTCTTGCCCCTGCCGCAATACATCCCCGTCGCGGGCCCGTTCGGGGTGAGCGGCTTCAGTATTGCGGCCGCCGCGGGCATCGCCGCGGGGCGCCTGCTGCTCGGGCGCCTGCTCCGCGCCCGTCCGGACGTGCGTGCTGAGGCGGTGGAGGTGATCCTGCCGGCTCTGGTCGGTGCCCTGCTCCTCGGGCGCCTCGCCAATCAGGTGGTGGTCCCCGACCTCCGCTGGCACCAGCCGCTGACCTGGTTTGCGGCCAGCGGCACGTCGCTCTCCTATGCCGGGGCCTTGCCCGGGGCTGGCCTGGCCGTGTGGTGGTCGCTTCGTGGTCGGCCCTGGGCAAGGCGCCTGGCCGTGTTCGACGCCCTGGCGCCGGCGGCTGCCCTGGCCGTCGCGGTCGGGTGGCTGGGGGTTCCCGCGTTGGGCAACCCGACCGCCGTCTTCCGAGCGCCGCTATACGGCGGTATCGGGGTGCAGCCGATCCAGTTGTACGGGGCGTTCGGCTTTGCGGCGATCGCGGCGTGGCTGGTCTGGGCGTACGGGCGGTCCGACTTCCCCGGGCAGAACCTGGTGACCTTCGTTGCGCTGATGTCGGCCTTCCGCTTCGTGCTCGGCTTCTTGGTGCCCGCGCCGCCGCTGGTGCCGCCTTGGTCCGCCGCCCAGGCGGCCGACGCGGTCCTGGCCCTGCTGGGCATGGGCGCCTCCCTGGTGTTGCAGCGCTCGGCCCGGACGGACGGCGCGCCGGGTTCCGATTCTGCGGCCGTGGACGGCGATGCCCCGTGAAACGGCCCGCGGCTATCGCCTTCTGGCTGCTGGCCCTGCTGGCGGTGTTCCAGAGCGCGGCGCGGACAGGCGTGGCGTCCGGCGCGCAGGGGGTGGGACTGGCTGCGCCGGTTTTTACCCTGACGACCCCGGGGGGTCGGCGGGTGTCCCTGGCCGCGTCGCTCGGCAGGCCTGTGCTGATCAACTTCTGGGCGACCTGGTGCCCGGACTGCCGCCTGGAGATGCCCGAAATCGCGCGGTTTCAGAAGCTCGAGGCTGGCCACGTGACGGTGCTGGGCGTCGACGAGCGGGAACCCGGCCCGATCGTGGCCGATTTTGTCCGCCGCGCCGGCTTCGGCTGGACGTTTCTCCTGGACGGCTCCGGTACTGTGGGCATGGCCTACAACGTGCAGGCGCTGCCGACCAGCTTCTTCCTAGACGCGGCGGGCGTCATCCGCCAGAAGTATGTGGGGCCGATGACCCTTGGCCAGATGAAGGCCTTCCTCCGCGAGGCGCAGGCGCGAACCTGAGCCTGGCGCCCGAGCGGACTTTCGCGGCACGCGCAGGCCCCGGGGCCGGTCGCGTACGGCTAATGGGGACGCGCGCCGCGTCCTCAGCGGCTGCGTGCGGGCACTCTGCCGGCGATGCGGGTGGGGACCCGCCCCGCGGTAGCCGCGGCCGCGGCTCCGGCCGCGCGCCGGGGGGCCGGAGCAAGGCGGTTGGCGCATGGCGCAGATACCCCGCCGCCGGCGGAAGCGTGCGGCAGCGGGGGCGGGGTCCGCGCCGTCACTGTGCGCCGGCGAGCCGCAGCAACGCGTCGAGGGCCGCGGGGTTGACGGCCAGGTCCACGATGGCACCCACCGTGGCGGCGCACAGCAAGATCACCAGCGCCCAGATGCGGTGCCCGGTGCGCGCGTCACCCCGCGCGGCGAGCGGCGCGACCGCGATGGACACCAGGGCCAGGAGGAACAGACCGACAAACAACCACACGTGACCACCTCCACCTGCAGCGCGCCGCTGGGGCGCCGTGTGGCGACGGCGATACGTCGCGACGCGTGGCCTACGGCAGCAGGTGGCCCAGCTTGGTCCGCTTGGCCGCCATGTAGGCGGCGTTCTCCGGGTGCGCCGGGACGGCGATGGGCACGCGTTCCACGATCTCGAGCCCGAAACCGGAGAGGGCGTACTCTTTGGCGGGGTTGTTTGTCAGTAGCCGGATCTTGCGCACGCCGAGATCGGCGAGCATCTGGGCGCCCGTCCCGTAGTCGCGGGCGTCGGGGGGGAAGCCCAGCGCCAGATTGGCCTCCACGGTGTCGAGGCCACCGTCCTGGAGCGCGTAGGCCCGCACCTTGTTGGCCAGTCCGATGCCGCGACCCTCCTGGCGGAGGTAGCAGACGACGCCGCGCCCCTGGGCCGCGACGGCGCCCAGCGCGAGGTCGAGCTGCTCGCCGCAGTCGCAGCGCAGCGAACCGAACACGTCACCCGTCAGGCATTCGCTGTGCATGCGCACCAGCACCGGCAGGCCGTCGTCCACCGTGCCCATGACCAGGGCGATCTGTGGCTGGTCGGACGCCACCGAGTTGTAGGCGATCATCCGGAACACGCCGTGGCGGGTGGGCAACTGCGCTTCCGCAGCGCGCCGCACGCTGCTTTCACGGCGACGGCGGTACGCCACCAACTCGCCGATGCGCAGAAGGCGCAGGCCGTGGCGCTGGGCGAACTCGCGGAGTTCCGGCAGGCGCGCCATGGTCCCGTCCGGATTCATGACTTCGCACAGCACACCGGCTGGCCGGAGACCGGCCAACTGGGCCAGGTCGACCGCCGCCTCGGTATGCCCGGGCCGGCGGAGCACCCCGCCCTCGTGCGCCTTCAGCGGGAAGACGTGCCCGGGACGCACCAGGTCGTGGGGGCCGGAGGCCGGGTCGACCGCGACGCGCACAGTCCGGGCCCGAGCGGCCGCCGAAATGCCCGTGCCCACGTCGGTGGCGTCGATGCTGACCGTGAAGGCGGTGCGCATGCTCTCCTCGTTCCGGACCACCATCTGCGGCAGTTGCAGGCGCTGCAGGTCCGGCTCGGTCATGGACAAGCAGATGATGCCGCTCCCGGTGCGGATCATGAAGTTGATGGCTTCGGGCGTGACATGCTCCGCCGCCATGATCAGGTCGCCTTCGTTTTCGCGGCCCTCGTCGTCGAAGACCAAGACGAACCGGCCGGCCGCGATGTCGGCGATGGCCGCCTCGGTCTCGGCGTCCCCCCGCGCGGCCGCGGCACATCTCCCCACCCCGGTGCTGCCTGCGGCCGAAGCGGTTTCAGCCATTGCCGCTGCCCCTCCCGCTGTCCAGTCTTTCGGCGGTCGGTAGGAGTCCTTCCACGTATTTGGCGATCACGTCCGCCTCAACGTTGACCGGTGCCCCTGGACGGAGGGTCCCCAGGGTGGTGAGGGCCGCCGTATGGGGCACGATGGCCACGGTGAAGCCAAGCGGGTCGCGTTCCGCGACCGTCAGGCTGACACCGTCCACAGCGACCGAACCCCGCGGGACCACAAAGCGCAGCACCTCCGGCGGCGCGCCAAAGCGCAGCGCCTCCCAATCGCCGTCGGGCCGGCGTTCCAGCAGTTGCCCGACCCCGTCCACGTGGCCCTGGACGATATGACCGCCCAGGCGGCCGCCCGCGGGCAGGGCCCGCTCCAGATTGACCGGGGTGCCGGGACGCAGGCTGCCGAGGCTGGTGCGCCGGAGCGTCATGGGTACGGCGGTGGCTGCGAAGGCGACCTCGTCGCGCGCCTCGACGGTTAGGCAGACACCGCTCACGGAGACGCTCTCGCCCACGGCCAGTTCCGCGGCGAACGGGCAGCAAAACCGCATGTGTCCCCCGTTCCGCGCCAGGAGTGTGCCCATCGCTTCAACCAAACCGGTGAACATCAGCGAATCGCCCCCGTGACCCAGAGATCGTCGCCGATCCGGCGCAGGCGGACGTCATGCAGCGGCAGGGCGGCGGCACCAGGGCCGGCCAGGGCGGGGACGCCGCCCCCCTGCAGGCGCGGCGCGATCACGGCCGCCACCTCGTCGACGAGCCCGGCCGACCAGAACGCCGCCGCGAGGCGGGGGCCGCCCTCCAGCAACACGCCCAGGTGGCCGCGCCGGTGGAGTTCGGCCAGGATGTCCGCGGGGCGGGGGGCGCAGACGACCTCTGCTCCGGCCCGGACCAGAGCCTCCAGCCGTGCCGCGGGGACGGCTGGTCCGGTGCAGATCAGGGCGGGCAGCACCCTGGCCGTGACCGGGGTGCGCGCCTGTCGGTCGGCGACCACGCGCAGGGGATTGCGACCGCGCACAAGTCGTACGGTGAGCCGGGGATCGTCCGCCAGCACCGTGCCGACGCCGACGATGACGGCGTCCAGTCGGTCACGCAGGCGGTGCACCGCTCGGGCGGACGCCTCGCCGGAGATGCGTCCAGAAGCCCGGCCCACCGGCGCGACCGCTCCGTCCAGGGACGCCGCCCACTTATACAGGACGCGAGGGCGGCCGAGGGTGCGGCAGGTGATATACCAGCGATTGAGGCGACGGGCCTGCGCCGCGCCCTCGCCGACCAGGACCTCGATCCCGGCGGCGCGCAGGCACGCGAAGCCGGATCCGGCGACGCGCGGGTCGGGGTCCTCCATGGCGGCGACCACACGGGTCACCCCGGCCGCGATGATGGAGTCAGTGCAGGGGGGAGTGCGTCCATGATGGCTGCAAGGCTCCAACGTGACGTACAGGGTCGCGCCATCTGACGCGGCCCCCGCCTGCCGCAGGGCGAGCACCTCCGCGTGCGGCTCGCCTGCCCGGCGATGGAAACCCTCGCCCACCACGACTCCGGCCCGCACCAGAACAGCGCCGACCATCGGGTTCGGGGAGGTGCGACCGGCCGCACGGGCGGCCAGACGGAGCGCACGCTGCATCAAGGACGCTACCCCCGCGTCTCCGGGGGCATGGGGGAGGTGGGGAACACCCGCCCGGTGCGCACGGCGCACCGAGCACATCCTTCTCCCATCCGGACTGTGCCGTCGGCCCCGGATTCGCACCGGCGTCCTGCCCTCGGGTGTACCCGAGTGGCTCGCGGCGCTCGTCCGCGGGGTTGTCCGTCCCCGCGGCATCACCGCCGGTCGGGAATACGGCCGCGGCTGCCGCCGCCGCCCTCACCCTGCCCCGAAGGATTCTTCGGCGCGCAGACTATCATCGACCCGGTGTGGCGTCAATCGGTGGGTGCCAGCGGGGGTGCCACGCACCGCGTACGCACCCCGGGGTCTGGCGGAGCCGGCAGCGCCCTCACGCCCCGGTGCCGGGTTCGACGGCCGCCGCCAGCCCCGCCGCTTCGCTGCGGGACAGTTCGGCGTAACGGTGGAGGTAATGCTGGACCGAATAGCAGAGGCCGGCGTGGGACCAGCACAGCGGGGCCACGGACAGGGGGGTGCCGGTGTAGGGATGCACCTGCTCGGGAAGCACGCCGGAGGGCATGGCGTGCGCGGCGACCCAGCCCAGCAGCTCCCGGGCGCGGCAGAGCTCGCTGACCGAGCGTGCCACGGCCGCGTGCCAGTCGGCCAGCCAGAGGGTGGTGATGAACCATGGATTTCCAGGCACCCGGTCGAAATCGTCGAAGGCGGTGCGGAAGTAGCAGTCGCCCGCGTAGCGTGCGATGCCACCAACGGCGGTACGCACCCACAGCCGCTCCTGCAGCGCCTCCATGGTCGCGCGCATGCGCGGATCGTCGGGCGCGACCACGCCGAAGTGGACCAATCCGGCGATCGAGGCGTCGGGGGTCGCGTCCCGCTGCACGGAGCCATCGGCGGCCACCTGGAGACCCCGTACGAAGCGGCCGAGGGCCGGGTCGTAGAGGTGGCTGTCGATGCCCTCGCGGATGCGCCGGGCCGCCTGCCGGTAGCGCTCCGCCTTGGTGTCCTCCCCGAGCAGCAGCACCAGCTGCGCGGCGGCCTCAAGCCCGCCGACGACGGTCGCCGCCGTCCAGGTGTGGACGCCGCGGCGTTCCTCCCAGAGATCGTACGTCTCCCGGGGCAGTCCGAGGTGGGGGTAGAGGTACCCCGCCAGGAACTCCGCCGCCGGCGAGATCAGCGTCTGCGCCAACTGCAGCACCAGTTCGATGTCCCGGCTGCGCTCGTAGTGCGCCCACAGGGCCCACAGGACCAGCGCCGTCTCGTCCTCCTGGATGGGGAGCTGGCGGCGGCCGTTCTGGACCCACGGGTGCCAGCAGGAGCCCGCGGACCCGTCCGGATTGTACTTTTGCAGCAGGAACCCCCCGGCTGTCAGCGCCCGCGCGCAGAACTGGAAGAAGGGGGCCACCAGTTCGGGATAGCCGGCGTGGACAACGGCGTGGCTGATCAGAGCGCCGTCGCGGGGCCAGACATAGGAGTAGTGGTCCCGATTGTACTGCAGGATGTCGGAGTCGTTGGCGGCCGTGATCGCTCCGTTGCGGTCGACGTGCGCCCGGATGATGGGCAGCGACAGTTTGTACAGGTGCTCTACTTCCGGCGGCAGATCGGCGTACTCAGTGGGCACCTTGTGCACCCACTGCTGCCAGTAAGCGCGCACCTGCGCCAGCAGGACCTCGGGGGTGCTCGCCCGGACGAACTGATCCAGCCGCAGGGACTGGCCGTAGGTGCGCCCGACGGCGATCCAGTACCAGAGGGTTTGCCGACCGCCGGCGGGTACATCCAGGCGGAAGGAGACGGTCGAATCCACCGAGCCCTGCGAGATCGGGTTTCCCTCGAGGTGGCCGTCCTCGGCGTCCCGCCAGGTTCCCTCCGCACCGTGGAAGCGCTTGACACCGGTGGCGTACTCGAAAATGCCGCCCTGGGTGGATGTGCCATCAATCATGAAGTACCGGTCGCGCTTGTAATGGTACAGCACGCCGGCGGAGGGATCGTAGACGGCCGTATCGCCCACGTCCGTGTCGTCGATGGAGAAATCTTGATGGAAGAAGATGCGGACCTCCCGCGACCGCACCCGCGGGTTGGTCACGACGACCCGGCGCAGCAGGACATTTTCCTGGTAGTGCACGGTGTCGGTGCATTCGAGTTCGAGGCCGAGCCCCTCGTGATGCAGGCGGGCGGTGCTGACCAGGGTCTCCCCCACATACCCGAGGGTCACTGACCAATCGGTGCCGCCGACCCAGGAGAAGCGGCCCTCGCTCCAGACGCCCATGCGGCTGCTGTGCCCACCGATGTGGTTCCACAGTCCGACATACGGGTAGTAGAGGTCGCGCATGCGCAGGCCCGCGTCGAAGGTGACCAGCATCTGCCCGTTGCCCAGCACCAGATCTCGCGGCATGCTCCACCCCCGTTTCCCTCCGGATGGATGACGGCTCTGATCCCCCGCCATAGTACCATCCTGTCGAGTCCTGTCGACGCGGCCCGTGGCGACTGCGCGCGCCACCCCGTACTCTATGCGGCCGCGCCGGTCGCCAGCCGGATCCGGGGTGCCGGATTCCGGGGCGGCGGCCGCGGGCCGGGGCAGCGCTCCCTCGGTCGGGGTCTGCGGTACATAGGGGAGCATAGCGGTTGCAGGGGAGGGTCATGCGCGCGGAAATGGCGGACGGTGCATCGCGCCGCCATCCGGCGGCCGGAGCCTCCGCGCGTCCCGGTGACGCGTGCCGATAACCGGAGGTGGGCTTGGCGCCGATCTAAGATTGCAATCAGGTTTCTGGCCCTCCACCACCGGATGTGGTGGGGCGCCGACTACGCCGACCACAGCGGGCGGTGGATGAACATGCATCCCTGATTGCAGTCCTAAGTGGCCACTGCAGAGGTCCCCTTTTGCGCGGATACTGCTCCGGCGCCCCTTGTCGCCCAATGGTCCACGGTTGGCGGCCGCTGCGGAGACCGACTCTTGCGACGTGCTCCTCTGGTGTGTGTGCCGGCGATAGCGCGGCGGGAGCCGTCCTGGCGCCCCGTGGGTGATGCGCCCGGTTGCCGGTCTGCGAGGCCTTCCGGCCGGGGGCCGTCGCGTCGGCGGACTTGCACGGCCACGGATCGGACGGGTGGGAAGGAGGATCAATCGACCTCCACGGTCGCGGCGCCCTCCGCCTCCGCCACGATGCCCTGGATGATCGCGCGGTAGTGCTCCAACAACCGGGCGCCCGCTCCGTCGACCGGCTCGGCGTACAGGTGCACCGCGGGCCTGTGCGCGTCGGGCAGCACCGCTACCCAGGCCTCTTCCCGGTGGATCTTGATTCCGTCGATCAGCGTGACCTGTTCGCCCACTGTCGCCTCCACAAGCCGGCGCATCAACTGGCCCTTGACCTGCCATGGGCAGGTGACGGTCTCGGTCGCCACGGATGGCCGGGGCAGCCGGGCCACCAGCCGGCTCAGGGGGCGGTCCTCCAGGCCGAGCCAGCGCAGCAGCCAGCCAATGGCGAACAGACCGTCCATGCCAGGATGAAAGCCGGGGAAGGAGAACCCGCCTTCCCCGTCCGCGGCGAGGCTCAGGCCGCCCGTCGCGGCCGCCTCCATCACGGCGCGGACGCCCGTCCGCGTCCGGCGTACCCGCGTCCCGGTGCCGGCGCATACGGCCTCGACGGCGCGCGTGGCGATGATGGGCACGGCGATCTCTCGGGCGCCCGCGTGGCGGGCGGCCAGGGCGGCGAAGAGCACCAGGGCCTCCTGGTCGTCCAGGGCGTGGCCCTGGTCGTCGATCACGGTGAGGCGGTCGCAGCAGGGGTCGAGGCGCGCCCCCAAGTCCGCGTGCAGAGAGATGACAACCTGGGATAACTCCAGACCGGCGGCGGCAGGGCCCGGTTCCCCGCGGGTGCCGCCGCCCCCGCGAGCTGAGTTCAGGCTCAGGGCGGCCACTCCGCATTCCGCCAGCGCCTGCGGCAGCACCTGCCCCGCGTGGCCGCCGCCGTAATCGACCACCAGCCGCGTGGCCGCCGCCTGCGGCGAGAGAGACCCGAGCGCCGCCAGATAACCGGTGAGGTAGATGTCGAGCACCTTGGCGGGATAGCTGATGCTGCCGACGTCGTCGGGCGGGACCTTGCGCATGTCCTCTCTGAAGTAGAGGTTCTCGATCTTGCGTTCAAAATTGGCGTCGATGTCGATGCCGCGAGAATCGAGGAAGCGCAGTTCCATCTGGCCGGAGTCGCCGCCGGCCGCCATGGCGGTGAAGACGCCGCCGCGGCCGCCCAGCGCCCCCGCCGCATAGCGCGTCACCGGCGGGGGCACCGACGCCAGGTTGTAGGCGCGCACGCCGGCCGAAGACAGGCCGGCCATCAGGGCCCGTTTCATCATCACCGACGCCGGGTGGCCGTCGCGGCTGACCACGACCGCGTCGCCCCGCTGTAGGGCGGAGGCGTACGCGGCGCCGAGCCGGACCGCGACCTCGGGGGTCATCTCGACGTTGGCCGCGCCACTGACACCGCCGGCCCCGAATAGGGTGCGATGCCAGCGGGCCCCCCAGACGATGCTCTGATTGACGACGGCCCCCGGTTCCACAACCTTGTTGGGCCAGATTTTGACCTCCGCGTTGACACGGGATCCCTCGTGGAGGTGGCAGCCGTCGGCGATGACCGCACCTTCCTCGATGACCGCTCCGGTGCCCAGGCGCACCGCACGGCCGAGCAGGGCGCTCTGCACCATCGCGCGGGGGCCGACGTAGGCGTTGCCGAGCAAGACCGCACGCGACACGCGGCAGCCGCGGTCAAGCACCGAGTTTGGCCCGATCACCGCAGGGCCGTCGACGACCACGTCCGCCTGGACCGAACAGTTCTCGCCGATGAACAGAGGACCGTGCAGGCGCGCTGAGGGATGAACAGTCGCCCCGGCGCCGATGTGGATGTCTCCCGGCAGGCTGCGGCCCGGCAGCGTGAGGCGCACGCGGCCGTGTAGCGCGTCCTCGTTGGCCTGCATGTATTGTCTGAGGTTGCCGATGTCGCACCAGTAGCCGTCGACCGTGCAGCCGTACAAGGGGGCCCCGGCCGCCATCAGCTTGGGAAAGAGTTCTTTGCTGAAATCATACGGGCCTTCCGCCGGCACCTCTGCCAGCGCCTTGGGCTCGATGACGTAGATGCCCGTGTTGATGGTATCGGAGAACACCTCGCCCCAGCCGGGCTTCTCCAGGAAGCGCTGGACCCGTCCCCCGGCGTCGGTGATCACCACGCCGAACTCCAGGGGATCGGCCACGCGCGCCAGGGCGAGGGTGACCCAGGAATCGCGGCGCCGGTGCAGGTCCACCACCCGTCCCAGGTCGATGTCGGTGAGGGCGTCCCCGCTGATAACCAGAAACGTTTCGTCGAGCTCGGCGGCGCAACGGCGGACGCTGCCCGCCGTTCCCAGGGGTTCGGGTTCGACGGAGTAGGAGACCTCCATTCCGAAGTCCGAGCCGTCCCCGAAATAGTCCTCGATTTGGGCCGAGAGGTATTGCACCGTCACGATCACCTGGGAGATTCCATGTCGGCGCAGGAGTTCGAGGATGTGCTCCATAACCGGGCGGCCGACAACGGGTACCATGGGCTTGGGCCGGTTCGAGGTGAGCGGGCGGAGCCGCGTTCCTTCGCCGCCGGCCATGACCACGGCCTTCATCGCGTACTCGCCGTCCTCCCGAGGACTGTACTCGCTGTTGCCTGCCCAGCCCGCAGCCGACCCGCCGGCGGGGGCCGCGGATCCCTCCTGCTGCCGCGCGTCCCTCTCGTAACGGCGGAACTTCGGTCCGGTGGGGAACGATCCTGCCTTGGCCGCGGCCGAGTCAGCGACAATCGCCGCGTCCATTCGACCCCAGCGCGTCGTGTGGTTCGCGGAGGCCGGGACCGCAACCTCCGCCAGCGTACTCGCGGCGGTGCCCGCGTGCGGCGTCCGTGTGCTGCGCCCGCGTGCTATGCTCAGGTGCGGCGGGTTCGCGCTCGGCGGCGCGGCCGGGGCCGGGGTCTGCGGGGCCGGCGCGCCGGGGGGGATGGCGGTGGCACAGCGGCGGGCGGAGTTGGCCGCCTATCTGGACAACGCGGCGACCACACCGATGTTGCCGGAGGCGGCCTCGGCCATGGCCCAGGTCCTGGGGGTGGACCCCGGCACCTGGAGCGACGGGTTGTTCGCCAATCCGTCGGCGGTGCACCGCTGGGGGCTGGCTGCGGCCGAATGCGTGTCGGCGGCGCGCCGTGCCCTCGCCGAGCGGATCGGGGCGGGCGAGTCCGAGGTCGTGTTCACCTCCGGGGGCACCGAGAGCAACCATCTGGGCGTTCTCGGGCTCTGCCGCGCTGCCGTGCGGCGTGGACGCCACGTGGTCACCACGGCGATCGAACACCGTTCGCTGCTTTGCGCCTGGGACGCCCTGGCCGCGGACGGGTGGGAGGTCGCGCGCCTGCCGGTCGGCGGCGACGGCCGGCTGTCTCCGGAGGACGTCGCCGCCGCTGTGCGGCGCGATACCGTGCTTGTCGCGCTGACGCACGTTAACAACGAGACCGGCACGGTGCAGCCTGTACGGCAGATCGCGGCCGCGGTGCGCGCGGCCGCTCCCGGCGCCGCCCTGCACGTGGACGCGGTCCAGGCCCTCTGCAAGGTGGACACGCCCTATGCGGCGTGGGGGGTGGACACCGCGGCCTTCTCGGCGCACAAGGTCGGCGGGCCGAAGGGCACCGGAGCCCTCTTCGTCCGGCGCGGCACCCGGCTCGTCCCGCCGGTGCCGGGAGGGGAACAGGAGGCCGGTCTGCGCCCCGGAACCGAGAACGTCCCAGGTATCGCCGGCTTCGGAGCGGCGCTCCGGGCGGATGCGGGCGGCGGCCGGCGCCTCACCGATCTAAAACTGCGATTCATCGAGGGATTGCGTTCGACGCTGCCCGGCATCCTGGTGAATGGACCGGACCCCGCCGATGCCGCAGTCGCGGCGCCGCACATCGTGAATCTTAGCTTTGCCGAGGTCGCGTCACTGCCGGCCGAGGTGCTGCTGCATGCCTTTGAAGCCGAGGGGATCGCCTGCTCCGCGGGGTCGGCCTGCCACGCCCGCCGGCCGGAGCCGAGCCACGTTCTTTCCGCTCTCGGGTTGCGTGGCGCACGGCTTCGGGGGAGTCTGCGTTTCAGCCTCGGTCCGGCGACGCGCGCCGCGGAGATCGAGTGGGCGATCGCCCGGATACCGGTGGCCATCGCCCGTCTCCCACGGGTGGCGATGCCGAGATGAGTGGGGAGGGGTGTAGCGAGACGCTGCTGTTGGGGCATTGGGCGGAAGTGGCGCTCAAGGGCTGCAACCGTCCCCAGTTTGAGCGCGCCCTGCGGCGCGCCGCCTTGCAGCGGCTGCCCGGCAGGAGTGGCGTCGAACTGCGGGACGGTCGTCTGGTGGTGCACCTGGCAGCCGGTGTGCCGGCGGAGGCGGGCATCGCCGCGTTGCAGCGCTGCTTCGGCATCGTCTCGGTCCGGCGGGCCCGCCGCATCGCCCGGCCGGCCGATCTGGCGGCGCTCGCGGTGGTGGCGGTGGAAGAGGCGCGGCGGGCGCAGGCGGCCGGCGCCGAGAGCTTTAAGATCGCCGCGCGGCGCGCGGACAAGCGGTTCGCCCTCCGCTCGCCCGATCTGGCGCGCGAGATCGGTGGGGCGGTGGCCGCGGCGACCGGCCTGCGCGTCGATGTGCATCACCCCGACGTGCAGATCGGTTGCGATGTTCGCGCGGACGCCTTCTACGTGTGGGGTGCCGTGCTGCCCGGACCCGGCGGGCTGCCGACGGGCACGGCCGGGCGAGCGCTCTGCCTGCTCTCCGGCGGGATCGACAGCCCGGTCGCCGCCTATCTCGCCGCCAAGCGCGGCCTGGCGCTGTCGGCGGCGTACTTCCACACCTTCCCCTACACCGGGGACGGCACGCGCCAGAAAGTGGTGGACCTCTGCCGCGCCCTCGCGGCGTACACAGGCGAGGTGCGGCTCTGGGTCGGCCATTTCACCGATATCCAGTCGGCGGTCCAGGAGAGCGTCCCCGAACCCCTGCGTACGATTGTCGCGCGGCGCATGATGGTACGGTTCGCCGAGGCCCTCTGCCGGCGCGAGCGCGCCGGGGCCCTGGTCACCGGCGACAGTCTGGGGCAGGTCGCGAGCCAGACGCTGGAGGCGCTCACCGCGGTGGGTGAGGTGGCCGCGCTGCCTCTGCTGCGGCCCCTGGTCACCGCCGACAAGACCGAGATCGTCGACCTGGCGCGGCGGATCGGGACCTACGCGATCTCTGTCCGGCCCTTCGACGACTGCTGCACGCTGTTCGCCCCGCGCCACCCGCGCACGCGCCCGACGCGCGGCGAAGTCCGCGACGCCGAAGGACGGTTGGCCGTGGGGGCGCTGCTGGAGGCGGCCGCGGCGCGGAGCGAGCGGCTGCGGGTGACCCCGGACGGCGCGGAGCCGTACCCGCCGCCGGGTGCGGTCAAGGGGTAGGACTGCACGGTGCCCGGTGCTGCCGGGCCCCGGCTCGCGCTGTTTGCCGGCCGCGACGGATCAGTGCGGCCGCATCGAACGGGCGTGCCCCGGAGGGATGTCCCGTCGCCCGGCGTTCCTTCTTGCGCCGTGCCCGGGGACCCTCCCCCGGCCCGCAGTGGAGGTGGCCCTGTGGACGCATGGGATCGCTGGCTTTCCGTGGACCGCTACACCGGCCTGTCCGCGCAGGAGGTGCAGGGGGGGATGCAGCTCATCGCCGGCATCCGGGCCCAACTCCTCCAGCAAGCCGGTCTTCGGGCCGGACAGTCCGTGTTGGAGATCGGGTGCGGTCCGGGGGAGTTCCTGCCCACGCTGCTGGATGTGGTCGGCATCGCAGGCGGCGTAGCCGCCCTTGACGTTTCGCCGCAACTCTGCGCCCGGGCTTCGGCCGTGTTGGCGCAGCATCCCCTGGGGCACCGCGGCCGGGTCACGCAGGGCGATATGCGGCAACTGCCGCATGCCGGCGGATCCTTCGACGTGGTGCTGTGCCGTGCCGTGCTGCAGTATGCCGGATCTGACCTCCCGGCCGTGGCGGCGGAGATTGCCCGCGTCCTCCGTCCAGGCGGGCGGTTTGTCTCCTTCGAGGTGCTCAGCGCCAACGAGCGGCCGATGCTGCCCCTGCCGCGGACGGAAGGGCAGCGACGGGCGCGCGCGGCCGCGGTGGCGCGTTGGCGACGCCTGCCCTACCGGATCTCCCGCGGCGCTCTGGTCGCCGCCTTCACTCCACCCGCCTTCTCTCGGACCTCCGTCTCCGCATCCGTGGTGGACTGGGTGCAACCGTTCTCGCGCGCGCAGTTCGCCAACGTCCTGTCCCAGGTGCCCCGGCCCGGCTGCCCGACCCTGGAAGAGGTGTACACGCGCGACCTCGATCCCGAACTCCGGGCCCACTGGGACGACCTGCTCGCCACCGCGACCCATGCCGCACAACGCGGCGCGTGGGCCTACGTCTCCGCAGTGCGGGACACGGCCGGGGGTGGGCCGGCGGGGGTGTGACACGGCCGGCCCACCCCCGGCCGGCCGGCGGGGTGCTCCGCTCCCGGGGCCGACGCTGCCGCTGGAGGCGGGTTGTGGTGGTCCGAGGCGGCCAAAGTCGGTTTCCACTCCGGCCATGAAGCGTGGAGCCGTGAGGGACAAGGGTCCTCGAATCAGTGGTCTCGCAAGAGCTGATTCTTGCACCGGCCGGCTAACTCGAGACGCACACCATCTGATGTGAAGGTTTGGTCCTTGGCCCATACCTTGCCGCGGCATCCCTCCTTGACATGGGGAGGAATTCACGAATGCCGCCCCGAAACCGGACCGCACGGGGCGGTGAGCGGCCGATTTGAAATGGACTACGGCGATCGTAGTGTTTTTTATCGCCGCCGTGCTCGTCCGGAGCCGCTCGGTGGCCTTCTGGCTGTACCTGGTCGTGCTGGTCCTGCTCGCCGCCCGCCTGATCGTCCGCCTGACCCTTGAGCGCCTGCGGGTGGTGCACCGGGTGGATCGGGACCATCTCTTCCCGGGTGAGCGCCTGGGCATCACCCTCACCATCGTCAACGGGTCGCCCCTGCCGGCGCCGTGGGTCTGGGTGGAGGATCGCGTTCCCTCCCGACTGCACCACGGTGCGGTCTTCAGCCATGTGTCCACCCTGCCGGCCGGAAGCGAGCGCGTGCACCGGTACGAACTGCAAGTGACAGAGCGCGGCCTGTACCGTTTGGGGCACATCGACGTCTCCGTCGGCGACTGGTTCGGTGTGCGGGAGTTGGGCGGTACCGTGGAGGAGCCGAGGTGGATCACCGTCTACCCCCGCGTGTTGCCCGTCCAGCCGCTGCGCCTGCCGAACCGCCTCCCCGTGGGCCCGCGGCGCGATCCGCTCTCGCCCTTCCAGGACCTGCTGCCCGTCGGTGTGCGCCGCTACTTCCCGGGCGACCCCCTGCGCCTGATCGCCTGGAAGGCCACCGCTCACCGGGGAGAACTGATGGTCAAGGAACAGCCGCTGGTGCGGGAGCGGGTGACGTATTACTTTCTGAACCTCGCCCGCGGGGATTGGGATCCCGCCCGCCGGTTCGAGTTGCTGGAGCGCGCGATCACCGTCGCGGCGAGCCTGGTGTGGTGGGAACCGGATCCGCGCCACGCCCTCGGACTGGTCGCCTACGGGCGCATCGAGCGCGCGATCCCGGAGGGCATCGGCCGGGAGGTGGAGCGGCCGGGCCTCCTGCGAGTGGCAGCGCGGGCGGGGGCCGGACAGCGCCGTACCATCCTGGAGGGCCTTGCGGGGTTGCAGCCCGCCGACGGTCCCCCGTTTCTGGAGGTGCTGGGCGACGAGGTCCGCGGCCTGCCCTGGGGTGCCACGCTGGTCATGCTCGTACCGACCAACACGCCCGAACTGGTGGCGCGGTGCAGCGAATTCCAGCGCCGGGGGCACCCCGTCGTGATCCTGACCTTCGAGCCGCGGCGCACGATGCAGGCCAGGATACCCATCCACGAAGTGGACCTGGGGACGCAGGGAGTGCGATTCGCTTGACGTGCGCTGTGCGGGGCCGGGGCTCGGGGTGAACGATCTGCCGCCATGGTATACGATCGCGCTGGTCGGTTTGGCCGCCGCCTTCGGCGCGGCGGCGGCCGCTGCCTGGCACGGGCTCTGGCCGTACGGCGCGCCGAACATCGCCGGCTTCGCCGCAATGTGCGCCGCGGTGGCGCTGGTCGGCATCCACGACACGTTCCGCAGCATCACGCGCCGGATGCTGGACCCGGGCTTGGCGCTGGCCGAGTTGGTGATCGGCGGGGTTGTGGCGCTGCTGTTGACGCAACATGCGCTGCCCTTCGCCGTAGCGCTCGGACTGGTCGTCGTCGTGCGCGGCCAAGTCGGCCGGCTGACGCACCTGATGATCGAGCTCTACGACTCCGGCAGCGCCGAGGTGGCACGCCTCACCCGCGGCCGCTTCACCGGCCTGGTCTTGACGCTGGGGCTGATCGTGGGGGCCTGCCTCGTCTGGAGCGGTCTCGACCGCTCCGCCGGGTTGCTGCACTGGACCACGGCGCCCGTGGTGCTGTTGGCCGGCGTGTGCGGCCTAATTCTGATCAGTGGTTTGGAATACGAGGTGATGCGCTCACGCTTCCGTGGGGGCGAGGTCACCACGGACGCGGCTTTCGGGGTCGGGTGGTGGGGTCCCGTCGCCGGTCTGATCGCCGCCGTCGTGCTGCTTTGCGCAGTGGTGCCGCCGCTGCCTTCGCTCGTGACACTGCAGATGGTCGGGCGGACCGTGGTACGGGTTTCGGAGCGGACCACGCCGCCGTCGGGAGCGGAGAATCTCTCGCCGATCCAGCCCAAGAAGCCGAGCGCCATCACCAAGGTCCTGCCCCCGCAGGTGCGCAAGAGCGCAGGGATCTACATGTTCTTGCTCTTGCTTCTGGCGCTGGCGGCGACGATGGTCGTGCGCGCGGTGCGCTACGCGCGCCGGTTGGGACTGGATGCGGCCCAGCTCGTCCGCCGTCAATGGGCGGTCGGTGCGGAGACCGCCCGCAGCGCGGCCGCCCTCTTCAGCGGCCTGTACGCGTTGCTGCTACAGGGCGTCCGGGATGGTGACTGGCGCGGGATGGTGCGGTTTTGGCGGCGGTGGTGGAATTGGATGTTGGAGGTTATCAAGGGGGCGCTCTTCCGCAACATCTGGCGCCAGCTCGGCATCCGTTCCGCGAGCCACCGGACCGGTGCCGCGTTCGCCGCGCGGGCCGGGCCGCGCACCATGGCCGGCGCGGCCTGGAACCTGCCGCCGGAGGATCCGCGTCGGCGGGTGCGGGAGATTTACCGCCTCTTCATGGAGCAGGCGCGGGAGGCCGGCCTGCCGCGCCGCGCGTCGCAAACCCCGCGGGCCTACCGACAGTCGGTGCAGGCGGCTGAACCGGCGACGGCGGCCGGTCTGCGTGACCTGACCAGCGCCTACGAGCGGGCGCGCTTCAGCCTGCATCCGCTGGGCGGAGAGGAGATCGCGCTGGCCAGTGCCGGGTGGGACCGCATCGCGGGTTTCCTGCTGCGTCGCAGGGAGCGGCGGCGGGCGGCAGAGGCCTTGGGCGTGGAGGCCGAACGCGCGCGTCGGGCCGATCCGGCGGCGACGCGCGACGGCAAAGCCGTCCAGATCAGGGGAGACGCGCGCCGCCGTCGGAGTTGACCGGCCGAGGCTTGTGCCAGTCGCTGCCGGCGGTGGTGCTGCAGGGCGGCAGGCCTGGGGTGGTGCCTGGGACCGCAGGGTGGGGAGTAGCTCGGCCGGCGGTTTTTCCTGCGGGGGGGCATCCATGCCAAGCCGCGGGAGTCGAGTGTCCACACCGGGTTCCTGCGCGCCAAGGTGGACCGACTGCACACCGGCCGGTGGCGGGCAATAGCCGCCACGAATTGGGAGCAGACCACAGATGCCGAGTTGGGTTCTCCGAGGGGGAGTCGAGGTGGCGGAGTCCAGGACTCCGGATCAGGCAGCAGGTGCGCACAGCGGGTCGGGCACGCAGAGTGCGACGGGTCTGGCCAAGGACGCTGCCGGCCTGGCCAGGCTTGCGCGCATGGCCGCAGCGGTGCGCGAGAACATTGGACGGATGATCGTCGGCAAGACGGAGGTCGTGGAACTCGTTCTGGTAGCACTGCTCTGTGAGGGACACATCCTTCTGGAGGATGTGCCCGGCGTGGGGAAGACGATGATGGCCCGCTCGGTGGCCGCATCGCTCGGTCTGCGATTTGCCCGCGTCCAGTGCACGCCTGACCTTCTCCCTGCGGACATCATCGGGACGAGCGTGTACAACCCGAGCAGCCGCGAATTCGAGTTCCGGGCGGGTCCGGTCATGAACCAGATTGTGCTGACCGACGAAATCAACCGCGCCACGCCCCGCACGCAGTCGGCCCTGCTGGAAGCCATGGGGGAGAAGCAGGTCACAGTGGATGGCGTGACCCGCAAGCTCGATGCGCCGTTCCTGGTCATGGCGACCCAGAACCCCGTCGAGTTCGAGGGCACGTTCCCTCTGCCCGAGGCGCAGCTTGACCGCTTCCTGATGCGGGTGCAGATGGGGTACCCGAGCGCCGCTGACGAGCGGGAGATCATCTTGCGGCAGGTGACGGGGATGCAGCCGGACCGTCTGGTCCCCGTGGCCGGCCCGGAGGACATCGCCGCCGCCCAGGCGGCCGTGCGCACCGTCCATGTCGAAGCGGACCTGCTGCGTTACATCGTGGACCTGGTCGGCTCGACGCGCGAGCACAATGACGTGTCCCTGGGCTGCAGCCCGAGGGCCTCGATCAACCTCTTCATGTCTGCCCAGGCCCTGGCTGCAGTCCGCGGGCGGGATTACGTGCTCCCCGACGACATCCAGTACCTGGCCCCCTGCATCCTCACCCACCGCATGCTCCTGAAGCCGGAGAGCCAGTTGCGCGGGCGCGTGGCGGCGGATGTGGTGCGCGAGGTGCTGGAGCGCAAACCCCTGCCCATCGAGGAAGGGGCGGGCTGAGGGCGGGGTAGTGGGGCATGGGCCCCTCCTGGCGGCCCGCCCTGGCCGCCAGCGCGGTGCGACGCCTGGCCTACGGCTGCGGGTTGGCCTGTGGGGGGCCGCGCCCGTACGCCCTGCCGCCTCTGAGCGCGGTGAGCGGGCGTGGGGCGGCGGGGATGTGCGGCCGGGGTCGGCTGCGCGGGACGGGGCCTTCTTGCTCGCGGCGCTGCTGCCGCGGGGGCGGCGGTCCGGATGCGCCGTCCAAACATCGTGTCCAGAATCACATAATCTAGAAAACAGCAGAAACAATGAGATAATAAGAGGAAAGGTGGCATATCATCCGCCTGAAGATCGATGCGCGGCATGACGGGGGAATAATAATCGCCAACTCCGGGCCGCCTTTGTTTGTGAATCGCATCACAAGGTAGTACACTGAGTCTGCTCGAAGGGGGTGGCAATGATGCAGGCGAAGACGAACGAGAACCGGTGCGTGTGCGGCGGCCAATTGAACTACGAGGTCGTACACCGTTACCGCTTCACCGACGACTACGGCCGCGAGGTCGAGGTGCACAACGTGCCCGCCGCGGTGTGTGAGCGTTGCGGCGACGCGATCCTGGAGCCGGCGATCGTCGCGCGGATCGCGGCGAAGATTTCGCGCGAGTACTTCGTGCCCCGCCACGTGAACTTGGCGGCGGACTGACGGGCGGGACGGCCGGGTGACTGTCCCGCCACGCCGCCGATCGCGCGGGTCCGGCGGTGGTGGATCGCCCGCGGCCGGCGGATCCCGCCGTGATGTCCCGGGATCGGGAATATTTCGGGTCTCTTGGCGACGTCGCAGCCCCTCGCTCGGAGGTGCGGTTGCGGCGGTGGCGCCAAGCGTCCCGGGAGCGTCTGCGCGTGCGCGGCGCACCGCCGGCAGGGGGGGCGGGGCTTCTATCTCGCCCCCCCGTTGACCGGAATCGTCTGGCCCGACACGTAGTCCGACAGCGGTCCCGCCAAGAACTGCACCACTCTGGCCACGTCATCCGGTTGGGCGACCCGTTGCAGGCGGGACTTCCCTTCTTCGGTCGCCACGGTGCGCGTCGCCGCGAAGCGGGCGGTCCAGGTCGGTCCCGGCGCCACGGCGTTGACCGTGACGTCGAACGGGCGGAGCTGCATCGCCAGGCACGTGGTGTAGAAGGCGATGCCGGCTTTGGCCGTGGCGTAGATCACGCCCTCGGTCGTGGGGTGCACGCCGGCCATTGAGGAGACGTTGATGATCTTGCCCCTGCGGCGGGCCGTCATCCGGGGCGCCACCTGCCGGCAGCACAGGATGGTTCCGATCAGGTTGCGGTCGATAACGGCGCGGACATCTGCGGCGGGGATGCCCACTGCGTCGTTGGGCTCGGGACGGCGTCCCCCCCGGGCGGCGATATCCCCACCGGCGTTGTTCACCAGGACGTCGATAGCGCCGAGGCGAGCCTCGACCTCGTCCATCATCCGCTGAACATCCGACTCGGCCGCCACGTCCCCGAGGACCGCGACGCTCCGACGTCCCATCTCCCGGATGGCCAGCACGGTATCCTCGATGCTCTGGCCTTCGCCGAACTCCGCCGGCTTGTCCGCAGCGATGTCGTGTACCGCGACATCCGCGCCCGCGGCCGCCAGGCGGAGGGCATAGGCCCGTCCGAGCCCGCGGCTGCTGCCGGTGACCAGGATCACTCTTCCATCGAGCTCGCCCACGTGCAAGACCTCCCGTGGGCTCCCGGGCAATGGGCCTGCGCAGGTGTGGCCGCCGCCGCCCTGGGGTGCGCCGGGTCTGCCGGCTGCACCGCTGACGTTCACCGGCACGCCCGTTCGGGCTGCTTGCCGGAAACCCCTCGCCGCACGCCTCGGTTGGGATCCCCGCTGCGCCGTCGGCCGCGAGGACCTGATGCGACGGGACAGAAGCATTCGCCGCGCTCGGGCGGCTTCCCTCCGCCCTGCATGCGCAGTGCAGCGCTTGCGCGCGTATCGGGGTCGGGCCGGCCGCCACCGGCGCCGCGGTCAGGAGGTGCCGGCGTCCCCCGTGTCCTCCGCGCTTCCCGGCAGGTCGGCGGTCCCCTCGGGATCCTCCAGATAGAATTCCTCGGAGGTCCGGTCGTAGGCGAACAGTTCGGCGTGGCGTCCCCAGCCGATCGCGGTGTCGATCTGGGCCTGCGCTTCCGTCTCGCCGAAGTCCTCCGTGACCAGGTCGGTGAAGAACTCGCGCGGCATGGTATGGCTGCGCTTGCCCTCCAGCACGCGACGGATGACGGCGAACAGGGGTATGCGGGCGATCTGAGCAGCGAAGATGCGTTTGCGTTCCACCACGCCAGCCTCCGCGAACGCCTTGCCCAGGGCGGTGAGACAGAGATCCCCTTCTTGGACGTTCGCGAGTTCGAGGAGGCCGGCTGCCTCCGTCACCGGCAGCAGATCGTCGACCTCGAGGAGCAATTCGCTGCCCAAGCGGTACAGATCGTCCCGGCCGCCCCGGTCGGCGACGAGTTCCAGCAGGCCGCTGAGCATGCCGATGGCGGCGTGCGGCAGCCTTGTGTACCGGTGCCTCTGTCCGTCCGGTCGCCGACTCTGATCCTCCCGATCACCGCCAGCCTCCGGAACGGCGGCCGGCTGGCGAGGAGGCACCGCGGCACGGGCCGCCGCGGTGGGACGGCGTGCCGGTTCGGCCGCTTCGGTGACGACCTTGTACACCCGGTCCACCATGCTCAGGAACGCGGCGTGTTTGCGGTTGCGGGGCCTTGACAGGGTCACGGCGAGATCCGCGACCACCCGGGCGGGGTTGTGCGAGAGTACCACGATGCGATCGGCCATGAAGACGGCCTCCTCCACACCGTGGGTCACCATCAGCACCGAGCGCGTCGGTATCCTGTGGTCCGCCCACAGATCCAGGAGCTCGCTGCGCAGGTTTTCGGCCGTCAGCACGTCCAGGGCCGAGAAGGGTTCGTCCATACAGAGCAGTTCCGGCTCCACCGCCAGCGCTCGGGCGAAGCCGACGCGTTGGCGCATCCCGCCGGAGAGTTCCTTCGGATAGGCATCCTCGAAACCGTCGAGACCGACGAGATCGATCAGGCGCGCCGCGCGGTCCCGACGTTCGCGCAGGGCGATGCCGGACGCCTTGAGCCCGATCTCCACGTTTTCCACCACCGTCAACCACGGATAGAGCGCGAAGGTCTGGAACACCATGGCCGCATGCGGGCAGGGACCTGAGACCGGTTGGCCGCGATATAGGACCTCTCCGGCGCTCGGATCCATCAGCCCGGTGACGATCCGCAGCAGCGTCGACTTGCCGGATCCGGACGGACCAAGGAGTGCAACGAATTCGCCGTCCCGGATGTCCAGGTCGATGCGGTCGAGGACCAGCATGTCGTCGTAGCGGCGGCTGACCCCGCGCGCGGATACGAGCAGCCCCGCGGCCAAGCGCAGCACCTCCGCCTCGGTTCGTGTTCAGGCGGAGACGCCGTATCGCGTCTCCGCCAGGCGGTACATCCGCCGCCAGAACAAACGGTTCACCAGCACCACCAACAGCGACAGGGTCAGGGTGGCGGACAGCAGCAGGCCGTACTCCTGATCCTGGCTGGCGCGGGCGATCTCGGCGCCGAGCCCGACGGTGAACACCGTATGGCCCGCGAATTGGACGTACTCGGCGACCACCGCCGCGTTCCAGGCGCCGCCGGAGGCCGTGATCAGGCCGGTGATCAGGAACGGGAAGATGCCGGGGATGATCAGGGTGCGCCAGCGTTCCAGCCGGCCGAGCCTGAACAGGGCCGTCACCTCCTTCAGATCCTCGGGGATGGACATCGCCCCGGCGATGACATTGAACAGGACGTACCACTGCACGCCGAGCAGCATCAGCAGCACCGAACCCCAGGCGAGGCGTGAGCCGAGCCACAGCAGGACGATGGGAAAGAGCGCCGTCGCCGGTACGGACGCCAGGATCTGCACCACGGGCTGCAGGCGGTTGGCCCAGGCGCGGTTCATGCCGATGAACACGCCGAGCGGGATGGTCCAGAGACAGCTGAGCAGCAGTGACGCCGCCACGCGCAGGGTTGTGAACAGGGCGGCCGCGGGCAGGCGCTCGATCTCCGTCCGAGGCGTCGAGGCGAGCACGCCCAGGGCGCGCCAGAGCGCAAAGGCGATCAGGGCCACGACGGCCCCGCCGATCAGGTAACCGGCGACCCTCCGTCCCACGCGGGGGGCGGGGATGGAGCCGGTGGCCGCCACGTGGGAGAGCAGGTGATCAGCGCGCTCCACCAGAGGGCTGAAGAGGAACCCCATCATCCACTCCACCAGATGCGAGCGCCGCAGCATGATGAGCACCGCGGACCGTGGCGGCGTCCCGTTGCCCACCGTCTCGACCTTGAACCTGTCCGCCCAGGCGATGAGCGGGCGCCACAGCAGCTGGTCGAGTCCGGCGATGAGCAGGACCAGGGTGGCGATGCCACCGACGATGCCGCGGAGATCGCCGTGGTTGGCGGCTTGCTGCAGGTAGCTTCCCAGGCCGGGCAGTTGGAAGGAACGGTCGCCCAGCGTGAACATCTCTGCGGCCATGAGAAAGAACCACCCGCCCGCCCAGGACATCATGCTGTTCCAGACCAGGCCGACGGTCGCGAACGGAAGCTCCAGCTGGCGGAAGCGCTGCCAGGGTGAGAGGTTGTACATCCGCGCAACCTCACGCAGTTCCCGTGGCACGGTGAGCATGGAATGATAGAAGGAAAAGGCCATGTTCCAGGCCTGCGACGTGAAGACCAGGAGCACGGAGGCCAGTTCGGCGCCGAGGCCGGACCGCGGAAAGAGCCCGGTGAGGGCCAGGACGACCGGCGGCAGGAAGGACAGGATCGGAATGGACTGCAGGATGTCCAGCACGGGCGCCAGGATGCGCTCCGCGCGGCGGCTGCAGGCGGCCACGTAACCGTACGCCACGGCGAAGACCAGAGACAGGAGGTAGGCCGCCGTCATGCGCGTCAGGGAATACATGGCATAGAGGGGCAGGGCGGAAAAGCGCAAGGAGATGGTCGTCTGCGGTGTGCGCGCCGACCCGCCGGTCGCCACCACGACCACGATGTACAGCAACCCGAACAGGCCTGCACCGACCGCGAGATCAGCGGTCCAGGACGCCGTGCCGCCGGCCCTTCCGGATGCAGCCGACCAGATCCCGCCCCAACGCGGCAGCGGGAGTCCCTTCTTCGGTTGGGTGCCGTTCATGGCCAGCCACCTCGGTCAGGCTCCCTTGCGGCGGGATATGCGCCACACATCCACGGTGCCCCTGGGTCCCAGTCTATCCTGGTCGGCCGCCCGGCCATCAGGATACTGCTCAGCATGCTCCGCGCACGGCAACCACAGCCGGAGGTGGACATGGACCCCGACAGCCAAGAACCCTGATCACGGTTGTGATACCGGAGCCGAGTGAAACGGACAACAGGGACCTTCCGCCGAGCGCTGCCGGACTTCGAGACAGCCCAGGGACCCGGCAAAGTCGTCCAGTGGGCCAGGCGGCGGGGGGGCCCTGACGGTCGTGACCCACAAACGCTGGTGGTGGGCACCCGCCCTGACGTGACTTTGCCGGGACCATGGAAACAGCCGGCGCCGCCCGCCGCGAGCGCATGCGCTATGGTAGCATGGGCGAATCGTCAAGGAAAGCCGGAAATCGCGTCACGCTGCGCATCGGGGACAGAGAGGGCGAATGGCGACGCCACAGAGGTGTGCCGCCTGAAGAATGGGCCGCCTGCGGGGGATGCGGGCCAAACTTCGGACCTCCGTCCGCGGGATGTGCCACCGGGGCCGGACGCGTTCGGCCCCGGTGGCCTCGGCAGCGGGCGGTGGCGCACGGCGGGGGTGGCGTATGGAGCAGCGGGATGCACTGGAACGCGACGGGGCCGGGGAGGCACTCGATCCGGCAGAACTGCACGGGGACTATGCACTGCGGGCCATGGCCGGGGACGGACGGATCCTGGCCCTCGCCGCGCGTACGTCGACCCTCTGCGAAGAGGCCCGGCGCCTCCAGGACCTCTGGCCCACGGCCGCCGCGGCGACCGGGCGCGTGCTGACGGCGACGGCGCTTCTGGCGCTGCCGTTGAAGGTGGGGACGGTCACGGTGCGCGTGGCTGGCGACGGGCCGATCCGCGGGATGATCGCGGCGGCGACACCGGGCGGAGACGTTCGGGGTTGCGCACTGGAACCGCACGTCGATCTGCCGCCCCGCGCCGACGGGAAGTTCGACGTCGGTGGTGCGGTGGGGCGCCACGGAGCGCTGCACGTCACGCGCGACCTTGGCATGCGGCGCCCTTACACGGGTAGCTCGTCCCTGGTCTCCGGCGAGATCGGGGAGGACCTCGCCTCATACTTCGCCCGTTCGGAGCAGGTGCCGTCGTTGGTGGCGCTCGGCGTGCTGGTGGGGCGGGGAGGGCGGGTGCGCGCGGCGGGGGGGCTGATCGTGCAACTCCTCCCCGGGGCCCCTGAAACGGCGGCGGACAGCATCCATGCCCGTGTCGGGGACCTCGGGTCGATCAGCCATGTGGTGGATGCTGGCGGCAGCCCGGAAGACATTGTGGGCGCGGCACTGGCGGACTTCGCGCCGGGGGTGTTGGAGCGGCGAGCTCTCCGCTTTCGTTGTCGGTGCGGCCGCCGGCGCCTGCGCGAGGTGTTGAAGTCCCTACCGGTGGAGGAGGTCCGAGCGATGCGCCTGGAAGACGGCGGCGCCGAACTGGTCTGCCAGTTTTGCGGGCGCCGTTACCGCTTCAGCGCCGAGGACCTCCTGGCGATCGAGACCGGTGACACCGCCCACGCCCGGTGATCTGCGTGCGTGTGAAGCAAAGCATGGGGGAGGCCGCCGGATGCGGGCCTCCCCCATGCTTTGGCCTGACCGTGTATCCGCCGCCGGGTCAGGCCCGTTCCTTCCGGCTGGTGCGCAGGCACCGCGTGCATACCCGCAACCGGCGCTGCCTGCCGTCCACTTCCAACCGGATCCTCTGCAGGTTCGGCTCGAAGCGCCGCAGATTCTTGATGTTGGAATGGCTGACGGCATGACCCGTCGCCGGGCCCTTGCCGCAGAGATCACAACGTTGGGACATCCCCGCATCCACACCCTTCACGCCGGAACTCAGCGGCTGCGGACGCGCGCCATTCCGATCCGCGGTGCACCCCAGCCTGCCGGCGACTGACCCATCCCGGCCCGGACCACAACCGCGCCGGATAAGTGCACAACTACACTGCGGCAGGAAAAACAACCGCTAAGGATATGCTACCATGCCCCTGCGGGAAGCGGCAAGGCCATGACCCGCAGGGGACGGAGATCGGCCGCTTGCGGCAGGGGGAAGGTGCGGCTGTTGCGCGAGATCGTAACGGCGGAGGGCAGCCTGATCCTCACGGAAGCGGCACTGGCGGCGATTGCCGGCCACGCCGCCCTGCGCTGCCCCGGAGTCGCGGCGACCGTGCCCCGGCGCCTGCAGGAGGAACTGGCCCGGTGGCTGCGGGATCCTCCGGCAGCGCGTGAGCCACGGGAGGCAGGCACAGCGGAGATCGACCTGGACGGTGAGCACTGTCGCGTCAGTGTGGACATCGTCGTGGTCTTCGGCGCGCGCATCGCCGAGGTTTGTCGCGCCGTGGCTCACGCGGTGGCAGAGGACATACGCCGCACGGCCGGGTTTCCGCCCGATCACATCGACGTGCGGGTGGTCGATGTGCGGGCGATCCCGCTGCCCCGTCCTGGCCAGAGCGCCGCTGCGGGCCCGGAACTCCTTGCCCACATCCGACGGGACGCCAGCGGACCGCTCACCGGCCACCCCATCGCCGCGGCGCCCGGGGTCGCCGGCGGGGACGCGCACTGATGGTAGCGCCCTCCGGCCGACGGACCGGTGCGCCTGATGCGTCCGCGCCGTCCGGAACTAGTGGGCGCGGCGCGGGCGCGGCGCAGGCTGCCGATGCGGCTACGCCGATCGTCTCCGGTGCGCGGACCGACGATCTCGGGGCATCCCCCCCCGCCGGCCCGCCCGCGGCCTGGCCGGCGCTGGCCATCCCCGCCGCCGCGCTGCCCGGGGTCGGCGCAACTCGCGGCCGCCAACTCGGCGCAGCTGGTTTGCGCACCGTTGAACAGGTGCTCCGTCATCTGCCCCGCCGACATGAGGACCGCAGCCGAGCGGTGCGCCTCGGGGAGATCCGGGAACCGGGAACCTACAGCGCCTGCGTCACGGTCCTGGACGTGCGCGAGAGCCGGCCGCGTCCGGGTCTATCCCTGCTCCAGGCGCGGATCGCCGACGGGGACGTGGTCCTGCGCGCCGTTTGGTTCAACCAGGGATATCTGCGACGGGTAGTGGCGCCCGGTGCCAGGCTCCTGCTGCACGGGCGCGTGGCGCCCGACCGCGGCGGAGGTCTCGCCTTCCGCTCCGCCGAGGTGGAGGTGGTGCGCGCCGACCGTGCGGCCACCCCCGGCGACCCCGCGCGGGGGGGCGATCTGCTGCCCGTCTATCCGGCGGTCGCGGGCCTTGCGCAGCGTACGCTGCGCACGCTTGTGCACGCTGCGGTGCGCGGGTACGCCGAGTTCATCCCGGATACGGTTCCGGCCGGTGTCCGCGCGCGACTCGGGCTGGTGCCGGCGGCCACGGCGTGGCGCGGCGTGCATCTACCGTCCTCCGCTGCCGAACTGGAGCAGGCGCGACGAGCCGTCGTCTTCGAGGAGATCTTCCATCTGCAGGTGGGGCTGTTGATCCGGCGCCGCGAACGGGCGGGGGCTGTGCGCGGGTTCCGCACGGCTCCGCCGGGCGCGCTCACGTCGTGCTTTCTGGCCGCCCTGCCCTTCCCCCTGACCGGGGCGCAGCGCCGCGTGCTGCGGGAGATCGACCTTGACCTGGCTCAGGAGAGGCCGATGTACCGCCTGGTGCAGGGCGACGTGGGTTCCGGCAAGACGGTCGTGGCCGCCGCGGCTATGCTCCGGGCCGCGGAAGGCGGGCATCAGGCGGCGTTGCTCGCCCCGACGGAGATCCTCGCCGAGCAGCACCTGCTGTCGCTGCGTCGTCTGTACGGTTCGCTGTGCCGTGTGGAATTGCTCACCGGATCCACCCCGCGTGCCGCGCGCCGGCGGCTGGTGGCTGACCTGGCGGCCGGGAACGTCGCGGTCCTGGTCGGCACGCACGCCCTCCTCGAGCCGGACGTGCGCTTCGCCTCTCTCGGTCTGGCCGTCACCGATGAACAGCACCGTTTCGGGGTCCGCCAGCGCGACGCGCTGGCGGCGAAGGGACGCTGTCCGGACGTCTTAGTGCTCACCGCCACGCCAATCCCGCGCACGCTGGCCATGACCCTGTATGGGGACCTGGATGTGTCGCTCATCGACGCCCTGCCGCCGGGTCGCCGGCCCGTGCGCACTTTCACCCGTCCGCCGGCGAGCCGCGAGCGGGTGTACGCATTCGTCCGCGATCTGGTGCGCGGCGGCCGTCAGGCCTTCGTCGTCTGCCCGCTCATCGCGGCCCAGACGCCGACGGAAGACGACATCGACGGCATCGAGGACGGGCTGCCCCCGTCGGAGGGGGAGGAGGCCGCCGCCGCCGAGTCCTTTGCGCAGCGGCTGGCAGCAGCGATGCCGGACGTCCGGGTCGGGTTGCTGCACGGGCGGATGCCCCCGGCGGTCAAGGAGGAGGTCATGTCGCGCTTCGTCGCCGGCGAGATCGGGCTCCTAGTCGCGACGACCGTCATCGAGGTAGGAGTGGACGTGCCCAACGCCGCGGCGATTGTCATCGAGGACGCCGACCGCTTCGGCTTGGCCCAGTTGCACCAACTGCGCGGGCGCGTCGGCCGGGGGCCGCATACCTCCTACTGCATCCTGATCGCGCGAGGGTCGCCGCAGCGGCTGGAGGTGCTGACCCGCACGTCGGATGGGTTCGCCATCGCCGAGGAGGATCTGCGCCAGCGTGGTCCCGGGGAGGTGCTGGGTACGCGCCAGCATGGCTTGCCGGAATTGGCCCTCGCCGATCCGGCGCGGGACGGCGGCTTGCTGCAGGAGGCCCGGGACGCGGCGCGCACGCTGCTGGCGGAGGACCCGCTGCTGCAGGCGCCGGAGCACACATACCTGCGCGTGGCCGTGGAGGCCCTGTTCGGGCGGCTGCGGGGGTAGGGCGGCGTCGCCACCTTACCCCCGCAGGCTCTGGCCTGAGGTCCGCCGGGCATCAGCTGTTCTTGGACCGACCGTTGTGATCCGCAGGAGACGACCGGCCATGCCGCCCTGACGCCGGGATCGCTCTGAGCCTCTCCGCTCACCGCCGTCCAATCCGTGTTCTGTTGGCTGACAAGATAACAGGCAGCCGCGACCTTCTCCTCCGCTCCGCACAAAGCCTTCAGCGCCCAAGATCCTTGTTAGGTTGCCTGACAACTTCATGACACATATTTGGCCCCAATCTGGGCGAGACCGTACCGTCGCCGTCAGTGACGTGTGCGGTTGTGGTTCCGGCCAGCGCCGGGCCCCGCCGCTGTCGGGGCTCGGAGGTGGGGTTGTTGGCGGCGCTGGCCGAGGGCTTGAACAATGTCTGGGTGGTGCTCGCCGCTGCTCTGGTGATCTTCATGGAGGGGGGCTTCGGGCTCCTCGAGGCTGGATTCGTCCAGACCAAGAATATGGGCAGCATCATTCTCAAGGTTTGGATGGATCTGACCGCCGGCAGCCTGGCGTTCTGGTTTGTCGGGTTCGGCCTGATGTATGGGGCCGACCGGGCCGGGCTCTTCGGCACCAGCGGCTTTTTGCTGCACGGCGCCATCCCCCTGCTACCCAACGCCCTCTCGCCGTACGCCTTCTGGCTCTTTCAGGCGGCGTTCGCCGTCGCCGCCATTTCCATCGTCTCCGGCGCGGTGGCCGAGCGGATGCGTCCGCGGGCATACCTGCTCTATGTCCTGGTGATGTGCGCCGTGATCTACCCGATCTCCGGCCACTGGGTCTGGGGCGGCGGGTGGCTCGACAAGCTCGGAATGCGCGACTTCGCGGGTTCCGGTGTGGTGCATGCAGTGGGCGGCTGGTCCGCCCTGGCGGCGGCACTGGTGCTCGGCAGTCGGCGCGGGCGCTGGACCGGATCGGTGTCCACCAGTCCGGCCAGCCTGACGCTGGCCGCGGCAGGGTGTTTCATCCTCTGGTTCGGCTGGTTCGGGTTCAACACCGGCAGCACCCTTTCCGCGACGGCGCCGGCACTTGGGCTGGTGGCGGTCAATACCCAACTGGCGGCTGCGGCAGGCGGGCTGGTCGGCTTCGTCTGGCCGCTGCTGCACAGCGAACGCTGCGACGCGCCCATGGCTATGAACGGCGGGCTGGCCGGTCTGGTGGCCATCACCGCCGGTTGCGCCTTCGTCTCGCCGTTGTCTGCCGTGCTGATCGGCGCCACCGCCGGGGTGGTCGTGAACATCGCTTTCCCGCTGGTGGAGCGCTGGCGCGTGGACGATCCCGTCGGGGCGGTCGCGGTGCACGGCTTCAACGGTGCCTGGGGGGTACTGGCCGTCGGGTTGTTCGCGACTCAGGGCGGGCTGTTCTCCGGCGGCGGACTGCACCTGCTCGGGGTCCAGGCGCTCGGATTGGCCGCGCTCTCCGTATGGGGTTTCGGCGCAACCTGGCTCTGCTTCAAGGCCCTGGCGGCCACGGTCGGCATCCGGGTCTCGGCGGAGGACGAGGCGGTGGGTCTGGATGTCGCGTGGCGTATCCACAGCGGGGTCGAGGCCGACGCGGGAGCAGGGGCCGTGGTGGGGATGGACATGGTGGGGATGGCGAGCGAGACGGCGTCCTAGTACTGTCCTCCGCACTGGTAAGGCCTGGGTCGAGGTGGGGGCTCATGAAGCGGCGAAGCGGGTCTGCCCGTCCGTTCACACCCGTTGGGGCCGTCTTTCCGATCGCTGAGCCAATGTTCCGGACCGTCGCCGGCGCCAACTGCTACCAGTGCGGAGGGCAGTACTAGTGGCGCGTCCAGCAAGTTTTGTCTCGCTGTGTCGAGCGCGGGCAACAGTATGCCGCTCAAGTCCTGGCGCCACTGGCGGATGCGACGCCCTCCACTTGGGCCGTAACAGTCGCGACCGCCACCTCGAGGCGGTGCCGTTGCGTTGACGACGGTCAGAACTTGATCCACGCGCCACTAGCGGCTGCGGCCAAGGTGCGCTGCCCCCCCCCAGCGCCCCTTGACACCGCCGCCCCCCCTTTGCTACCGTTATTGTAGCGCGATGCGGAGGAGAAGTAGGCGGCACATGCCCGCCCAGCGAGCCGGGGGCAGTGGGAGCTCGGCGCGGCGGTCCGACCGAAATGGCCCTCCAAGCGACCGGCCCGGAACAATGGGTTGGCGGTCCGCCCCCGATAGCGGGCGACGGCATCGGCTCTCTTGTCCATGCGCGGGAGAAGGTGCCTGTAAAGTTCGATCCGCTGCGATTGTCGCGCAAGGGCGCGGGGCGGAGCGAAGACGGGTGGCACCGCGAGACCTTTCGCCCCGAACGGGGGTGGAGGGTTTTTTTGTTTTCCGCGGCGGGCCGAGAGGGGCCTGAAGGGGGGAGGGGGGGACGATGGCGACGGACCTGCGTCCCGACGCGGACGGGTTCCTGAAGCTGGCCGGATCCGGGAGTGTGGTCCCGGTGGTCTGGGAGGGCGTCTCCGACCTGGAGACCCCGATCAGCCTCCTGATCAAGCTCCGGCCGCTCGGGGCGCCGTATCTGCTGGAGAGCGCGGAGCAGGAGGGTCGCTTCGGCCGCTATTCCTTCATCGGCTTGCGTCCATTCGCCCACCTGCAGGCGGACGCGGTCGAGGTGCGGCTCCGGGTGGGCGATGTACGGGATGTGCGCACAGGGAGCCCCCTGTCCACGCTGCGCGACCTCCTCGGCCGCTTCGTCCCGTCGGCGCCGTCCGGGCTGCCGCCCTTCTGGGGCGGCGCGGTGGGCTACTTTGGCTACGAGTTGATCCACCATCTGGAGCACGTGCCGCGGCTGCCGGATGACGGTAGCGGCTGGCCGGAGGCGGAATTCGTCATCGCCGAGCAGGTGGTGGTCATCGACCACTTCCGCCATCGGCTGCTCATCGTGCACAGCGCGCGCGTGGGCGATGTCCCGGGCGGCCTGCCGGCCGCTGCGGCCTACCGCCGGGCGGTGGAGGCCATCGCGGATGTGCGTGCCGCGCTGGCGCGGCCCATGCCGGAGATGCCCCCGCTCGCCCTGCCGGCTCCCGGGCCCACCACCGGCCGGGCAAACATGACGCGCGGCGACCATGCCCGCATGGTCGCCGCGGCCCGCGAGCACATCCGCGTAGGCGATATTTTCCAGGTGGTCCTCAGTCAGCGGCTCTCCCGGCCGTTCGCCGGTGATCCGCTGCATGTCTACCGCGTGCTGCGCAGCCTCAACCCGTCACCCTACATGTTCTTCCTCGACTTCGGCCCCAACCGTCTGGTGGGTGCCTCGCCGGAGATGCTGGTGCGCGTGCAGGACGGGGAGGTCGAGACGCGCCCCATCGCCGGTACGCGCCCGCGGGGGGCGACGCCGCAGGAGGACACCGCGCTGGAGGCCGAGCTCCGCGCCGACCCCAAAGAACGCGCCGAGCATGTGATGCTGGTGGACCTCGGACGCAACGACATCGGACGGGTCGCGGCGGCGGGCACGGTGCGGGTGCCGGACCAATTCAAGGTCGAGCGCTTCTCCCACGTCATGCACCTCGTCTCCGGCGTGCGGGGCCGGCTGCGGCCCGGCATGGATGCCTTCGCCGCATTAGGGGCCTGCTTTCCTGCCGGCACCCTCACCGGCGCGCCCAAGGTGCGGGCGATGGAGATCATCGCCGCGCTGGAGCCGTGCCGGCGTGGTCCGTACGGGGGCTGTGTGGCCTACTTCGGTTTCGATGGCAACGCCGACACGGCGATCTGCATTCGCACCCTGGCGATCCGCGGCGGCGTGGCCTCGGTCCAGGCAGGCGGCGGCATCGTCTATGACTCGCAGCCCGCAGCGGAGTACCAGGAGGCTATGAACAAAGCATCCGCGGTGCTGCGGGCATTGGAGGCGGTGGAAGCCGCACCGGCCGGCACCACCTCCAACACCCGCCCCACCGGCTCCGGTGCCGGCCGGGCGGTAAACGGCGGGGGCGCGCCCGCCGCCGCGACGGCAGATCCCGCGCAGGGGGGGCCGCGCCGTTGATCCTCGTGGTGGACAACTACGATTCCTTCACCTACAACCTGGTGCAGTACCTCGCCGAGCTCGGCGCCGAGCCGGAGGTGCGGCGCAACGACCGGGTCACAGTGGATGAGGTACGGCAGATGGGTCCGGATGCGGTGGTGATCTCCCCGGGGCCCGGCCGGCCGGAGGACGCGGGCGTTTGCTGCGACCTGATCCGAGCCCTGGGGCCGGAGATCCCGCTCCTCGGCGTCTGCCTGGGGCATCAGGCCATCGGCCTGGTGTACGGAGGGACGGTGGTACTCGCGCCGCAGTTGATGCACGGCAAGACGTCCGAGGTGCGGCACGGGGGCGGCCCGCTTTACGCGGGCGTACCGAACCCATTCACGGCGACTCGCTACCACTCGCTCTGCGTGCGGCGGCAGGACCTGCCGGCGGACCTCGAAGTGACGGCGGACAGCCCGGACGGGGTGATCATGGGTCTGCGGCACCGGCGCCACCCGGTGGAGGGTGTGCAGTTCCACCCGGAGTCGATCCTGACGCCCGAGGGCAAGCACCTGCTGAGCAACTTCCTCTGCGAGGCACGGCGGTGGAGGGCTGGATCCGCCGGGGGCCCGCCGGTGGCTGTTGCTGTTCCCGAGCGGGTGCACCAGATGACCACCCCGAAACCCGCTTCTGGCGACGGCCTCATCTCTGGGCGCGTCCGGGGACAGGGGGCCGGTGCCTGAGGGTGGTGCGGGAGTCGGACTCCGCCCCGACCGCGAGCCGTGGGCTCTTGGGGGAAAAGGGGCTTCGGAGCAGCGGCCGCGCAGAAGCGAACATTCGCGGCTGCTGCCTGGGTACATCTGGGGGTGGCACCTGTGTCCCGAGGACTCTGCTGGGCGATTGCTCGGCACCCTCGGGCAGTGGGGCCGGAGGCCTTGGGACGGTGCTGCAAGAATCGGTTTCCGCACCGGCCGAGAATCGTGGACCCTTGGGGGATAAGGGATATCGGAGCAGTGGCCTCGCAAAAGCGGACTTTGCAGCGGCCACCTAGGGTGGACTGGGCCGGCGGACGCGGGGACGTACTCCGGCGATGACGGCGGTCCGGTCCGGGCGGGGCCCGCCCGAGCGCGTGGCGGCGCCTGGACTGGTGCGGCGCCAACCATCGGCGGAGTTTCGGCAACAGGGGGCAAACCTGCCGCCGCGCGACCGCCGCAGGACCGCTCCCGGGATTCGGTCGCGCCAGCGGGGCATCGCGCGCCCAGGTACTGCAACCTGAGGGGAGTGGACCCTGTGCAAACGTTCCTGGCCAAACTCTCCGCTGGTGCTCACCTCACGGCGGAGGAGGCGGAGGAGGCGACGCGGAGCATCATGGCGGGGGAGGCGACACCCGCCCAGATCGGCGGATTCCTGGCGGCGTTGCGCTGCCGCGGCGAGACCGTGGAGGAGATCGTGGGCTGTGCCCGTGCCATGCGGGCCTTCGGCACGCCCGTGCGCAGCCGCCGTGGCCTGCTGGTGGACACCTGCGGAACCGGCGGCGACGGCGCCGGGACGTTCAACATCTCCACCACTGCGGCCTTCGTCGTCGCCGGGGGAGGGCTGGCCGTGGCCAAACACGGCAATCGCGCCGCCTCAAGCCGGGCGGGCAGCGCCGACGTCCTGGAGGCCCTGGGCGTCCGGGTGGACCTGGACCCGGCGGCGGTCGGTCGGTGCCTCGACGAGGTCGGGATCGCCTTCCTCTTCGCCCTGCGCCACCACCCGGCGATGCGCCATGCCGCGCAGCCGCGGCGCGAGCTGGGCTTTCGCACGATCTTCAACCTCCTCGGTCCCCTGTGCAACCCGGCCGGCGCCCAGGTGCAGGTGATCGGGGTCCCCGAGTCCCGCCTGGTGGAGCCCATCGCGGAGGCGCTGCGGCGCCTTGGTACCCGTCGCGCCCTGGTGGTCCACGGCTCGGACGGATTGGACGAGATCACCCTCTGCGGCCCGACGCGCGTCGCGGATACCGGCGGCGGCACGGCCGGGCCGGCGGTCTACGAGATCACCCCGGAGGCGGCGGGACTGGAGCGGGCCGCACCGGAGGCGCTCCGCGGCGGGAGTGCGGAGGAGAACGCGGCGATCGCCCAGGCGGTGCTGGAAGGCGCTGCGGGGCCGTGCCGCGACGTGGTCTGCCTGAATGCGGCCGCCGCCTTCGTGGCGGCGGATGCGGTGCCGGACATGGCCGCGGGGGTCATGCTGGCGCGGCAGGCCATCGACGACGGGCGGGCGCTGGGGCGGCTGGCCGCGCTCCGCGCCTTCACGCAGCGGGCGGCGGGGGCGGTCGGATGAGCGGCGCCGCTGCCTTTTTGCCGCGTATCGTGGAGGCGCGCCGCGCCGCCGTGGCCCGTGCCCAGGCCGACCTGCCGCTGCGCGATATCGCGCGGTGCGCCGCGTCGGCATCCCGTGATGCGCGGCCGTTCGCGGCCGCCCTGGCCGGAGCCCCGCCCGGCCGCCTGGCCGTGATCGCGGAGGTCAAGCGGGTGTCGCCGGCCCGCGGGGACCTGCGGGCCGACCTCGATCCCACGGAGCTCGCGGCGCGGTACGCCCGCGGCGGGGCGGCCGCCCTGTCGGTGCTGACAGAACCGGACTTCTTCCATGCGCGGCCGGAGGACCTGGGTCGGGCGCGGGCGGCTTCCGGCCTGCCCACGCTGCGCAAGGAGTTCCTGGTCGATCCCTGGCAGGTGTATGAGACGGCGATGATGGGTGCCGACGCCGTCCTGCTTCTGGTGGTCGTTTTGGGGCAGCGTACCGCCGAGTTCGTCGGGCTCTGCCTCGACCTCGGCGTCGAGCCCTTTGTGGAGGTGCACACGGAGGCGGAGCTGGATATCGCCCTCGCCACGCCTGCGCGCGTGATCGGGATCAACAACCGCGACCTACGCAGCTTCGAGGTGGACCGGGCCACCTCGCGGCGCCTGGCCCCGCGCGCGGCGGCCGCCGGGCGGACGGTCGCGGCGCTGAGCGGCATCTCCGGTCCCGCGGACACGGCCGGGCTGTATGCGGCCGGGGTTCGGGCCATCCTGGTGGGGGAGTCGCTGGTGCGGGCCGCGAACCCCGAGGCGGCGGTGCGGGCGCTAACGTCGGCGGGCGTTCCACCGGCCCGCGCGGTCGGGGCCGGCCCGGCAGTGGGCCGCCACGGGCCGGCGGACGCAGGCGGAGGCGAGGCGGATGGGGAGTGGCGGACGGATGGGTGACCGAGGAGGAATGGCGCGAGCCGTATGGCCGGGCAAACCAAGGGCACCGGTGCTCCGGGGGACCGGTGGCGGCGGCGTTGGCGCAGGTGCCGGCAGGCGCGGAATGGGCTCTGGATGCACGCGCCCGGCCGGTGCGGGCGGTTTCCCCCACCGCGATAACGGCCCCGATGCCCGCGGCGCCCTGCCTGCCTCCATCCCCGACCACGGTGTGGCGGTCGTCCATGTTCATTAAGATCTGCGGCTGCCGCCGCGCCGAGGATGTGGCCGCTGCGGCTGCCGCCGGCGCCTCCGCGATCGGCATGATCCTGGCACCCGGGCACCGCCGGACCCTTGGTCTCGATGAGGCGGCCCGGCTGCGACGGGCGGTGCCGGCAGGGGTTCTGGCGGTTGGCGTCTTCCTCGACCAACCGCTGGAGGAGGTGCGGATCGCCGTCCGCGCGGTCGGGTGTGACGCGGTCCAGTTGCACGGGCGCGAACCGGAGGACTACCGGGAGGCGCTGCGCGCGGACTTTCCGCTCATCGCGGCCTGGAATCTGGAGGACCCGGCGCCGCTGGCCGCGGACTGGGTCTTGGTGGAGCCGCACGCCGGCCGGTCCGGGGGCGCCGGGCGGCAGTGGGACTGGGGACGGGCGCACGGCCTGCACCTCGCGGCCCCGATGCTGCTCGGCGGGGGCCTCACCCCGGCCAATGTGGCGGCTGCCTGCGATGCCGCGCTGCCCTTCGGAGTAGATGTGTCCAGCGGGGTGGAGGTCGGCGGACGCAAGGATCCCAGCCGGATCAGTCTGTTCTGCGAGGCGGTGCGGCGCTGGGAAGAGGGCCGCGCGCAACTGGTCGCGGCGCACGACCGGGCGTGAGGGCCGGCCTTTTTGGAGGGATGCGGCTGATGGCGGCGACGACGGGGTCCAGGACCGGAGGGCCGGACGCGCTGGGGCGTTTTGGGAGCTACGGCGGCCAATACGTCCCGGAGACGGTGATGCCTGCGCTGCGCGAGTTGGAGGACGCGTTTGCGGCCGCGCTGGCGGACCCCGCCTTCCATGGGGAACTGAACGGCCTCCTCCGCGATTACGTCGGTCGTCCGACCCCGCTCTGGCACGCGTCGCGACTCAGCTCGCGTCTGCCGCAAGGCGTGCGTGTCTACCTCAAACGCGAAGACCTCTGCCACACGGGGGCCCACAAGATCAACAACGCGCTCGGCCAGGCGCTGCTATGCCGGCGCATGGGCAAGACGCGGGTGATCGCCGAGACGGGGGCTGGGCAGCACGGGGTGGCGACGGCGACGGCAGCGGCGCTCTTTGGCCTGTCCTGCCGTGTCTACATGGGTCGGCAGGACATGGAACGGCAGGCGCTCAATGTCTTCCGCATGCGGCTGCTCGGCACCGAGGTAGTGCAGGTGGACGCCGGCACGGCGACACTCAAGGATGCGCTGGGCGAGGCGATCCGCGACTGGGTGGCCAGTGTGGAGACCACCCACTACATCTTGGGCACGGCCGCCGGCATGCACCCGTATCCGTGGATGGTCCGGGAACTCCAGGCGGTCATCGGGCGCGAGGCGCGCGCCCAGGTGCTGGAGGCGGAACGGCGACTGCCCGAGGCGGCGGTGGCCTGCGTCGGCGGCGGCAGCAACGCCATCGGATTGTTTGCGCCCTTCATCCCCGACGCGGGGGTGCGGCTGTTCGGGGTGGAGGCGGCAGGGCACGGGCTGCACACCGGCATGCACGCGGCGAGTCTGACGGCCGGGAGGCCGGGGGTACTGCACGGATCCCTCTCCTATGTGCTGCAGGACGCCGACGGCCAGGTGCTGAACGCACACTCGATCTCTGCCGGTCTCGATTATCCGGGGGTGGGGCCGGAACACAGCGCGCTCAAGGACACCGGGAGGGCGACCTACTTGGCCTGCACGGACGCGCAGGCCCTGGAGGGCATGCGCCTGCTGGCGGAGACCGAGGGCATCATCCCCGCGCTGGAGTCGGCCCACGCCGTCGGCGCGCTGCCGGAGATCTGTGCCGGGCTGCCCGAGGGGGCGGTCGTCGTGGTCTGCGTGTCGGGGCGGGGCGACAAGGACATGCCCCAGGTGGCAAGGATCATGGGGGGCGGCGGCAAGCCCTGATACTCCGGTTGGCTGGGGACAGGGGCAGGGTACGCTCCCCACGCCGCGATGGCAACAGGGTGGAGACGCGCGGGCTGATTGGCGTTGACCCGTGCACGGTACGTATTCCAGTGTTCGCGCAACCCCGCCCCTGCCGGGAAGTGGGGAGCACCTCCGGCCCATCGGCCGGAGTGGGTCGCAGCACGGCTTCGTGGTACCGCCGTGTCGCCCTGAGGGACGCCCACAGGAGCCTGCCGGCAGCGGTGACACCGCGATTATGCCGATCGCGGGCGGCCCGCCCTGCGGCTGCACGCACCACGGCTCCCGGGACCGGGTTCGCCTTCATCGCGCCACCTCCGGTGCAATGACCACTTCGTGAGCCGGTGCTGCGAAGCGGCGCACGATCGCGCCGCTTCGCAGCACCACCGTTCCCGGTCGCACTTCCGTGGCCTGGAACCGTGCGTGCGGACCGATTTCGACCCGGGTGCGCGTGTCTTCCCCGCCTCCCACCGAACTGAGGCGGGCACCGCGCAAAGCCCAGATCGTTCCGCCGCGGAACGCGCCGCTGGCCCGCACCTCGCCCAGCGTCGTGACGTGGCTGCGCACCGCCCCCGCCTCGCCGATGAGCACATTGCCTGTCGCTTCGATCCGCGTGTTGTCCAGGTGGCGGACGGTGCAATCGCCGGGACGGTTCAGGACCTCGCGCATCCGCGCGAGCGCAAGTTCTGCGCGTTTGGCCAGATCCTGACCTCCGCCGCCCGACCAGCTATTGTTCAGGGTTGCCGAGTGGGAGAAGGGTTCCAGCCAATCGGCGAGCGCTTCGACTTCTGGATCCAGGGGCACGTCGGTTCCCGCCAGCTCTTGGCGCAATCGCGCCGCGATGGCTGCGGGGCGGCGGCTGCCGTCAGCAGGGGGAGCTGTGGCGCTGATGGTGCGCATCAGTTCTTCGCACAGTACAAGCGCTCGGGCATAGGCCAGGCCGGGCCCGCCAGCGGTCAGCAGCGCGTTCACCGCGCCGCCACAGATCCATATGCCACCCCCGGCCGTGATGCGCGCTTGGAGCACATGTCCGGCCACCTCCGCATTGCCCGTGGCCAGCAGCGTGCGTCCAGACTGCAGGCTGCCCCCAACCCAGACGTCGCCGTCGCAGGTGATGTCGCCCGTGGTGCCATCCATGTCACCGGGGATCTGCCTTTCGGGCTGGACGGTCGCGTAGATGCGTTCGGCCTCGGTGTCGATCTTGACGACCGGATGACCCGATAGCGCGGCGATCAACGTGCAGCCGTCGGCGCTCAGCAACGTGCCCGGGCCAGCGATCAGCGCGGGTTGCCAAGGCTGCTGCGGGGTAACCTCCTCGCCCCGTACCGTTTGCCCCGCCACCGCCGGGTCGCCGGGGGTCAGTTGCGCCACCGGCTCGCCCGCCTCGACGAAGGGGCGGCTATGTGCGGAAGCGGTGGCGGGTGAACAGGCGCGCGCCTCGGTACCGGACCCGACTTCCGCGTGTGTATGGGTCCATACACCCGCGGCCCGGCCTGGGATAGGCGGACGCCCTCGGGCTACCAGGACTGGCGTTCCCGGTGCCCGCAACGCCTGGTGAATCCGCTCCTCGGATATCCCGGTCGACACCCGGGCTTCCCGCAGGGCGGCCCGCACGTCGGCCGCGGTGAGGTTCCGCGGCTGACTCTCTCGCAACTCTATGGTCTGGAGATCCAGTCGGTCCGTCGGTGGAGCGTCGGCGACCCCGTAGCGCACGTACTGCCCCGGGTGGACCGTGACCTCGGCCGCCATGGCGGCCTCGGTCACGTCCACGGTCGCGTAACCGGGTGTTTCGCTGACCCGGCACTTCAGTTCCATTCGGTCTTCGGCCCGTAGCACCACCTCGCCGGTGCGGGGTTCACCGTTGATCACTAATTCATATCCCCCGTCGGGAGGGACGATCACGGTGGGCCAGCGGCCGAGTCCTTGGGGGTTGCGCGCATGCAGCACGCCGGCCTCGACCCAGACCGCTCCGTCCGCTATCTCGGGCGTGGCCCCGGCCACCTCGGCGGCGGAATGCTCGGCTCCTGCTTGCGACCCATGCGGTTCCGATACCGCTTCCGTCTGGGCGGGGCCGGTCTTGCGGCGGGCCCGGCTCCAAAAGGCAAGCATCTGTAGGATCCCCCCGGTGACTGGTTGCGGACGCTCAGGATTGGTCCACGGGAGCATGGCGAACGTCGAGGGTCCGCCGCAGCTCCGGATCCGCCACACGTACGGGAGCGCCCAGGTGGAAGCCCTGTCCCCAGCGCGCCCCCATCTGGCGGCACACCGCCAATTGGCGGTCGTCTTCGATACCCTCCGCGATAATCCGCGTACCCGTGCGCCGTGCGTACGCGACGAGGCAGCCCAGCAGTTCCCGGTCGTCCCGCGTACGGGCGGCGCGCGCGATGAGGCTCCTGTCCAACTTGAGATAGTCCCAGGCGTACATGGTCAGCACGGGTAGGCCGGTGAATCCGGTCCCCACGTCATCCAACGCCACGGAGCATCCGGCGCGCCGGCAGTGATCCAGCATGTCCACAACGCGGTGTTGGTCCCGGAAGACGGTCTGCTCGCTCAGTTCGAGCACAAGCCTGGAAGGCGGCAGGGTGGTCCGTCCGACAGCCGCGACGACTTCGCGCAGGTCTCGCCGCGGATGGACGTTGACGAACAGGCGCGCCTGTCTGGGAATCGCGTCCGGGGCTCTGGAGAGCACAGTTTGCCGACACAGGGCTTCGAAGGTATCCAGTTGTCCGGCGTCCAGGGCGGCTCTGAACAGGGCGTCCGGAGACGAGTACGGGGAGTGTGTGGGGCCGCGGATCAGGGCTTCATAGCCGAGAACTCCGTGCTCCTGCAGGGAGACGATAGGCTGGACGGCCACCCCGAGCCCTCCCTCGGCGTCGAGCCCTTCCATGCTCCACGCAACCTTGCCGTCTCCGTCCGGCTGGTCCCGCGCGATGGTCAGATGCTGCCATACAACGTTGAAGGCATCAGTGGCCGAGGCGTGCAGGGGTAGTGGGACGGTGAGGGAGGTCAGCCGGAGATCATCGCGACCCAACCCGAATGCTGTCAAGGGACAGCCCGCCCTGGATTCGACAACCGCGGCACGCACCGCAGCCAGCACTGCCGAGGCATGTTCAGGAGCGACAAAAGCCAGCAGATCGCTGCTCCTTGGAAAGAGGGCGCCCACCGTCCCTCGGGCGTCACGGCCGCGGACGATCTCCTGCAGGATGGCGTGGAGGGCGGAGGCGAGTGCCCCCGTGGCCTCAGCGCCGAGACGCTGCACAGTGCGGGGTCGCAGTCCGACGTGCGCGATCGCGACACCCCGGACGTTCCATGGCGCCTGGGTGGTATATGCGGCGAAGGCCGACGGGGCAAAGCAGAAGGGGATGGCCGCTCGCCGTGTCTGGAATACATTACCCCCCCCCCCCCCCGAAAAAATGGGTGTTTTTTGACTGCGTCTCTTGCCGGATCCGCATGACCCGCACCTCCCTCTCACCGATGCGTGTACTTAGTAGATCGGCATGCACGCGGCGTTCTTTAGCCTTTGGTGTTGGCATCAACATCGGTTGAAGCAGATTTGCGGCCCTCATCGGGATCCGACGGCGCGCGCCCCTTTGTCGGCGGTCCTGCGCGGGTGCGGCGCGAGGCGGTACGGCAGCCTTCCGCGCCATGGAGGGCCCCCCTGGCGGATCATCCTACCAGGCCAGCACTGACCGGCAAGGGCGAGGTTACGCCGGCCTGGCGTCGCGGCGAAAGCAGCAATCATGCCTGGCAAACAGGCCAGTGAACGCCTGCACGAGCCCAGACGCCAGCAGCACGCAGGTCACAGGCGCCTCTGCACCGGAGTGCGCGAGGGCGACCGGGCGAGTCGAGGGGCTGGATGGTCTACCACGGCGCGACCGTCCGCCTGTGACCGTTCGTACCGCCGCGGCGTCCAAGCGGCACCCGGATCCACCCACCCCGCGAGCAGCCACAGTCCGCATGCCCCGCCCAGATCGAATCGGCCGCCGTGGCCTTTCGGCCGTAGCGGCCGGTTGCGCCGCAGGAGCAGACTCCGGATGGGTTCGGGCGGGGTCCGCGCGCACGGCTTTGCTGCCGATGCAGGCGGTCCCGAAGGGGTGTTAATGGTGGATCCGCAGATGCAGGTCGAGTCCCGACGTATGCTGTCCCGTCGCCGCATACTGGGGCTGGGGGCCGCCACGGGTACGGCCGTCGCGCTCGCGGCTTGGGGTAGTGTCACCACCGCCGCAGCGAGTCCCGCCGTAACTTCGGGCACGCAGACGGCAGCGGGCACCGCGCGGCCGGCGGCGACGGGGGGTATGAGCCCGGCGGGAGGTGCTGGCGAAACCTGGCTCTACCTCAGCATCGTCACAGGCAAGATGATCGGCAAGAAAGGCTACCCGGAATTCGTTCCCGCCGACTTCTCCATACCCGCCAATGCGACGGTGCACGCGGAGATCCGCTGCTTTGACGACGGCGCGGCCACTATTCCCAGCGGTTATGAGAAGGTCAAGGGCACGGTGGACGGCGCGATGACGGTCCTGTCCGCCGTGAACGGGGACGTCTCCACGGCCAAGAGCCAGACGGTGCAGGCGGTGGACCCCAAGAACGTGGCCCATACCCTGACCATCGCCGACACCGGGCTGAACATTCCGATCCCGCCGCTTTCCACGGTGCGCTTCACGTTTAA
>JAJZMB010000086.1 GCA_021803205.1 Bacillota bacterium | reverse complement strand
ACTTGCGCGGGCGCAGAGCGTGTTAGGGCGCATCGCAGGCCCGATGGCCGCCACGGCCGCAACGGTGGCGCTCCGGATGTTCCCCGAGGGGGAAGCCGCTACGGCCGTGGCCATCATCTTGGGCGCGCCCATCGTGGAGGAGCCCGCCACGCGGCCCGCGGTGGCTATGGTCCACCCGTAGCCCTCTCGCCGGTCGCGCAAGGTCGGGGTGCCTGCCCCGACGGTCGCGGCGGTGGTATTCGCCCAGGGGGCGCGGTGGGTGCACCGCACGGCCCTTCCGGTGCTGCTTGCGGTCCCGGGGGACATCCTCGAAGGCGCGCTGGAACTGCGACTCCTCTACTTGGAGACGGCGGCCGAAGGCTACGAACGGGAGCGGCGGATGGCCGCAGAGGCGCTGGCGCGCCGCACGGACCGCGCGGTGTCCGCTACGTGGGCCGAGGCCACGCCCGTAGCAGCTTGGGCGGCGGTCGGCATCACGGGCGGTTCGGTCCTGGCCGCGGTGGCCACAGCATTCGGAACAGGGGGGCGATGAGGATGGGGAAGGCGCCTGCGCCTCGGGACCCGAGCGCCGCCGTGCAGGTGGGGCCCCGCGTCCGGTCGGACCTGTGGCTGCGTATCCGTCGCGTGGCGCTCGACAGGGGAACATCGGCGCAGGAAATCGTGGCGGAGGCCCTGGCAGAGTGGTTGGAGCGGCACGGCGAGGACCCAGCAGGGCACGGAGGGGCTTGACGCCCATGCGGCGCCGCACCAGGCCACTCTGGCGGTTGCGGCTGCTGAAATGTGCCTCTCCACGAAGCCCGCTGCTGCGCGGAAAGGGGCTGGGGTGGGTGGATAGACCCGGACGGCGAAACCTGGCCCCTGCGGTCCCTCAGAGGCGCAATGTACGCCGACTGCGCGAGGCGCGCGGCATGAGCGGCAATGCCCTAGCGAAGGCCGCCGACATGAGCCAGGGGCACCTGTGGGACCTCGAAGCTGGACGCAACCGCAACCCGAGCGTACATGGTGAACGAACTGCTGCGGGCGGAGAACGCGGCGGCAGGGGACGGCCGCTGAGGAGCGCGAAGCATTCGCATCGCACGGTGGGAACGTAATTTCGTATTGCACCGCAATACTCCATCGGCGTATGCTGCCCAGAAGGAGGGCGCCCGTTGCAGCGGCGCTTCGATGTGCTTCGCTGGACGCCCGACCGCATTGCCCATGTCCAACGGCACAGCGTAGAGCCCGAGGAGGCCGACGAGGTGTTGGCCGATCCCGGAGCCGACATGCGGCGCGGGCGCGACGGGTGCTACTTGCTGTATGGCCGGACCGAGGACGGCCGCCCGCTGCTGCTGGTGTTGGTGGACGAAACTGAGCGGGTGGCGGGGCCGGTGACGGCGCGCGACGCCACGGACGCTGAGAGGAGGACATACTTTGGAGGCTCAACGGACGCAGAGAGGGAGATCGACGATGGGGAGGGCGGCTGACGGGCGAGGGCGGTTGCTGCCGGCGGAGGCGGTTCCCCCGTTCCGAACCGAGGCCGAAACCGCCGCTTGGTACGACGCGCACGACACGTCGCACCTGCCGACGGAGCCCGTGCGAGGCGCAGACCCGGCCCCCGGTCCTCTGGTGACGTTGGCTGTGCGCCTATCACCGCGCGAGGTGGAGGAATTGAAGGGGCGCGCCGGCCGCCTGGGCGTCGGGCATACGACGTATCTGCGCATGCTGGTGAACCGGCACGTTCTGAGTGAGCCGCCCATAGGGTAGACGGCGCCGCCTTGCCGTCCATACCAGACAAGCATGGGGACGCTCGGCCGCCCTGTCCGTGCGGTGCGTTCCTTCGGCTGGGCGCGCCAGAGAGCCGCACCGCCTCCTGGCCGCGCTGTTCCGCCAGGAGGCGGTGCGGCAGGCGAACCGGCCGGGGCGCGCGCCGGGCCACTGCGCTGGCGCGACGGTGGACGAGCTGCGGCGGGAGGAGGGCAAGAAGTGACCGAGAGTCAGGCGGCAAAGAGGTCGGCCAAGATAGAGTGCGCCAACATGGGGGCACCCGAGTTTTGGGGCAGGCTCGACGGTGCTCATGTGGGCGCCCATGGACTAGTAGAGCGTTCCCTAAGTATCGACACTAGTCGCGGCCGGGTCGGAGGGGGCCGTGAGCTTTTCTAGGTCGTCAAGACCATATTTCCAGTGGAACTGAACCGGCTGAGCGTTCAGCAAGTCCCAGTATTGGCGGATCCGCTCGGTGAACTCCTCCTTGGAGCTCACGCGCATGCCACGCAGAACAGAGCGCGACATCTTGCTAAAGAGAACCTCGACGAGATTGAGCCATGACCCGTGGACAGGGGTGAACACGAAGCTGAATCGGCCGGCGTGCTTGCTCAAATACCGCTGCGTCTCCTTGGACACGTGGGCGCTGTGGTTGTCGCAGACCACGCGAATGGTCCAACCCGCAGGGTAATACGTGTTCAGAGCGGTCAACAACTCGATGAACTCCACACTCCGGTGGCGCCCGCGGATCAACCCGTGCACGTGCCCCGTCAGCAAGTCCAGTCCCGTGATCAGCGACAGCGTCCCCAGCCTCTTGTACTCGTAGTCGCGACCCGTGGCGGCGTACCGCCCTGGCCGCGGCGGCAGGTCGGGCGCAATGTTGCGCAAGGCTTGGCAGCCGGGTTTCTCATCTACGCAAACCGTTACTGTGAGCACATCGCCTTCCGCGCCGAGGCCGGCGACGCTGTCATCGCCCCGCCCCTCCCGTCCGACCTCCCCCTGCCGTTCCTCCGCACGCTGTTTCAACTGCGCCTGCTGCAGCGCGACCTCTTGGTAGACCATCAGGATCATGGCCTTCTTCTCCTCGAAGGCCGGGTCGCGCCGCTCCAAGTAGTACTTGATCCGATGCGGTTGAATCTGTTGCTGCCCCAAGATGTCATGCACCAAGCTCTTGCCGGCCCGGCTCAGGCTCGCAAACCCGGCTTCTCCCGCATGGCTGCGCACGTGCTTCGCCAGCAACTCGATGGTCCACTGCTCGTGGGGGTATCCGACTTCAGTCCTAGGCTTTACCCATAACCGGGGGGGGCAACTGGGTAAACCGCTGATCGGGGCTGTGCGTCAGGCCGGTACGAGGTGAATGTTCGTGAGATGATCGAACGGGAGGATCGGCCCGGCGCCGGTGCCG
>JAJZMB010000159.1 GCA_021803205.1 Bacillota bacterium | reverse complement strand
GGACGTGACGGCGCTCCTGGACAGCCAAGGACTGCGCCTCCAGGTGGGCGGTCCGGGATTCCCGCGCAGCATTCGCGGGCTCCTGCACCTCAGCGACACCGACGCCGTCGTGGCGGTGCGGGACGATCTTCCCGAGGCGGCCCAGCGCTTCACCATCTGCCACGAAGTCGGGCACTTCGCCCTGGTGGAGCACCGCCGGGTTCTCCTGCGCCAATGCAGCGAGATGGATCTGTCGCCATCGGCGCGCGGTCAGTGGGAGCGGGCGGCCAACTTCATGGCTGCGGCCCTGCTGTTCCGGGGCGCACTCGACGCGTCGATCGGTGGCTACGAGCTGTCCATGGCGTCGGTGAGCCGGTTCGCGGACCACGCGCAGGCGGGGTTGGAGGCGTCGTTCCGGCGGTTCGTGGAGCGAAACCCCCACCCGATTTGGGGCGTGATCTGCGGGGCCCCGGTCATCGCCGGAGAGACCGACGCACACGCCGAGGTTCGGTACACGGTGCGATCCCCCGCCGCCGCATGGACGCCCAGTCCCGCCGCGGTACCACTTGGTGAGGCGAGGGCATGGGCCCGTCCCCGTCCCGTTCAGGAGGTCTTCGGCTCCACGGCCGCCGCGTGGCGGAGCAGGGGCGCGAATGTGTGTGATGTGTATTCCACGGGCCGGGCAGTCTTCGTTCTGGTGCATTGACGCACCCGCGGCCACTGCGTGTCCCGGAGTCTCCGCGGCAGCCACCGTGTCTGCGGTCGAGAGGCCCCGCGAGGACGGCGCCGCCCCACCCATTCGTCTTGGCGGGCAGGGTTCGACGCCCTTCGCGGCAAAGCCTTCCACCGGTTCATGCGGCCGTCGCCGCGAGCCATGGGAGGCGCCATGGCGCAACTGGAGCAGATACAGCCCGGCACGTTGGTTGCGGGCATCGTCCCGGAAGGCCCCGTGCTGGTCGTGGCCGTGCAGTGGCACGGCTCCGGTGCTCTCACGGTGACCTACAAACCCCCGTCGGGCAGGCCGGACGAGCGGTTGCTGCTCCGCGCCGACGAGCCCCTCCTCGGAGTCTCCGGCCAGGCCCAACGCTGGGCGTTCGACGCGGACGGCGCGCTGTTCCGGCTCGCCTCGGAAGCACAACGGATCCGGCTGGCCCACCTGTTTGACCCCTACCTGGCCGTCACCACCTCGCTCGTCCAGCCGCTTCCGCATCAGATCACGGCGGTTTACGGTGAGATGCTGCCCCGCCTGCCATTGCGGTTCCTGTTGGCTGACGATCCTGGAGCCGGCAAGACGATCATGACGGGCTTGCTGATCAAGGAACTGCTCCTCCGGGGCGACCTGCGACGATGCCTTATCGTCTGCCCGGGCGGTCTGATTCTGCAGTGGCAGGCTGAAATGGAGGCCAAGTTCGGCCTGGACTTCCGCCTCCTCGGCGCCGACGTTGTGGCGCAGGGCGGCAACCCCTTTCTGCGGCATGACCTTGTGCTGGCGCGCATGGACCACTTGGCGCGCAACCCAGACCTGCAAGAGCAGCTTCGGGGGGCCGAGTGGGACCTCGTCGTGGTGGATGAGGCGCACAAGATGTCGGCGCGGCTCCAGGGCAGTGAAGTGCGTCCGACCAAGCGCTACGCGTTGGGGCGGCTCCTCGGGGACCCTGAACGCACGCGACACTTCCTGCTGCTGACCGCGACGCCCCACAACGGCAAGGATGAGGACTTCTACCTCTTCCTGGCCCTGCTCGACGCCGACCGCTTCGAGGGGCGCGTCGCCCAGCCGTCCCGCCGGCCCGACATCTCCGACCTCATGCGGCGCCTCAGCAAGGAGCACCTGGTGCGGTTCGATGGCTCGCCGCTCTTTCCACCCCGCTTTGCCCACACGGCGGAGTACGGGCTCTCCGATCCGGAGCGAGAGCTCTACGAAGCGGTCACGCTCTACGTCCGGGACCAGATGGACCGCGCTGACCGGTTGAAGGCACAGGGGGAGGCCAAGCGCGGGCAGGTGATCGGCCTGGCGCTCACTGTGCTGCAGCGGCGGCTGGCCTCTTCGCCGGAGGCGATCTACCAGACGCTCGGACGTCGCAAGGAGCGTTTGGAGCGCGAACTCCAGGAGGCAGAACGCTCCAGGCAGTTGCGGCTGGCGCTGCCCGATGGTCGGTTGCTGGACGACGAGACGCACGATGAGGACGACGACACCGCCGAAGAGCGCGAGGCCGCGGAGGACGAGGTGGCCGCCGCCGCCACCGCCGCGACCACCATCGAGGAACTGCGGTTGGAGATCGCCGAGTTGGATCGGCTCATCGTGCAGGCCGGCGCCGTCCGGCAGAGCCGGATCGACAGCAAGTGGCGAGAGTTGTCTGGGCTCTTGCAAGACAACCCGCTGATGTTCACCCCCGACAATCGCCGCCACAAGTTGATCATCTTCACCGAACACCGGGACACCCTCACATACCTGAGCAACAACATCCGCGACCTGCTTGGCCGGCCCGAGGCCGTGGTCACGATCCAGGGCGGCATGGACCGCCAGGAACGCAGGAACGTGGAGGAACGCTTCCTCCAAGACCCGGATGTCTGGATCCTGGTCGCCACCGATGCCGCGGGCGAGGGCGTGAACCTCCAGCGGGCGCATCTGGTCATCAATTACGATCTTCCGTGGAACCCGAATCGCCTTGAACAACGCTTCGGCCGCGTGCACCGCATCGGCCAGGACGAGGACTGCCATATGTGGAGCCTGCTGGCGGCAGGCACGCGCGAGGCGGACGTGTTCGAGACCCTGCTGCGTAAGCTGGAAGCCGAGCGCCACGCGCTCCCCGGGGATGTGTTTGACGTCCTCGGACGGGCCTTTACGGAGCGCAGCCTTCGGGATCTGCTGATCGAGGCCATCCGCCGCGGCCGCGATCCCGAGGTCCGCAGTCGCCTGCGGACCGAGATGGAGCACATCCTCGACCTCAAGCGCATCCACGAACTCCAGGCCGAGCAGGCCCTGGTGGGTGGGGCCCTGGACACGGCCACCGTCCAGGAGATTCGGGAACGCATGCAGCGTGCGCATGCGGCGCGCCTGCAGCCGCATTTCATCGGAGGCTTCTTCCGGGAGGCATTCCCCCAGTTCGGCGGACGCATCCAGGAACGCGAACCTGGTCGTTACGAGATCGGGCATGTACCGCTGGAAGTACGCGACCGGGCCC
>JAJZMB010000116.1:2512-3175 GCA_021803205.1 Bacillota bacterium | reverse complement strand
GAAGGCGCGCCCGCGCTCGGCCGCCGTTCCCCGCTTGCAGTTCCCCTGGCGACTCCCCCCGCGGGCGCAGGTCACGCTGGCGGCTGCCGGCGTGTACCGACCTGTCCACCCCACGCATATGGTGGATCGGCAAGCGGCGGCGCCCGTCGAGGCGCACTCTCGCCGCCGGGAGGTAGACTGGCTGTGGTAAACGCATTTTCAACGGGTCCGCTCGAGAACGAGGTCGTGTTCGGGGCTGAGTCGCACACCGTCTCCCAGACGGCTTGGACGAAGGTGCTCAACAACCATCACTGCCAGAAGGGCCGCTGCCGTAGAGTTGGACCAGCACCGGCAGCGGCCGCAGCAGGAGCCGGTCCAGATCACCCTCGCGGATGGCGCCGCTCAGGGACCACTCCCCCTCCCCGAAGGCGACCGCCACGCCCCGCACCAGGAGCAGGATCCCGTAGAGGAACGCGGCCTGCCAGAACGTCCCGCCGCGCACCGCGGGGATGCGCGAGAAGACGACCTGCAGGAAGACGAAGCCCAACACCCGCGTGAGGGCCGACGCGCCGATGGACAGCAGGAAATCGGCTTCGTAGGTCAGCCGCGCGCGCACGTGCTGCCCCAGCAGCCGCCAATAGAGCCAGAGCACGCGCGGCTAGACCGAAGTTACGGGGCCTGAAG
>JAJZMB010000116.1:0-2488 GCA_021803205.1 Bacillota bacterium | reverse complement strand
CCGGTCACGGTAAGTGGAGTTTCGCACATTTAAGGCAGGCGGGGGGGTAGGCCGGCGGAGCAGGGAGCAGAACGTGGGTGCCCCTGGACATAGGGGATGGGGTTTCCTAACGTGTAGGCTATGAGCACAACATGGCCGCGTCCCCAGATGCTATCAGTGCGCTATTGTGGTCGGGACTTCACGCTTGGGGACATTGAGGACATCCGCGCCATCATCGCATCCCCGGAGAAGCCGCACCGGACGGCCATCGCTGAGGCGGTATGTCGGCGGTTCAACTGGCTGAAGCTCGACGGCGGCCTGAAGGTCATGTCCTGCAGCGTTGCCCTGAAGCGAATGGCCGCGGACGGCTGGATCGACCTGCCGCCGCCGCTGCACCGCGGACCAACCCCGGGGAAGGTACCGGTGTTGACGACCGCCTCGGACCCTCAGCCGCCCGTAGAGGGACGCCGTGGCGATCTGGGTCCCCTGGAACTCCGACTGGTCACCCCACCCAAGCAGTCGCGCCTCTGGAACGAATTGATCGCACGCTACCACTACGCCGGGTACTGCCGCCTGGCAGGAGCGCAACTCCGCTACCTGGTCTACGCCGACGGGCGCCTGTTGGCCGCGCTCGGCTTCGGCGCGGCCGCCTGGAGCGTCTACGATCGGGACGCCTTCATCGGCTGGAGCGCGGAACAGCGCATGTCCCGGCTGCATCTGGTCGCGAACCTGGCCCGGTTCCTCATCTGCCCGTGGGTACGGGTGAAGTTCCTGGCCTCCAGCATCCTCGCCCTGGCTGCCCGCCAACTCCCCGGGGACTGGGATGCCCGCTACCGGTACCGGCCGGCTCTTCTGGAATCGTTCGTGGAGAGCGATCGCTTCGACGGTACGTGCTTCCGTGCCGCCAACTGGACCTGTGTTGGCGAGACGGTGGGCCGCGGCAAGCGCGACCGGATCCATAACCGCCCTACCACCTCCTTCAAGTCGGTGTGGGTCTTCCCGCTGAACCCCCTATTCCGTCAGGTGCTCTGTGCGCCTGACCACCCGGTGGCAGACCCCCGCCAGCGGGGGCATTCGTGATGGACGACGCCCTCCTCTGGCAGGCGCTGTTGACCATGACCACCGCCGCCTTCACGCGCCCCGCGTACCGCATCTTCTGCCAGATCGCCTCTGGATGGATCCTCTGTCCCGTCCGCCGTACCATCACCGGGATGATGCCCACCGCCGACCCCGAGCGCAAGCGCCCCCACGACGCATTCCACTACTTCTTCCGCGACGCGGCTTGGAAGGCGGACAGGCTCTGGCGCAGCCAGACCGTACCACTGATCGAGTCGCTGTGCCCCGCCCAGCACCCGCTGACCCTGCTGGTCGACGACACCCTCGTCCACAAGACCGGGCGCCAGGTTGAAGACGCTGGCGTCTTCCGCGACCCCATCCGTTCCACCGTGCGCAAGATCGTCTACGCCTTCGGCCTCAACGTTGTTCTGCTGTGCGTCTGCGTCCGGCTACCCTATGTCCGCCAGCCCCTGGCTCTCCCCGTCAACCTCCGCCTCTACACCAAGGGCGGTCCGTCCCATGTCGCACTGGCTGCCACCATGGTGCGGGTACTGGCCCAATGGCTGCCCGACCGCCACTTCAAGCTCATCGGCGACGGAGCATACGCATCCCTGGCCAAGGCCGGCCTGCCCCGGACCCACGTCACCTCCCGCTTGCGCCGCGACGCCGCGATCTTCGATCTTCCCCCGCCCCGCCAACCCGGCCAGCGCGGGCGTCCCCGCAAGAAGGGCGCCCGCCTACCGACTCCGCCGCAGATCGCCGCCGCGGCCGCGCCCCACCAGTGGCGGCTCACCTCCGTCACCTTGCGCGACCGCACCGTCGAGCGTCTGCTCCTGACCCGTGTCGTGCTCTGGTACGACGTGACCGCCGACCTGCCGCTCCTGCTGGTGATCGTCCGTGACCCCAAGGGCCACGAGCATGACGATTTCTTCTTCACCACCGACATCCACGCCGACCCAGCAGCCGTCGCCTCCGACTACAACAACCGCTGGCCCATCGAAGTCACCTTCCGCGACGCCAAGCAGGTCCTCACCCTGCAGCACCCGCAATCCTGGCGCCGCTGTGGTCCCAGCCGCACCGTCACAGTCGGCTTCTGGCTTCACTCCACCGTCTGGCTCTGGTTCACCCGCGCCTGTGCAGACAAGCCGGTGTGGCCAGACCGCCCCTGGTATACGAACAAGTGCTCGCCTTCCTTCGCTGACGCACTCACCGCGCTACGGGCTGCACTCTGGCGCGAGCGCCTTTCCGCCATCACGGCCGCGGCACCCGAGTTCGCCAAAATAACCGCCACACTGGTTGCCGCACTCGCCCGCGCCGGGTAACTGCACCCCCACAAGCGCCCTGGGTCCGTCAAATCAAGCACATCTCGGCCCTCGCCTGCTGGCCGAGCGTACTGTTGTCCCCCTCGCCATCTCCTGCCCCCGAGGACGCTTTGTGCGAAACTCCACCAGAA
>JAJZMB010000089.1 GCA_021803205.1 Bacillota bacterium | reverse complement strand
CGTCACGCCTCCCTGCGCCTCCAGCCCGCGCAGCAGCACGGCCCTTACATCCGCCGCCTCGGCATCGCTCAGCGCGATGCGCAGGATCATCTCCGTCCGCAGCGTCATCGGGGACCCCTCCTCCTCAGCGCGGGCCGTCGTGCGGCATCAGCGGCTGCGCCACCGTGTGCGGCGGGACGTTGGGCGGGAGCGGCTGCGCTACCGCATTAGGCGCGTGGGCCTCGATGATGAGCCGCGTCACGGTGCGAACCAGGGTCTCCCCGGGGCGGTAGTAGGACTCGACCTCCTCCTCCCGCTCCTCCTCCGTCACCGACCAGACGAGCGGAATCCCTTCCTCGACCGCGTACCCCCTGGCGAGTTCCACGGCCTCGCGCGCCACGGCGACCGCCAGTTCTCCGATCATGCGACACTCGACGACGCGCGCGGGCGGCACGTCCGGCAGCGTGGGCACAAATGACCGCAGGATTGCCCATGCCGGGCGCTTGGGCGCGACATCGCGCGTAACACGCATCGCGATGCGGCCATTCTCATCGGGGATCGGGATCGGTCGCCTGGCCGGGACCGTTGGTTGCGTCGCCATCGGCACCGCACTCCTCGTCGGCCGTCTCTGTGGCGTTGTCGGGGTCGGGGGTCGGCGTGCCGTCGGCCTTGGCCTGCTCGGCCGCGGCCAGGGCTTGCCACTCGCGGACCACCTGCTGGGCCTCGCGCTCCAGGGCCTCCCGCGTCACCGAATCGCCCTGGCACAGCAGGCGCTCCAGGGCCTCGTGCCGCGCCACCAGCACGCCGAATCGCTGGCGCAGGTCCGTCATGGCCGCCTGCTGGGCGGCCATGACGGTGTCCGCCGAGCGCAGCGCGCGGTCGAGTTCCTCCATAGCCCGGTTGTGCTGGCGTGCGGTCACATAGGCTTGGCGGGGATGCTCGGGGGGCGTGGGGCGCCCGGGGATTATGAGACGGTCTTTCGCCATCATGACTCGTCCTCTCGTTTGCGGCGTCGGGGGGCGGGGCTGAACGGAACGAATAGGTGCCTGCACCGCGGGTGCAGCGTGATGCACGGGTCCCAGCGGTCGCGGGGCTTGCCCATGTTGCTCTTCCCGGGCCACACCTGCGTCTCGCGCTCGAAGCGGCTGGGGTGCGGCGGGGCGATGTGGCGGACCTCGAAGATGCGCGCCTCCAGCAGTTCGCGGCATTGCGCGCACACGCGGTCGTCACCGATCGGCGGGACGGTGACGAACGACCCCTCGGCCAGCGCCAGGAGCATGCCGGCGGCGTAGGCGTCGGCCAACTCGGTCGCCGCGATCAGCGCGAAGTTCTGGCCGTGTTTCTCCCACCGCTCGGTCAGCCGGCCGGCCAACTCGCGCGGGCCGACACCCTCGCGCAGCGCCCGCACCGTCTGCCAGCGGACGTCGTCGCGCATGCCGTCCGCCCACTCGCGCATCTTCGCCGCGGCCGACGTGCGCGCGTACCACTCGGCGCGGCGCATGACCGCGGCATCCGGGGGGCGCGGTGGTTGCGGGGGGCCAGACGGGGGCGGCGGCCTGGTCGGCTCTGATGGCTCCGGGGGCTGCGGGGGGCGACCCGGCGGCTGGGGCACCTCGGGGGGCGGAATCGCCGGGGCGGGGCCGCGGGCCTGGGGCGGCGGCGGGAACACGGACTCGACGCGGGCGCCGGGAATGGCTCGCGCCCCGGGTGCTCCCACGGCCGGTGGACCGTTCGCCCGGGCCTCCCCGGCCTGCCACGCCGGGGACACGATCTCCCGCGCGGCCGCCACCTCCGGGCCGGCGTCCAGAGCGGCGTATGCCGGGGACAGGTCCGCTGGCCGGCGGTAGCGCAGCAGCCGCGCCAGCAGCGGCCACGCGGCGAGGAGCCACGCGCGGGACAGCACGCCCTGGCCTGCGATAACCCCGGCCTCAACCCGCGCCAGGGCCGGGTCGCCGAAGCCCATCGCCCACTCCGACGGCCGGCCGCCCAGCCGCTGTTGCGCCGCCAGGTTGGCGATCATCCGCTCCCACGGCACCATTCGCGGCCCGGGGTCACGCGCCCCGGGCATCCTCCAGCGCCTCCTCCAACTCGGCGGCGGCACCCTCCGGCGAGTCCGGCACGCGGTCGCTATGGAGGACCACCGCGCCGTTCGGCGCCCGCCACGTCGCGCCGTAGGGGCCAGACTCCAGCAGGTACGTCCTGCCGCGAACCTTCAGGCGGATGCGGCCGTCGTCAGCCTCCGCATGCATGCCGCGGGCCGAGACGACGACGCGGCGCGCCGACTCCTGCAGGCCGTGCTCGGTCGATGTGCGCGGCAGGCCCGTCGCGCCCCGCTGGGCTGCGGCGCTGGCCTGCCGCCGCTTCTGCCCGACGCCCCTCACGGGGCCGGCGTTGCCTCGGGGCCACGATTGCTGCCCCGACTGCTCGCGGGGGCGGGATTCCCCCGCCGCCAAGCGCTCCGCGGACTCCTGCGAGGCCATGTCCGTTTCGTGAGCGCGCTCCGCGGCCTGCTGTTGGGACGCGGCCTTCTGCTGCATCTGCAGGGCCTGCTGTTGCGTCTCCGCCTGCGCGTAGATTGCCGCGATCTGCATCGGGTAGTCGGCCCAGGGCTTGGCGATAGGGCTCTTGTTCTCGGCCTTGCGCGCCTCGTTGATCGTCCCATATTGCTGGACTCGCAGATTCGCGAGCTCCACGCGCTCCCGTTCGGTGTCCAGTCGCACGTGCCAGCGCATGCGCAGGTCGGGATACCGCGGCGTGACGATGGCGCGGTTCAGCCAATCCGCCAGGTGTTGGATGAGCCCGTGCAAGCCCTCCTCCTTGGCGTAGGCAATCTGCTTTTCCTCGTTTGGCTGGTTTAACGCGGGCGCCTCGGACTCATATCCGGCGGCGTTGATTTCGCTGGGATGCATCCCGAAGGACGCCGCTTTTAAGGCAATGACCAACTGCCACAATCTGTCAAATACCATATCCTTCGGCGTGTCGCGCAGCTTCTGCAGTTGCGCCTTGAACTCCGGGTCCGCCGGGATGATCGCCAAGCGCGACCAGTTGCGATTGCCCACCTGGCTGGTCAGTTGGCGCGTAAATGCCTCCAGGCCACTGGGGGAGTAGTCGCCGAACAGGAAGAGCGCATTCTCTGGGTAGTCCACGGAGAACAGGCCGCGATTGTAGTCGATCATGGAGATCGCCAGGTCCGTCAG
>JAJZMB010000049.1 GCA_021803205.1 Bacillota bacterium | reverse complement strand
CCAACTCCACGTACCCCGGCGCGGTGAACTGGCTGCCCTGGTCGCTGTTGAGGATCTCCGGTCGCGCCTTGCCCAAGGCCCGCCGTACTGGCTCGAGCACGAGTTCCTCCTCCATCGTGTCGCCCAACTCCCACTCGACAACGTAACGCGCGAACCAGTCGATCAGCGCCACCAGATACATCCATGTCCGCCGCATGCGGATGTAGGTCAGGTCGACGCCCCACACCTGGTCCGGCGCCATGATGCTCAAGCCTCGCAGCAGGTACGGGTACACCTGGTGGTCGTGGCGCCGGCGGCTCAGGTTCGGCCCGGGACAGACGCCGGCGATCCCCATGTCCCGCATGTGCCCCTGGATAGCCTTCCGGTTCACCACCAGACCCTCGCGGCACAGTTCCGCCGTGATGCGCCGAGAGCCGTAGAAGGGCCACTTGGTGTAGATCTCATCGATCCGGTGCTTGAGCGCCACTTCATCCGCCGATGGCTCGACCGGCTTGTAGTACAGCCCGGAGCGGTTCAGCCCCAGAAGCCGTGCCTGGGTGCTCAACGGCAGCGCGCCTTCCCCGCGCTCTAGCAGGTCCAGCCGCTCCTGCCTACTCAAAACGAATGCCTTTTTTTTTCAGCCACTCGAGCTCCGTGCTCAAGCGACCGATTTCCGCGTACAACTCATGGACCTTCTTCTCTTGCTCGGCGCGCTCGGCGCCGCCCCGCTCCCCTCGGGCGAACACCTCGGGCAGTTCCTTCATTACCGTGTTCCGCCACCGGTGCAGCATCGTCGGGTGCACGTGCCGCTCCGCCGCGATCTGCGCCAGTGTCTTCTCCTCGCGCAGAATCTCGAGGACAACCTCGGCCTTGAACTGGGCTGGATAGTGCTTCCTCACGCCGTTCGGGATTGCTTATCGACCCCCGCTCTGCCTGTCCAGTTTTCTGGGTCCACTATAGTCGCGGTTTGTCAGGCAAATCGGGCAGCAGTTGACACCACCAACTCTGGCACACGCACGTTTATCCGCGCGACCGCCAGGTGCGCGAACAGATCCCCCTCGACCCGCAGCCACCACGCGGGCAGGACGCGGTGCTTCTGGAGTTCCTTACCGCGGTATCTGAAGGCCGGCAACCGGAATGCAACGGTCGCGACAACCCGCGCTCGCTGGCGCTCGTCTTCGCAGCGGTGAAGAGCGCCAAGGAGAACCGCGAGGTGGATATCGCCGAGCTGCTCGGCTGATCCGTCGCCCTGGCAGGGCGTGCCCGCATCCACATCCGCCGCCCCTCACACCCGCAGCACGATCTTGGATGCGGCGGCGCCCGCCAGCAGTTCTTCGAACGATGCCGGGCCCGCCTCCAGCGGCCGGACCTCCTGCCAGGCGCCCCGGGGTAGCAGGCCCGCCCGGAGCAGCGCCAGCGCACGCTCAAATGTGCGGGAGCGATAGCAAAAGGAACCGGCAATCTCCGTCTCGTTGCGCACAATCTCGTTGATCGGCAGGGCCGATTCCGGCTCGTGCAGACCGATGAACACCACCCGGCCGCCGCGCCGCGTTCCGTACACCGCCGTGCGCCGGGTAGCGGCAATCCCGACGGCCTCGATGGCCACATCGGCGCCCAGGCCTCCGGTAAGCCGCCGCATCTGGGCCGCTACGTCCTCCCGGGCGTCCAAGAGGTGCGTCGCGCCCCAGGCGTGCGCGGTCTGCAAACGCTGCCTGTTGGGATCGAGGACCGCGATCACCCCCGCTCCGGCATGTCGCGCAACGGCCAGCGCAAACAGACCAATGGCACCCGCCCCGACGATCAGGACGCTGTCGGCGACCCCGATCCGCCCCAACTCGACGGTGCGCACCGCGCAGGCCAGCGGCTCGACCATGGCCGCCAACTCGTCGGGCAAACTCTCCGGCACGGCGTGGCAGGCGGACTCCGGCACAACGACAAGGTCCGCGAAGGCCCCGGGACACGCCGCGCCGACGATGCGCCGCTCGGCGCAGAGGTTTTCTTCCCCACGGCGGCAGTGCGTACACGCCCCGCAGCTCAGCAGAGGGTTCACCACCACCCGCTGCCCGGAAACGAAACGGCTCTTGGGCGGCCCGGACTCCACAGCGGCACAGAATTCGTGGCCCATGACCAGCGGCGGCTGCCGGAGGCTGTTCTCTCCCAGGTAGCCGGAAAGTTCGGAACCGCAGATACCGACAGCGATCGGCCGTAGCAGCACCTCGCCGGCAGCCGGCCGCGGCTCTGGCACCTGTTCCAGCGTCAGCGAACGGGGACCGTGCCACACCAGGGCGCGCAAGTGTACGCCTCCATTTCCGCAGCTCGGACCAGCCGCCCGCGGGACCGACTCAACCCGTGCGCGCGGGGGTCCGTGCCTCCGCTGCCGCCGTCGCCCTGGTCAGGAAGCTGGACAGATGGCCACCGAACTCGACGGGCTGTGTGGCCAACGTGGTCTCATCCTGGCGAACCGCGGCAAGCAGCAGATTCTTCGCCGGCGCATCCCCGCCTGCCGTCGCCCGAAGCAGGGCCAGGGCATCGAGCCCCGCCTCGCCGTCTCGCGGCATCCAGCGCACCCAGGGTGCGATCTCCTCCCCCAGTCGCGCATCCGCCAACCGGCCCGGCGCCAGTTGGACCGGGCCCTGCATCCAACCGGTAAAGATGGCGCGCAAGCTGGCGGCGGCCGCCGAAGCCATGGCCACTGCGGGTGCTGCCCGGTACGCCGCCAGCAGTCGATCCTCCGCGACATCGATCGACGGATCGGTCGAAGACCAGCCATATACGCCCGTCGGCGAGATGGTCGGATACGGCTCTTGCGCTTGGCAGAACTGCAGCAGCGCCGCGTGGGCCGGACCGCCCGCCGCGGCGACCGCCACGGCCCACGCGGACTCGGGAGTGAAGGCACGATCTTGCGCTATCGGTGCCGGAGCGGACGCGGAGGACGATGCCACGGCCAGGGGATCGTCCAGATAGGCCGCAAGGCTCGCCAGTGGGATCTCCGAAGCGTGCGCCTGCAGCATAGGATTGGCGAGGATCCCGCGCACCCCCTCCGCCAGGTCGGGGGCCAAACCGTGCACGGGTCCCATGAAGAGGGTCCGCGGCTGCACCACGGACGCGTTGAACCCGTCCTTGGGCACCGTCCAGTCGTTGGCCGGATAATTGTACCAGACGACCGGCTTCCGTCCCACGATGGCGCCGTACATTCGCGCCTGGGCCAGCGTGATCTCCGGCGAGACGACACCTGGACCCGTCCACACCACGTCGATCGCCGGAGCGAGCCCTGCCAGCGCGCGCGAGTATGCGTCGTCCCTGACGCCCCAGTACTCCGTCGGCGTGAACAACAGCGAGAAACGAGGCTCCGCCCGCCGAGCCGCCGCGAAGACGCTGTTGGCCAGAGAGACCTGGGCCTGCCCGAGCCCCCCGGGATAGGCCGCCGCGTCCGCCGGGTCCAGTTGATCGTTGCCGAGGTCGTCAAACGAGAGCATGAAGGCGTGGATCCCGATACCCCTCAATTGCCTGATCTTGGCAAGCAGAAGTGACCGATCCGCCGCACTCGAGTAAGTGATGGACAGCCCCGGGCTGATCGAGTACACGAAGGTGATGCCCTGCCGCGCCGCATCACCCACCAGAAGGCGCAACGCCGCCAACTGCGCCGCAGGGTAAGGCTTTTTCCATTCCGCGCGCTGATAGGGATCGAACTTGGGGGCATAGACGAAGGTGTTCATTCCGCGCGCACCCATGAACGTCAAAACGTCTCTGGTCGCCCCAGTCGACCACGGCGGCCCGTAAAAGCCCTCTACCACGCCGCGGATGACGAACGGCGAGGCCGGGAAATGCAGGTGCGCCGGAACGATCTTCCCACCACCAGATCCACTCGAACCGGCGTGGGCACAACCGCACGCCAGGGCCGCACCGACGGCAAGGGCGGAGACGACCCGGAAGCCGGCGCGTCGCATACAGCCCGCCTCCTTTCCGACGATGGCCGGCAGCGATTCCGCCGGGCAGGCGCACCCCGACGCCGCCCGCGCAGACGCCCAGCGCCGGCCGAAACCGCCATCGGGACATCCGTTTCCACCCTGCCCCGTGGGTACGCCGTCCGCCGGGCGATGCTGCGTTTACGGAACACGCCGAGCGGGATGAGCACAGCGGACTGCATGCACAGGCCCATCGGACGTGGCTTCCTGCCTGCCCGTAGACCGGATGTGCCCCACGGCCATGGGGCATGAGCCTTTAGTGGGCGGCGCAGCGGGTCCGCCGTCGCGCAAGGGCTCTCGCCAAAGCGGACGTGTGCAGTAGATGCTCAACCCACCCAGATCACATTGGCGTACGGAACGGAGTCCCCGGTACGCACCGTTGCCCGTGCCGTCGCGGCCAATTCCTTGAACTCCGTGTGTGGCACGAAGTCGAACGTGGTATGCGGCAGCAGGCTCCGGAGTTGAGGCACCCGCTGCGGGGCGACTTCCCGGACCTCAGCGGGTAGGACCAGCCGATCCGGTGGGAACAAAGCACGGATCAGACGCAGGATGTCTGGGACGGTCGGCAGGTCATCGGCGACCGCCAGATCACAGCGCTCTGGCCCGAGGGGCACTGGAAATCCGCGGTCGCAGATCGTCAGCAGATCGGTGTGCCCCGCGGCGGCGAAGACACGATACGCCTCGGGATGTAGTAGGCGCGGAACGACGGCGTCGGATTCCGGCCGTGTCTGCAGGGCGCGCTGCCGTTGTGCCAGGGTGACGCGCTCGCGATAGGAGGGAATGGGACGCTTGAAATAGGCCTGCCCGCCGTCGAGCCCGACCAGTTCCCATCCTTCGCGGCCGAGCAGGGCGAGGGCTTCCGGGGCCGGAACGGTTTCCAGACGATATTCCCAGGATGGCAAAGCCCGCATCCCCTCTCTGTGGCCCCAGGCTTCTGGATGCCGAGCCCTGGCTGGCCCTTCCGGTCCGGACGGCGTACCGGCCGCATGAGACCGCGGAACAATCGGGTAGGAGGGAGGCGTCGCGCCCCCCGTCCTCCCACACCACCGAACGTGCCGTTTCACATCCGGCGGTTCAGCGAGAAGCGTAAAGGGTCTCGAAACGCCCGGTCAGATTCCTGCAGCCCTGGTCCCGCCAATGCGCGGTGCCCAAGATCCTGTTCATGCGTCCGTTGACCAACCGCCAGATGCCCTCGCGGCTGACGGCGAGCCAGATCCCAAACACATCTTCCTTCTCCCAACAGCCGCACGCCGCCGTGGGCTCGGCCGCGACAGACGGAGACTACCCAGGGTGAACGTCTTCCTCCCTGGCGGCACCCCTCTGCGCGCCCACGGCCAGAACACGGGTCAAGGCCTTGGTCAAGCGATGCCCACGCCGCGCAGCAGCATCTCGATACCCACCAGGACGATCACGGGAATGAAGACCTTGCGCACCCATGCGTTGGACAGGCGGGGCAGGGTCACGGCGCCCATCGTGGCGCCCAGCAGCACGCCCAGGGCCACCGGCGCCGCGATCACCGGATCGATATCACCGCGCTGAAAGTAAATACCCGCACTGGCGGCCGCCGTGACACCGATCATAAAGTTGCTGGTCGTGGTGGACACCTTCATCGGCAGCCGCATCGCGGCATCCATGGCCAACACCTTGAACGTCCCGCTTCCGATGCCGAGCAGGCCGGAGATGGCCCCTGCGACATACATCATGCCGAACCCTGCGGGCACGCCCGTGACTGAGTAACTCACGTCCCGCTCGAGACGCTGATCAGGATAGGTGGCGGCCAAGCGCAACCGCTTGCTGAACCGGTCGTCGGAGACTCCGGTCGGCAATTCCTCACCGAGGCGCACAACTAGCGGAAGCACCGAGAAGATCAACACCAAGCCGAAGATGACAAACAGCACCGATGGGTCGACGATGGTGGCAAGAAGGGCACCGCTGACCGCGCCGACTGTCGTCGCGATTTCCAGGAACATGCCGACCCGCATGTTGGTCATGCGGTCACGGACGTAGGCAGCCGCCGCACCGCTCGACGTGGCGATCACCGACACGATGGAGGCACCTATGGCGGACTGGATCGGCACGCCAAAGGCAGTGGTCAACAACGGGACGACGAACACACCGCCGCCGAGTCCCACCAGAGAACCCACGAAGCCCGCAAAGAGCGAGCCGAGGAAGATAAAGACGAAGAAGGATATACTTGAATGCACCTCGTGCGCATGCGTTCCATGGCCAAGTACAGCCCCGACCACGATGATGCTGAACAGCAGGATGCTGAGGACGATGCTCGTGATCACGACGTATAACCCGTCCCGCTCCACAGCGAAGGCCAGGATGGACACGGCGACGCGCAACACGGGCGTGGCCAGCAGGATGAGCAGCCCGAGCGCGACTATGGCCAGCGGTTCTCCACGGACCACGTCCTGGAACACGCCGGGCAGGCTGTGCGCGAAGGCGAACGACACCGGCCGACCGCCGATCCTCCGCGTATAGAAGTCCACAATGCCTACCAGGATGACGATCGCGCTGAGAATGACCCCCCCGCGCAGGACCCCGCTGATGAGCAGTTCCGTCTGCCGAACCAGATCGTCCGAGATCGGATCCCCGGACTGCCCCGCTGTTTCCGCGCGCAACTGCCCAGAGGTCTTCATGCGCATCTCGCCTGATTGCCGTTGTTCGCCACATTGCACACGCGCTGGTGGCCTGGTCATCCCGTTCCGCGGCACCGTGGACCACCCGGACCTCCCACGGCAGCCACTCGACCAGGCCTTCACTCCTTTCGGCCTTGAAATTGTTCGGTATGGGACCGCCCCAGGACGCATGCGGCATCGGTGCCCATATAAGGCATCTCGCGCTGATCCGCACCGTGGCATGGGGACCCGGCGCAACCGCACCGGGCGCCGGTGGGCGCCGACGATGGTGGCGCTCTCGAGGTCGCAGGAATTACGGCCCTGCGCAGCCGTTGCGGGAGCTGGGTGGCTGCTGCAAAAGTCCGCTTGTTCGAGGCCCCCGATCCCGGTGCCCCTCTTCCCACCAAGGCACGTGGTTCGCGTCCGGCACGCAGACAGACCCCCGCAGCGTCCTTCCACATGCCTGGACGCTGTTCGCCTCCTGGCTCCTCTTTCGAGCGCCTCCCTGTGTCCTCCTGCTCTCGCCGTGTCTTTGCGCGCCGGAACCGACCCCGGGGCGGTTGCGACGCCAGCGCCACGCTCGCCTCTGCCAGCTGCGTGCTTGGCGCGCCGCTGGCATGGGTAACCGTGCACTCGGCACCCGTCCGATCCCGGAACAACTGCTGACCGGCAGGCGGCAAGCCCCCCCAGCGCTGCAGCCAAGCCGCGTCTCCGCCCGGCTTGCGCGGGACCGAACCGCCCTGCGGCCTAGGGCGCAAGGCGTGAACGGATACCCATGGGCGCCGCCACCCCTGGCAGCCCGTCCGGGACGGCCTGCCCCACCGCGCCCCCCGGCACTCGGACGGACTGTCCCCGCCGTGCCCCAGGGAGCGCCACCCTGCTCACACCGCGAGGATGACACGCATAGCCTGGGGCCGACCCACGGGGCGCAGGCGCGGACAGCCGCGCGGCCTGCCGCACCGATCATCCCCCAAGTACGGAATCGGGCGGCCGGAAGCGGCCCCGGGAAGGAGGGCAGTGGGAGTCATGGCGGAGCAGGTCACCCCCGGTCCGTGTGGGAGCGGAGGCTGTCCGGCCCCCACCGAAATCGACTGCATCGAGGTCACCAAAGTCTACGACTTCTGCTTTCAGACCGAATCACGCGAGAACAGCTGTTTTCCAGTCCCGGCGAGTTGCGGCACGGTGCCCACGGGTAGCAGCGCAACAGGGAGCGTCAGCCAGGTCGAATGCACCACTCAGAGCATCACGCCGATCGCGAACTCGGGCGGCTTCGCCAACGTCACGCTCCTGGTCACGGTGACGGTCGGACTCACCATCACCGCACCGGACGGGTCCACGCTCTGCAGCTTCGACGGGCAGTTCTTCTTCTTTGAAACTGTCACCCTGTGCGCCCCGGAGGGCGTCAGCGTCGGTTGCAGCGCGCCGGCGACCTCAGTCGGTCCCTGCGTGATCATCGGCGGGCAGGTCTGCTGCCCGGTGAATCTCTGCCTGTTGATCCAATCGACGGCTTTGGTTAAGCTCCTGGTCCCGACATACGGCTTCTGCGTACCTGCCCCCTGCGTCGTCTCCCCGTCCCCGCCCTTCGCCTGTCCACCGTCGCCGCTCTACCCGCCGCAGTGCCCGGTGGTCAACCCGCCGCCGCCACCACCCCCGACTCCAGAGGCACCGGTCGGCGGACCGTTCGCCAGGAACTGACGGGCACTTGCAGACTCGCGCGCCTCGCGGCGGCAACCGAAACCGAGGCTCCCGGAACCCCGGCCGGCGGGACCTAGGCGCGAGGCCGCCGGCTGAACCCCCGCCTGCCCCCGCTGAACATCCCGGCAACGGAGCCGCAACGCTGCGGCTCCGTTGCCACCTCCGGAGACGGGCGGGAATCCGAGCCCGCGCGGGGCCGCACCGATCAGCCCGAACCGGCCACTGGCACCGCCTCGGCTCAATCAAGGGGAGTATAGGGCGAGAACGTTGCGGCCTCCGCAGCAAGGGTTGCCGGCACGACGCGTTCGGGCAGCGGCTGCGGTGCCGGAGAGACCAACTCGTCCCAGCGATGCTCCACCTCGAGCAGGGCGCTCCGCATCGCCTGCCGCAGGTCGCCCCGATCGGCATCCCGACGCGCCAATACCGCCAGAACGGCACCCCTGGGGGACATTTGCCCAAGAAGGAACCCACGCGGTCCTTCGAGAGTCACTGTGTGCCACGGTTGCAGGTGCGCGTCCACGGCCGAGTCGCCCGCCAGACGCAGGACCGCGCAGGCGCCGGCCAGCAAGGCGGCGCGTTCGGGGAGGTTTGTGGCCACCACGGTGCCTGAGGGTCCCATCAACGCCCAGCCCTCTGTATGCGCGCCAAGCTGGGACAGCCCTATCCCCGCCCCGTCCAGACTCGCTGCTGGCCCGGCCAACCCGCGCGCGGGCGCGTGATCCGGCTCGGTAGCCACAGCGGGAACGCCCGGCATGGTCATCGCCAGACGGCGGTCGACGACCATCAGGACGGTCAGCGACGCAAAGACGGCGGCAAGGAGCAGGTCGATTCCGCCCATCCGCCCGACCCTCCGTCTCCTCTGGACACCCCCGCCAGCCCTGCGCTATTCCATGACCGGGCCGGGCCGCGGCACCTCGCCGGCCGGCTCGCCGGCCTTGTGCAGAAAGAACACCGGTATGACGCTGATCGCCGACACCAGCGCCAGGGAGACGAACAGGCCGTCCATGCTGCGTGTGAAGGCCAGGCCCTGAACATAGCCGATCAACTGCGCCAGCGCGGTCGGCGCCGCGCTCCCCGCCCGGGCCACGGCCTGCTGCAGGGCCAGCCCGCGCACCGTGCCGGGGAGGTATTGGGCGCCGAGCGCGACGGAATGGCTGATCACGCCGTTATCCAGGACCACCGTCAGCACGGCGATACCGAACGAACCGGCCACGCGCATCACGATGTTGTTGAGCGCCGAAGCGCGACCCACCAACGCGGGCGGGATCACGGACATCCCCGCCGTGGTGGCCGGCATCATCGCCATTCCCATCCCTAGACCACGGATCACCATCCACCAGACGATGGCCCCGGGCCCGGTGGTCAGGGACATGGCGTGGAGCAGATACGTCCCCAGGGTGAGGATTGCGGTACCGGCCAGGACGGATGGGACCGGACCGGCGCGATCATAGATCCGACCCGCGATCGGCATCATCACCCCGGTCGCCAGCGCCCCGGGCATCAGGATCAGCCCGGTCTGCAGCGCACCCATGTTCCGCACCAACTGCAGGTACACCGGGATGAAGAAGGCACCGGCGAAGAGCGCGACGTTGAGGCCCACCACAAAAAGGATGCTCGCGGTGAAAGAGCCGTAGCGGAATACGCGCAAGTCGAGAAGTGGGCGTTCAAGGGACAATTCCACCCAAACAAAGGCGATCAGGAGCACTCCGCTGGCGAAAACGAGCCACGTGACACCTTCTGAGGACCATCCCCAGGTGCTGCCTTCACTCAGGGCCAGCAGCAGGGCGAAGAGGCCGCCGGCCGAGGTGAAAAAACCCCAATTGTCAAAGGGCCCGGCGTCCCTGGCCCGAAATTCCGGCAGGACCGAGGTCGCCAGCACAAGGCCGATGACACCGATGGGCAGGTTGACCGTGAAGATCCAGCGCCAGTCCACATACTCCACCAGGTATCCGCCCAGGGTCGGACCGATCGCCGGTGCCAGCAGCATCGACATGCCGAAGAACCCGGACGCCACGCCAAGTTTGTCGCGGGGAATCAGGCGGTAGACCATGGACATGGTGGTGGGCATGATCATCCCGCCGCCCAGAGCCTGGATCACCCGGGCGCCGATGAGTACAGGCAGGCTCCACGACACGGCGCAGAGTCCGGAGCCCACCACGAACAGCAGCAGGGAGTATAGGTAGAGACGCTTGAATCCGAGCCGGTCGCCCAGCCACCCGGAAGCCGGAACGACCACACCGAGCGCCAGGAGGTAAATCGTCACCACCCATTCGACCTGGGAGGTGTTCACACCGAACACGTGCTCCATGGTCGGGATGGCGACGTTGACGATGCTGGAATCCATCAGGGCCATGAAGGCCCCCACCACCAGCGCCACCATGGGCAGGCCCCAGTTCTGCAGGGGGGCGGGATCCTCCGCCGCTCCCCCTCCGCTCCGCGGCCGTTCGCGGGCTCCCGCCCCGCCTGCGCCATCCCTCCCCCGCCGCGCCGCGCCGCCGACGGCTCCACCGGCCGGGACCAGCTCGGCGTCTCCCCCCACGCTCCCGCCTCCCGCAGACTAACGGATGTGGATCCGGACCGATGCGCTCTCGCCCGGGACCAGGCCGGCGATGGTGCCGTCCAGGGTGATCACCACAGGGATGCGTTGGGTCACCTTGGTGAAACTGCCGCTCTGGGTCGAGGTGGGTAGGAGCGAAAACGTGGACGCCGTCGCCAACCCGACGTTCTCGACCTGACCTACGAACTTCGTGCCCGGAAAGGCGTCGATGGTCACATCCACCCTCTGTCCCGCGGCGATGTTACGAATCGCGGTCTCTTTGATGTAGGCGGTGATGGTCGTGGCGCGCAGATCGGCGACGTAGGCAAGCGCTTCCCCAGGGGTCACTGTTTCACCGGCCACCGCCTGATTCTCGACAACTGTGCCGGCAAATGGTGCGACGATGGCGACGGAGGCCGGAGCCGTGGCGGCGCCCGAGCCCGCCGCGGCTGCCCTGGGCGCCGCCGTAGCGGCCGGTACCACGGCGCCCATGATTTCCCCGGAGGAGACGGCAGTACCCACGTTTACCTTCCAGTTGGAGAGCGTTCCGGTCACCAGGGAGCCGACCGGGGCCATGGGTGCGGTCACCTGGGCGTCCTGCGACGAGACGTAGTACTGGCCCTGATACCAGAAGGACACGGCGATGGCCGCCGCCGCGACGATCACCACGAAGATGGCGACCTGCACCAGGATCGCCCGACCCGTTCTCTGCATCCGGTCGTTCCTCCCCGCCTACGGGACCCCTGCAAAAGTCCTGCGCGGGCTTCCCCGCCGTCCACCATCATAGCGTTGAACCATACCCGCCCAGCCACGCGCGACTCCCGCCCCTGACCCCGCCACAGGGCGGGCCGATGCATCTGTGTCCAAGCATCGCGGGCTCGAGCCGCAGCGATCCGTCCGCCACACCCGCCCGGCGGATACTGCTCTTGGCGGCCGACACCGAACTCAGCGACCGCACCGACACACATCCGGCGGACCCGGCGGCCGTAGCGGCATCCGAACCGCCCCGTCCCGGGCCGAACCGCGTCCGGGCCGGCGCTACGGGCCCCGTCTACAGGCAGGGCGAAGACCCGTCGGCTGCGGCACCCGATTCCGCCCGTTCGGCGGCCACCGCGTCCCGCAGCCCCCGGACACCCCGCAGCAATCCGTCGAGCACTTCGCGGTCCATCCGGCGCAGGACCCTCCCAACATGGGCGGCCCCCTCGGCGCGGACGGCGGCGAGTGTCCGCCTCCCGGAGGCGGTCACCGCCAGCACCACGCTGCGGCGGTCCTCCGGGTTGGGCCGTCGTGTCACCAATCCTTCGGTCACCAGCCGGTCGGATAGCTCCGAAAGCGTGCTGGTCGGCACATTCATCAATCGGCTGAGGTCCACCAGACGTTGGGGACCTTTCCTGGTCAGCACGCCCAGCATCACCACCTGCAGTATCGACACCAGCCCGCCGGCCTGCAGGGCAGGTTCCATGCCGCGCCGCAGGTCGTGCGCGAATTCCTGAAAAAATTCCCACACCAAGGGAGCCGCATCCGGACATCCCTCCACCCTCGCGCCTCCCCCGCCCGGCAATTGTTTCGCCACCGATTAATTCGGTCATGGAACATCGGTGGCGCGGGCGAACGTACCACGTCGCCGATCTGGAGTCAACGGCGCGCCGGTACCGGGTCACAGCCCCGGACCGGACCGCAGCGCTTGTCGCCGAAGCACCACGGCGTATGCTAACAGCCGGGGATCACGCGCGGAGCGACGCGCGGCCGGGACATGCTGCACCCGTGCGGCCTGCTGGCGCCACCATGCAACCGCGTGGTCGCACCCCGGTAACGGATACGGGAGGCAGGCCGCAGGGCGTGCGGCCCGAAGTCCCCTGGCCTTGCCATGCCTTCATGTTCAGGAGGAGGTGCCCCGTGGAGTCCATCGTTCGCCGCACCACCATTCCCGGCCCGCGCTCGCAGGCGATCCTCGCGCGCAAGGAAGCAGTGGTACCGGCGGCGCTGTCGGTGCACGTTCCGGTGGTGATCGCCTCGGCTGAGGGGGCCCTGGTCACCGACGTCGACGGTAATACATTCATTGATATGTCCGGAGGCATCGGTTGTCTCAACGTCGGACATTCCGACCCTGGCGTGCGGGCGGCCATGCACGCGCAGATCGATCGGTTTGCGCATACGGATTTCACCATCATCCCGTACGAACCGTATGTTGAACTCGCGGAACGCCTGGTGGCGCTGGCGCCGGGCACAGGTCCGAAGAAAGCCGCATTCTTCAACTCGGGTGCGGAGGCCGTGGAGAACGCGATAAAATTCGCGCGGGCCTATACCGGCAGGCAGGCTGTGGTGGCCTTCAGCGGCGCCTTCCACGGACGGACCCTGCTGGCCATGACGTTGACGAGCAAAACCCATCCTTATAAGGCCGGTTTCGGACCGTTCGCGCCCGAGGTGTACCGAGCCCCGTACCCGTACACGTACCGCGCGCCAGCCGGGATGTCAGCGGCCGAATACGGCCTCGCCTGTGCTGATGCGTTCGAGCGCATCTTCACCACCCAGGTCGCCTCCGAATCGGTGGCGGCCGTCATACTTGAACCCATCCAGGGTGAGGGCGGTTTCGTTGTACCGCCGGTGGATTTTGTGCAACGGGTGCAGTCTGTCTGCCGCGCCCGCGGCATTGTGCTCATTGCCGACGAGGTGCAGACCGGGTTCGGCCGGACCGGGCGTTTCTTCGCGTCCGAACATTTCGGCCTGGAACCCGATCTGCTTGTGGTCGCCAAGTCCATGGCGGCGGGAATGCCGCTCTCGGGGGTGATCGGTCGGGCTGAGATCTTGGATGCTCCGGCCGACTCGACCATCGGCGGCACCTACGTCGGCAACCCTGTCGCGTGCGCCGCCGGACTCGCCGTGGTAGCGGCGATGGAACGTCAGGGCCTTCCCGCACGGGCGGAACTCCTTGGGCGGCACATCCGCCAGCACTTCCTCCGGCTCCAGGAGCGATTCCCGCAGATCGGCGACGTGCGCGGCCTGGGCGCGATGATGGCCATCGAACTGGTGGAAGACCGGCAGAGCAAGACGCCTGCGGCCGATCTCACCACTGGTGTGCTGCGACGCGCCATCCAGGAGGGCGCCGTCTTTCTCAGGGCGGGGATCTACGGCAACGTCATCCGGGTGCTGGCCCCGCTGATCATCGCCGAGGCCCAGGTCGACGAAGCCATGGGTATCCTGGCACGTGCTCTGGCGGCGGAGACCGGACGTTAGACTGAGACAGCCCCCGCGCGTCCGCCGGGTCCGCAGCCGCGGTGGACGCGCAGGGCCAAACCGCAGGCTGCCGCACGGAGCCGGCATGGATGCGCCCGGCTGCGGTGGCGGCCCGCGGACTGCCCTGGCCCACCCGGCTCACCGGCCCGTACGTGTGGACCGCCCCGACACCGGCCCAGCGGTAAGGGACGACCGCCCGACGACCTGGCGTGCGGAAGGGGCCAAGGCCGGGAATACTTGCGCGGGTACACGGGAACGGACCAGAAAATGAATGCTCAGCAGCGGGTGTCTCCGGAAAAACATCACCCGTTTGTGACAAATTCAAACTGGCGCAGTGGCTTCTGTACCTATGTCCGCGGCATTCTCTAGCAACTATAAATCCTGTCATGACGCGCGTTCTCAACGGATGCACCCACGTGCGCTCTCAGGTTGACCACGAGTGAAATTGTTTGATACGATGGTTCTTAGATAGTCCGATCTAGGGAGTGGCACAGGGATGGCCGGATCCGACGCAATCGCCTCCAGTATTCTGCGCGCGGCCGATCAAGTGTTCCGCGAAAGCGGCTTCGAACGGGCAGAGATGCGCACCATCGCGCAGCGTGCCGGAATCGCGGTCGGGACGATCTACAACTATTTTCCCAACAAGTGGGGCCTTTTCCTCAAGATCCTCTATGACAAGTGGGACAAGGTGGAACAGCGGGTCCTCGCGCTCCGTGCCGACACAGGTATCGACTGGCGCAAACGGATCACTGGCATTCTCGAAGCTCAGATGGGGTACGTGACGGAGAACACGCCGATCTGGACGGAGATCGAGGCCATGGCCACCAGTGGCCAACGCCTTCCGGCCGGGGGCGATCCTGCGGTCATGCGCCAGGTGATCGATTGGCTGATCGGCCAGGTCGCCGAGGTCCTCGGGGAGAGCGGGCGGCCAGAGTGGAAGAAGCCGGCGACGCGGGATCGGTACGCCCTCACCCTCATCGCGAGCGCCGGAGCCTTGGCGCGCAGGCACCCGAAGGCGGGGCGCGAAAACCTGACCTTTCTGGACTCGATCATCCCGGCGTAACGGCTCAGCCGGTCAGCAAGGCCCGCCGGCGGCGACCACAACCGTTGCCCGGGCTCGGCCCACCGCAGCCCAACGGTCGGGAGTGGTGACCGACCACAACGGCCCCGGTGGACGGTCACCACTCCCGGCGGTACGCTGAACTGCGGGGAGCCGGCAGCCCGCCGCACATGCGGGGGAAGCAACGGACCCCGAGGCGAAGGGAGGTGCCGGCACCATGCCTGAACAGGCGCGCCAGGGATGGGTACCGCACAGGCAGCGGCGGGCATGGCTGTGGGTGAGTGCCGGCGCCCTCTGCCTGCTGGCCCTACTGGTGGGGATGATCTTCCGCACCAGTACCCATGGCGGTGGGACGGCCATGCTCATGGCCGCCGTCGCTACAGCCGCGGCAGCACTGTTCCTGGCCGGAGAAATCGTGACCGTATTGCAGGTGGTGCAGGCCCGGGAAGCGACCCGCACCGCCCTGGCTTCCCTACCTCCCGGCCATCGTGTGAGCGGGCGCATCCGCGTCCGTGGGGCGGGACGGCCAGTCGTCGTCGACCATTTGGTGGTCCGCCCGGACGGGATCGCCTTTGCCGTCACGATCGATGGTTCGACAAATCCTCCGCGGCCCGGGGACACCACCGACGGCCTCAGCCGGCTCCTGGCCCAGGCGCGCCGGGCCGCGGAGGTTGTGCAGCGCGCGGCAGACGCTGGCGTCCTGCCGCCCGAATTGGGATTGCGATCCAGGATCCGGGTACAGCCGTGCATTCTTGCCGCCCGCAGGCCGCTGCGCACCGGCCCGCGTGAGGGCGTGCTCGCGTGCGCGGCCGCCGACGCCGCGCACGCCCTCGGTGGTCCGCACAACGGCGCGTCCGTGCGGCTGTAGTTAGCCCCGCTTGCCGGGCGCGGCCTCCCTGGGCACGGAACACGCATCCCGCCAGTCACGTCGCCCGCGACCGGCTGACAAACGGGCGGAAGGCCCGATGTCGGAGTGCGCTCCGCGCAGACCAGGGACATGCAGGCCGCCTCGGAACGAACCGGTCCGGCGGGCCGTACCCCCTGTGGTCCGCGCCTCTCTTACCCTCCGGGCCCCTGCCCCTGCTCCGGGGGAGCCAAGGCCTGCGGACGAACGAGGCAGATCGCGTGCTTGAAGAGGAGAATCGTTTCCTGCTCTGCTTCCACGATCAGGCTGTAGGTGTCGAAGTTGATCAGCCGACCGCTGACCGTCGCACCGTTGGTCAGCATCACATGCAGCGGCGTCTCCGCCCGCCGGGCGGTGTTGAGCCATTCGTCCTGATAGCCGCTCCGGGTGTCTCGCTGCTCCTCCCTGGACGGCGGCACCGCCGGACGGACCCCGGCAACACCCCGCCGCACAGGCCCTGCCACGGAGACGTGCGCATCCCGCCCGGCGGAAACGGTAGCCGTCTGGAAGTCATTGGAGGGCGTTGGCGCCTCCGCCCGCGGAGGCGCCAAACGGCGCGAACCCGGGGTCTGCCCACCATCGTCCGCCGCCGCCCGCGCCGCCCCGGCTTCCCAACGCCCCAGCGCGGCGGGGGGAAGGCGGAAGGTCATGGGTGCGGAATCGGACTTCGGCCCGGCGGCACGAATGCGCGAGCGGCCGGGCCCAGGCGCATCGGTGGGCGGGGGCGCCGTCTGAGGCACGTTGGGTATGAATTCGATGAACTGGTCCTTGCTCGTTCGCTCGTTGTCCACGGCATGCGCCCTCCGATCCCCGGAAGCCCCTGTCTGGATGGCCGCAGGTTCGGCACCCCCGCAGGCAATCCTGCCGGGCGGACGGCATCCCTCCCCGGATCGCCTCCCGCGGCAGGTCCGGTCCGGTGCGTTCCCTAATGCTGCAGCGCAACCCAGCCGGTGGCGCGCGGCTCGCGCAGGCCCGAACACCGGCCCCGCGGCCCACGCGCCGCGCGAAGGAGTGGCCGCGCTTGCCACAGAGATCGACACCCCTTTGGATCGATTGCGACACCGGTATTGACGACGCCCTCGCCCTCCTACTGGCTCTCGGCGATCCAGCGGCGAACCTGATCGGCGTCTCGACCGTCGCCGGAAACTGCCCGCTGCCGCAGGCCACGGAGAACACCCTGCGCGTGCTGGAACTAGCCGGTGCCCGCCGGATCCCCCTGAGCGCCGGGGCGGCCGGGCCGCTGGCCGGCCCCACCGCGGATGCACGGCAGATCCACGGCGTCGACGGTCTCGGGGGATGCGCGGAAATGCTGCCACCGGCGCGAAGACGGCCGCAGGCAGAACCCGCGGCCCAGATTCTGGTTCGGACCCTGCGCGCATGCCCCGGGCACATCACGCTTGTGGCGACCGGTCCCCTGACCAACCTGGCCCTGGCCCTAGCCCTGGACGGGGACATCGCGCGCCATGCCCGGCACGTGGTGGTGATGGGCGGAGCCGTCGCCGCGCCCGGGAACGTCGGACCGACGGTCGAGTTCAACATCGCCGCCGACCCGGAGGCGGCCCGGACGGTGTTCGCCGCACCGTGGCCCCTGACGCTGGTCAGTCTCGATGTCACCATGGACGTTTGCATGGGGACGGCGCAAGTCGCAGCCCTGCGGGCTGGTGGAGGCCCGGTAGCCGCCTTTTGTGCCCAGACCCTGACGGCCTATATGCGAGCCTATGAACGCCTGGGCTTCCGTCCAGAAGCGCCGATGCACGACCCCCTTGCCGTCGCGGTGGCCTGCGATCCGGCACTGGTACAGGCCGTGCAACTTCCCGTCGGCATCGAGACGCGGGGAGAATGGACGCGCGGTATGACGGTCGCGGATCAGCGCGTGCTGTCGCGGCCCACCCTCCTCGCGGGACGTCGGACGGTGCAGGTGTGCCGGGAGGTGAACGCCCAGGCCGCCATTCGGCGGATGCTGAGGGCTTGGGGCGCCCAACCCGCCGGCGGGTAACGCCAGGCGACCGGCATCGCCTCTGCACGGCCGACAGGCATGGGCAACAAGCCGGTCCTTGGCCGGGGGGGCCGACACTCCCGCGCACCGCGGGGCCGCGGCAAGCTGGCAGCCATGTCGCCGGCGACACCTCATTCGACACGCCGTCAAGGCTGTCATTCCAGAAAGCGGAATATCGCGGCGGCAGGCGTCGACTCTACGTAAACCGAAGGCCTCGGTTATACGGCGCCTGCTACCGTCCGCGACCGTGGAAGCCCGGAGTGGGTCCCGCGAGGATGCCACCCCGCCCGGGAGGGAGATCCTTTGCGCAGATTCGGTCTGGCCATCGGCGGCGTCATCGTCCTCGCCGCAGCAGCCGCTATCTTCACGCTTGGCGGTGCGGCGGGCCGCCGGGCGCGGCCCTCCGCCGCTGCACCGCCGGCCGCGGACATCGCCGCCCGGGCGGTTGGCCCCACGCAGCTGACCCCGGTACCCTGGATCAACGTACCGGCGGCGGTGATCGCCTGGAGCGCCGCACACGCCGCGGCACCCGCGGCGGGCATGGTCGCCGCAGGTGGAACACGGTGGGCCGTCCTGACCAGCGGCCCCCAGCCGTCAGCAATCCGCCTGTTCCCGCTGCTCCTGGCGCAGCCCCCTGCCGGGACGGCCTACATCGAGGTCGCCCTAGCACCCGGCGCCGAGGTGCCGGGCGGTGCCCACGCCACCCTGGCGGTCGCGCTGCCCCCGACCGCCCGCTACGCCGCGTTCCGCCTGCATGTGCTCGGCGGTGCGCAGGGAATCACCCTCGGCCAGGTGGCGCACGGCAGCTGCGCAGCGGTACAGGATGGCATCGCGGCCGCCAAGGCCTGCGCCGCTGCGCTCGGCTTGCGCGGGGCGACCTGGTCCGCCTCCGGCGGCGAGGCACAAGCCGTCCTCGGCGGTCAGGCCTTCCGGATTACCGTCCGGCCGGTGGGCCTCGGTGTCGCACCTGCGGCGGTCACCTGGGAGGGACCCGCCCACCGGAGGCGGGTCGCTGTGGCTGGATGATAGCGACAGCGCCGTTGGACTCTTCTCCGCCACACCCCTGCCTGGTCGGGAGCGGTGACGGTGGGAGGGGCAAGCCCATCGCCCGTAAATTGTAGCTTCAGACGCGACTACATGTTGACATCTGTCATCCCGCAAGCGATCCCCGGCCCGGACAGCTTCCAGGACAGCCCTGAGTTACAGTGTAAGGGGGCAAGGCCCCCTCCGGGTCTGGCATCCAGATCTCGCCGCCATGCGCAGCGGTCCGGCCGGCGGGGGTGGACGGAGGCCGCCAGCGTCCAGACCGTCGCGCCTTCCACGTGCCAGACGCGCCGCAGTTCCCGTGGGCCCCGCGCCAGGGGATGGTCCGATTCCCGACCCCTGAAAAAGGCGCAGACCCCGCGATCGCCGGGGAAAGAGGCCCCTTCCCCTTCCGGAGACTCGGCAAAGTCATTCGCGTCACCGCTCCAGATCCGTCGACAATGAAGCATCACCGCTCGCGGGCGCCGGTGGATCAACGGGCAGCGGAACGCTGCTGGGATCCGCTACCCGCTCGGGCAGGGCCCCGGCAAAGTCGGCAGATGGGCGATGAAGCCCAGGGATAGGATGCCGGGACTGGATTTTGGGGTCAGAGGCGGTAAAAAGGGGGGCGAGGCGGAAGGGCGGGAGTACGGCGGAAGACGCAGATCAATCTGAGGGCCGTTCCGACTTCTCGGGGCCTGACCTCGCTGCCGAGCCCCGTCTCCCATCGCCTCCGTCGATGGCGAAATCCGCCATCGTTACTTCCGCGCGCCATTCCACCACTCTCGGCCAGCGATCCTGGCGCCGTGCGGGCTGGCCAACCGCTACCACCCGTTGCCGAACCCGTTCAATGCCCGGCGCGCCTTATGCGCGCGCCGGGCTCCGCTCGCTCATG
>JAJZMB010000021.1 GCA_021803205.1 Bacillota bacterium | reverse complement strand
CGATCTCGCCGACCACTCGCCCGGCACCTGGTCAACCCGGCCGCCTGACCTCGACCACAATTGTGGGGTGCACCCTTGGCGGCGGGGTCGCGGGGGCAACGCGCGGTCGCTCATTGTACAATCCCCGCTTGGGGTGGGCGTCGGTGCATTCGTTTCCGCGGGAGGCCTATATCGACAGGGAGGGCGGCGGTACCTCCGTCGTCGCGCGGAGCCTCCTTCTGGATGATGGGCGGCTTGTTGACGACGGCGCTCGTTGCGGTCGTCGTGCTCGCCACGCTGCCGGTACGGGTCCCGTTCTATTCCAGTTGGGGTCCGCTCGTCCTTATTCTGGCGGAATTCGCCCTCGTCTGGTGCCTCACGTCGCGGTTGCGGGCCAACGCCATCGCGTCCGGGGAGGAGAAGGCCCTCTTGCTCGTCTACGCGGCGTCTCTGGGCGCGGTGTTGGTGCCGGCACTGGCGGCCGCTGCGGGTGCGGTGCTTCCGGCGCTGTTGGCTGGATCCGGTATGTTTGGCGCGGCGGGCGTGTGGGGTTACGTGACGCATTCGGACATGCGGCCGCTCGGTACCGCCCTCTTCATGGGTGTCGTCGGTCTGTTCATCGCCCTGATTGGCAATGGGCTGCTCGCCCATGCTGCGTTGTCGTTCCGGATCTCAGCGGCGGGCGTTCTGCTGTTCTCTGGCCTGACCGCCTACGATATTCGGCGCATCGGCGCATCGGCGCATCGGCGCATCGGCGCATCGGCGCATCGGCGCATCGGCGCATCGGCGCATCGGCGCATCGGCGTGTACGGCGGCGGCGGGGCTGCGATCCTCGGGGCGCTGGCCCTGTACCTCGATTTCCTCAATCTGTTCCTCTTAGCCTTGCAATTCATGACCGGCCGCCGCAGGTAGGCGTCCGGCTTGTCGCACTACAAGCAGGAGGGCGGAGACGACGCCAATCCCGTCTCCACCCTCCTGCGGAATCCAGCCCCAGCTGCCCAGGGCGGACGTGCCTCTCCGGTCCGATCTACCAGCGTCGGCCGCCGCCACCCGAGGGGCGCGGACCGCCGCGGGAATCGCCGCGCGGCTCTCGCGGTCGGGCTTCATTAACTGTCAGCACACGGCCGTCCATCTCCATGTTCTGCAGGGCATCCACCGCCCCCTGCAGTTGCTCGTCTTCCACCTCGACGAACCCGAAGCCGCGGGACCGGCCGGTGTCGCGATCGGTGGCTACGCGCGCGGATAGCACGGTGGCATGCGGCGACACAAGGGCGCTCAGATCCTCCTCGGTTGCGCTCCAGGGAAGGTTGCCGATATACAGGGTCTTGGCCAAGCGGACGATTCCTCCTCGGGTCTCGATGCGGTGGAGTCCTGGGAGCCCGTGGAGGTACGACCAAGGCCCTCCGGAGGCTTCAGGCGCCAGCCGTTCGGGCGTACGTTACCCGATAGAGGTAGCAAACGCAAGTTAAGCCTGCCAAGGAGTGCCAGGAGGCCACGCTAAGCGTATGCACCGGCAGGCATCCGCGGGCGTGGCCTTGGAGTGCATCGGCTGGACCCCGGCGTTCAGACTTCCCGCCGCTCGCTCGCGGCACGAGCGTTGCGCCTCGGGGGTTCGGGATGAGCGCGCACCAGGGATCCTTACTGCGCCGGGTGGCGCCGGCGGACGGCACGTCGTCGACCGGTAGCCCTACGTCCCCCGGGCGACGCCTAGATCCAACCAGTATGCCGCCAGTGCGCGCTGACCCCGGTCGTAATTGCCCAAGTCGAAGGACTCGTCCGGGGAATGGATGTGATCGTCGGCGAGGCCGAAGCCCATCAGTACGACGGGGGCTTTCAGGTGCTGCGTGAATGCCGGGACGACGCCGATGGAGCCGCCCATGCGCGTATACACCGGGTCGGCCCCGAAGGCGGCGCGCAGGGCACGCGCCGCGGCCCGGACCCATTCGGAGTCCAGCGGTGCCAGCGTGGCAGGGGAGCCGCCGCGCAGTGCCACTTCCAGCCGCACGCCGGGCGGGCGGTGCCGCTCCAGGTGGTGGGCCACCAGGTCGAGGATGCGCCCGGGGTCCTGCTTCGGCACCAGACGGCACGTGAGCTTGGCGTGCGCCACTGACGGGATGACCGTCTTGCTCCCCTCGCCGAGGAAGCCCCCCCACATCCCGTTGACCTCGACAGTCGGTCGGGCAGTCGAGCGTTCCAGGGCGGTGTATCCTGTCTCGCCAAAGGTTTCTGGCACTCCGAGGTCGCGACGGTATGCTTCCTCATCAAACGGCAGCCGGGCGGCGGCGGCCCGTTCCGCCGCCGACAGGGGGCAGACATCGTCGTAGAAGCCCTCCACCGCAATGCGTCCCTGCCGATCATGCAGGCCCGCGAGGAGTTCCGCCAAGGCATGCAGCGGATTCTGGACGGCCCCGCCGTACTCGCCGGAATGAAGGTCTCGCGCCGGTCCGCGCACGGTCAACTCCAGGGCGCACAGGCCCCGCAGCCCGTAGACGATGGCGGGGAGGTTCGGAGCGTAGAGACTGCTGTCCGAGATGACGACGACGTCAGCGGCCAATCGCTCTCGTTCCTCGGTGACGAAGGCCTTGAGGTGGGTACTGCCCACCTCCTCCTCCCCTTCGATCAAGAACTTCAGGTTCAACGGCAGCCGTCCCGCCGTGCGCAGCAGAGCCTCCACCGTCAGCAGGTGCATCCAGACCTGACCCTTGTCATCGGCGGCGCCCCGGGCGAAGAGCCGACCGCCGCGTTCGACGGGCAGAAACGGCGGCGTCGTCCAGAGTTCGACGGGGTCGGCCGGCTGAACATCATAGTGGCCATACACCAGGGCGGTGGGTCGGCCGGGGGCGTGCAGCCATTGCCCGTAGACCACCGGGTGGCCAGGGGTCTGGAGGACCGCCACGTCCTCCAGACCGACCAAGCGCAATCGTTCGGCCAGGAACTCCGCCGCCCGGCGCACATCCGGGCGGTGCGCTGACGCTGCGCTGACGCTCGGGATGGACAGGAACTCCCCCAGATCGCGCAGGCCGTCGGCGCGATGCGCCGTCAGATGGCGGTCCACATCAGCGAGAGAGAATTCGGTCATGGGGACGGCACCTCCCACTAGGGCGACTGCTCGGCAGCCGTGTGGCTGCGGCAAAAGTCCTCTTCAAGTGTGGCTGCGGCTTAGAAGACCATTGTCCTCTAAGGGCTCGCGGTTCGCGGGCGGTGTGGAGCCGACTTAGTACTACTGTCAG
>JAJZMB010000008.1 GCA_021803205.1 Bacillota bacterium | reverse complement strand
GCTGGCGTAGTGAGCACCACGGGCGGGTTTCCGCGGGCAGCCATCGCGGAGACGTGCCCCTGAAGGGAATCCCGCAGGTTGCGCAGCCCCTGCGCGTCGAGCACCTGGCCGGCCCCGGCGGCCACCTCGGTCAGGCGGGCCTCCAGTTCGGGATCCAGGGTCAGCACCGGAAGCCTGCCCTCCGTCGTGCGCAGGTCACGGGTGATCTCGCGGCCCAGAGCCGCGCGCGCCATCTCGCCCAACGGTTCGGCTTCCTTGACGCCGGATGAGGCGCCATCGGCGAGCGCTTCGAGGATCGCGGTCAGATTGCGGATGGAAACCCCCTCCCGCAGAAGATTCTGCAGCACCTTCAGCACTTGCCCGGTGCTCAGCAGACCGGGAACCAGTTCGTCCACCAGCGCCGGCTGGCGCTGCCGCGCCAGGTCCAGCAGTGCCTTGCATTCCTGCCGCGAGAGAATCTCGGCGGCATGACGCTTGCAGACCTCGCTGAAGTGTGTGGCGAGCACGGTCGGCGGATCCACGACGGTGTATCCGAGCAGTTCGGCGCGCGCCTTGTCGGCTGCGGCGATCCAGAGGGCGGGCAGTCCGAAGGCCGGCTCGCGCGTGGGTGTTCCCGCGAGCCCTTCCTGCCCGCCGACGCCGGCGTCCATCGCCAGGTACCCGTCCATGCGCAGTTCGCCCCGGACGACCTCGACGCCGCGCAGCTTCACGGCGTATGTGTAAGGGGGAAGCTGGACGTTGTCCCGCACGCGCACCAGGGGCAGCACCAATCCGAGCTCAAGGGCGATCTGCTTGCGGCAGAGCGCGATGCGCGTCATCAGTTCCCCCCCTCCCGGGCCCTCGGCCAGTTTGAGCAGGCCGTAGCCGAGCTCGATCTCCAGTGGGTCCACCTCGAGCAGCGCCATGGTCTCGGCCGGCGTGCGCCCGGCAACGGGCGCGGAGTCCGACTCCGGTGCTCTGGTCTGCCCGCCGCGGAACCGGGCCCCGGACGGGTCGCCTCCGGCGGTGGCGGGAACCCCCGCGCGACCGATGGTCACGCCAAGGACGGCCAGTCCGGCGCCCAGCCCGAAAAAGGTCAACTTGGGCAACCCCGGAACGAAGCCGATGATGCCCAAGGCGATTCCCGCGCCGAGGAGCACGCGCGGCTGCAGGGAAAACTGCATGGAGAGTTCGCGGCCCAGGTTGTCCTGCGCCGCGGCCCGAGTGACGAGGATACCGGTGGCGATGCTGATCAACAGCGCCGGGATCTGGGCCGAAAGTCCGTCGCCCACCGTCAGCAGCGTGTACTGCTGCAGGGCGGCGCCGGCCGTGAGATGCCGCTGTAACATGCCGATGAGGAAGCCGCCGACAATGTTGATGGCGATGATCAACAGTGCGGCGATGGCGTCCCCCTTGACGAACTTGCTGGCACCGTCCATCGCGCCGTAAAAGTCCGCCTCCTGCTCGATCTGCGCGCGACGCTGCCGGGCATGCTTGTCGTCGATCAGGCCCGCGTTCAGGTCGGCGTCAATGGCCATCTGTTTACCCGGCATGGCGTCCAGGGTGAAGCGGGCGGCAACTTCCGCCACGCGCTCTGCCCCGCGGGTGATCACGATGAACTGGATGATGACCAGTATCAGAAAGACGATGAATCCCACCAGCGGATTGCCACCGACAACGAACTGACCGAAGGCCTGGACGACCCCACCCGCGTTGCCGTTGAGCAGGATGAGCTTCGCGGTCGAGACGTTGAGCGAGAGACGAAAGAGCGTCGTCAGCAACAGCAGTGACGGGAACGCCGAGAAATCCAACGGATGGCCCGTGTACAGCGAGAGGAGGAGCACACAGAGCGATACCGCCAGATTGCATGCGATCAACAGACTCAGCAGGGGTGTCGGCATGGGTATGACCATCATCAGGACCATCATGATGACCGCCACGCCGAGGATCAGATCGGAACCGAAGCGCATGCCGGTCTTCGGCACGAACCGTCACCCCCTCCCGGCGGATCGGTAACAGCGCGCCCGGAACGCGCGGCCCGGACTGCGACCACCCCGACGCCCCGGCCCGCGGCGGCAGCGCCACGTCAGGCTACAGGCGCCCGCGCACGCGCCACACGAAGGCGAGCACCTCTGCCACCGCCTGGTACAGGCCAGCGGGGATCGCTTGCCCCACCTTCACCCCCGCGTACAGTGACCGCGCCAGCGGCGGATTCTCCACGATGGGCACCCCGGCGGCGGCCGCGACGGCGCGGATGCGCCCAGCCATGAAGTCCACTCCCTTGGCCACAACGGCGGGGGCGGCCATCCGCTCGGGGTCGTAACGGAGAGCCACCGCGTAGTGCGTGGGATTGGCCAGGACCACGTCCGCCCGGCGCACGTCGGCCAGCATGCGCCGCCGCGACATCTCCCGGGCGCGACGCCTGCGGCGGGCCCGCAGGGCGGGATCGCCTTCGGACTCGCGCGTCTCCTCGCGGAGTTCTTGAGACGTCATCCGGAGGGTGACGTCCGTTTCGTAGCGCTGGTAGAACAGGTCGGCCACACCCGCCAACAGGAGCACCAGCCCGGTGCGCAGGAGCACGGTCTCGCTCGTGCTCAGGGTGAGGCCCGCCACGGCGGCCAGGCCCAGGCTTCCGGCTTCCGCCTGTTGCACCAGGTGGAGACAGGGGTTCACCGCGACGGCGGCGACGGCTAAGAATTTCAGCAGGCTCTTGGCCAGTTCGACCAGGGACCGCCGGGAGAACATTCGTTGCAGTCCCTGCAGCGGATTGACGCGGGAGAAGTCCGGCGCGAGCGCCGAGGGGGCGAAGGCGGCTCCGGTCTGGGCGGCACCCACAAAGGCCGCTGCCAGCATCGGGGTCGCCAGGACGGGCAGAGCGAAAGCAGCCGCGGACCGGACGGCGGTGATCAGCAGTGCCCCGACCCCTCCCTGGTCGAGTCCTGCGCCCGGAAGGTGCCCCCACAACGCGCTTGCCCATGCGGCGTAGGCTTGGGCCGCCCCAACCGCGACGAAGCGCAACGCGAGCGCGGCAGCCATCAGCCCGGCGGCGCCGGCCAGTTCCGCGCTCTTGCCCAACTGCCCGCGGTCTCGCGCCTTCTGCCGTTTCCGCGGCGTGGCCGGTAGGGTGCGCTCCCCGGCGAAGCGCTGCAGGTCGAAGGGCTCGGCGGCCGGCATGTCGGGGCCGGCGCCCCGGACCGGACGCGCCGCCGCGCAGACCAATCCCGGTGTGCCATCCGTCTCCGCCCCTGCCGCCCGTTGCGCTGCCCCCGTCACGTCCAGAGCCTCCCGATCCAGGACACGGTGTCCGGCACCAGGCCACCGAAGGCGGCGGTCAATAGCGGCATGGCCGCAAGCACAACCAGCAGTGCCACCACGATCTGCGCCGGGATCACGGTCTGCAGCAGGTTGAGTTGTGGCATGGCGCGGCCGAGCAAACCGAGGAGGATGCTGGTGATGAACGCCGCCGCCAGGGTGGGAGCCGCCATCCCCATGGCCGTCACGAAGGACCAGCCCAGGGCGTCGACCGCCGTGCGCGCCCCGGCGGCGAAGATCGTCGTGCTTCCGACCGGAATGTGGCGCAACGAGACGGCGACCGAGCCGACGAGCACCTCCAATCCCCCGACCCCCAAAAAAACCAGCGCGGCCAGGATGTTGAACCAATTGCCGAAGATGGTGACGCTCTCGCCGTACACGGGGTCCACCGTGCTGCCGATGGAAAGCCCCGTCTGCACGTCGAGAACCCCCCCCGCCAGCTCGGCCGCGGAGAAAACCACGCGGGCCAGGAAGCCGATGCTCAGACCGACCAGCACCTCGTGCACGGCCATGGCCATGTAGGGCAGGAGTGCCTGCGGCACCCCCCCGGCGGGCGCCCGGGCGGCCGGCATGGCCGCCAGGGCGACCACGAACGACACGGCGGCACGGAGCGGCGCGGGGACGCTCTGGGTCGACAGCAGCGGCGCCACGGCAAATACGCCGCCCGTGCGGGCCAGTACCAGCCAGAACAGTCCGAACCGGTCGGGCAGGGGCGGCATGAACGGCCTCCTCTCGACAGCGATCCGCAACCGGGGGACGGACGCTCAGGTCCAAACGGGCAGGCTGAGCAGCAGATGGCGCGTGAAGTCGATCAGGTTCGTCAGCATCCAGGGGCCGAACAAGAGCAGGCCCAGCATCATCGCGGTCAGCTTCGGGAGGAAGCTGAGGGTCTGCTCGTTGATCTGCGTGGTCGCCTGCACGATGCTGATCACCAACCCGACCAGGAGCCCGAGGCCGAGGATCGGGGTCGCCAGCAGGAGCATCAGCCAGATGGCCTGCTGACCGATCTGCAGCACCAGACCTTCGCTCATGGTCACCATCCTCTCCGCGGCGGGCGCCGCTGGGTTGAGACCGCCTCGCCGGGCGGCGCGCGCAAAGCCCCTCGCACGCGGCCGCTGCAGGAGTCCGCTTTGACGGGGCCACTGCTCCGATGCCTCTTGCCCCCCAATGGCCCACGGTTCGCGCCGGTGCGGAACAGACGTTTGCAGCGCCGCCCTAGCGGAAACTGAGTACCAGCGACTGCACCAGGAGAGACCAACCGTCCACCAGTACGAACAACAACACCTTGAAGGGCAGCGAGACGAGCATAGGGGGCAGCATGACCATTCCCATGGCCATCAGTGTGCTGCCGACGACCAGGTCGATGATCGCGAACGGAATGAACAAGATGAAACCCATTTCGAACGCCGTACGCAGTTCGCTGATCACAAACGCCGGAATCAGTACGGTCATGGGCACGGCGGCGGTACTGCCGGTGGTGTCGGAGCGGGCGGCGGCACCACCGGTGATGGCAGCCGTGCCGCCAGTGCTGGCAGCGGCGGCAGCTTCCCGCTTTTGCAGCTGTTCGAAGAGGGTCAGGTCGGCGCTGCGCGTCTGCCGCAGCATGAAGCCCGCCAGCGGTCTCTCCGCACTGCGCAGAGCCTGCGGCAGGGTTATGGTGCCGGCCTCGTACGGTTTCCACGCCGAATTGTAGATCTGTTGAAATGTTGGCCCCATGACGAAAAGAGTAAGGAAGAGGGCGAGTCCCACGATGATCTGGTTCGGCGGGAGTTGTCCCGTCCCAAGCGCGCTGCGGGCGAAGGAGAGGACGACGACGATGCGCGTGAACGAGGTCATCAGCAACAGGATTGCCGGTGCGAGGGAAAGGACGGTCAGCGCCAGGAGGATCTGGACGCTGGTGGCGACCTGTGTGGGCGTCTGCGTACCGCCAAGCCCGATGGTGAGCGAAGGCAGGGACGAGCCGCCGCTTCCCGCGGCCAGAGCGGTGCCCGCCAGCGGGACGAAAGCGAAAAACAGCGTTCCGATGGCTGCCGCCATACAGCGCCGGGTCCCGCGTGGAACCCCCCGCCTTGGACGGCCGTGCCCGCGGAGCCGGGAGGGCAGGGGCTCGGGAGGTGGGGCGGCCTTGGCCCCAAGAGCCGCGCAGGGCTCTGCCCCGGATGTCCTAGCGGTCAAGCGCTCGCCCCCCGGCCTGGGCGCGCGCCCTGGCGACGGCGGCGGCAAACCCCCGGCCGAGACTCCCGGTCACCCCGGTCCCCGTGTCGGTTCGGGTGGAGAACTCGTCCACCTCATCCCGGTCCTCGATGGTGTACAGGAGCCTCACCTGCTTGTCCCCCAGGCCCAAAATCAGCACGCGCCGCCCCACCTGCACCGCGCAGAGCTGCCGCCCAGGACCGAGCGCCAATCCCCCGAGCAGCCGAAAAGGAGACATTCGGCCGCCGGTCGCCCGCCGGGCGACCGCACGGCTGGCGAGGGCCGCGAGGACCAGCACCAGGGCGAAACCCAGCACAAAGCGAATCAGCGGCCACAGCAGGGATCCCGCGCCCACGCCCGCGCCCCCCATCCGTGCAACCGTCCGGCCACCCCTTCCCCCGGCTGCCCTATACCAGCCGTACCACCCGCTCTTCGGGTGTCAGGATATCGGTGATGCGGATGGCAAAGCGTTCATCGACGACCACCACCTCGGCCAGCGCGATGGGGCGGCCGTTGATCAGCACGTCGATCGGGTCCCCCGCCAGGCGGTCGAGCTCCAGCACGCTGCCCGGGACCAGCGCCAGAATCTCCCGAATCGGCCTGTGCGTCCGGCCGAGTTCGACCGAGACCTCCAAGGGCACGTCGAGCAGCAGATCGGTGCCGCTCTCGGAGCGCAGCGCGCGCTCCTCGGAGAGGGGGGGGAAGGGGTCGGGCACCCCCGTTGCCGGGGATTGCCCCGGTCCCGTCCCGGCGGGCGGGGCCGACGTGCCGCCCGAGGCCTCGGGCGCCGGTCCGGTCATCCCTGGCGTCCCGAGCGCCGCCAGGCAGGCGGCCAGCAGATCCTGGTCCAACCAGAGCCATGCCGTACCCCGGTGCCCGCCAAAGGCATAGGAGAAGCAGAGCGGGGGAGGGCCCGCGGCAAAACCCGCCGGTTCGAGCGGTTCCACCGCCACCGGCTCCCCGAAGATGCCGGCGAGGGCGTCGCCGACGCCTTCCAGCCAAGCCGACAGGGCCTGCTGCTCAACGCCCCGGCGCGCATCCCCCTGCCCCTGGTCCTCCGCAGCGGCGGCGCGGAGCCAACCGACGCTCCGCGCACCGGACCGCACCCGCACCGCCGCCGGCACCGCAACTGCGGGCACGGGCCGTGGCTCCCCTGGCTCAAAGACGACGTGTCCCGGGCCCAGATCCCCGCTCCAGGCCGCTTCGGCCACGTGGGCCAGCACCTGGGCCAGGGGTGCCAGGGCGGCATTCCCCGGAGTGTCCGCTCCCGCCGTCACAGGGATCCCGTCGCGCACCGGCGTCCTCTGTCCGCTTCCCAACGGTCTACGCCCCTTTCACCCTGCCGGCCCGGCCGGCTCAACCGCCCACGGGCCCGCGCCGACCGAGGCATCCTCGGCGGCGATCTGGAGCGCAAGGTGCCTGCCCTGGCGCCCGATCTGTCCGAGGAACTTCGGTTGCCCGTGGATGTGCAGACGCGCGGGAGAGCCATGCGGCACGCCCAGGGGCAGCAGATCCCCCGGGTGGAGTCCCAGGACGCGGCGCAGCGGGAGGCGCAGCCGTCCCAATTCCACGCTGACCGCCACCAACACGTCCGTCAGTCCACTCCGCAATTGCACTTCCCGCGCACCCGGCGGTTCCGAGGAACTCGCCACCCACTGCCGCGACGCCAGCCGTGAAAGCAATGGTTCAATCATTGTGTGCGGGAAGCACAGCCGGATCCGGCCCTCCTGGTGGCCGAGACCGCACACGCACGTAACGGCGAGCACGATCTCAGTGGGAGCGACGACCTGGGTGAAGAGCGGATTCGTCTCCACGCCCAGGATGCGCGGTCGGAGAACGCTGACGTGGCTCCAGGCATCCCGCCAGGCGTCGAGAATGGCTTGCAGCACCCGGTGGATCACGCCCAGTTCGATCTCGGTGACCGGGCGCGCAGGCCCGTGCCCATCCCCGGAGCCCCCCAGCAGGCGGTCGATCATCGGGAAGGCGATGATCGGGTCCACTTCCAGCAGCGCACTCCCCATCAGGGGTTCGGCGGCGAAGGCGGCGAGGATCGCCGGGTCGCTGGCTTCCCGCACGAATTCCTGGTACGTCCGCTGCTCTGCCCGCGGGTCCTCGACGCGGATTGTCGCCCGCAGTTGCGCCGACAGTTGGGTGGTCAGCGTTCGCGCCATCCCGTCGTGCAGGTGGTTGATCTGACGCAGCACATCCTTTGGGAACTTGTCCGGGATGCGAAAGTCATAGCGCCGGATGTTCTGAGGCGGGATCGGCGCCGCGGCCTGGCCCCGGGCCGTACGTGCCGGCGGCGCGGCATCGTTCATGCCTTCCGCGCGCACCGCCGCCTGCAGGGCCGCGAATTCTTCCGCGCTCAACTCGGGCACGTCAGGGCCTCCCTCTTTGCGCAGGACCGCGGACCAGTCACTGGACGACGAATTCTGTGAAGTACACGTGGCGCACCGCTGTCTGGCTCCGCAGCACCTGGTCGACGGAAACCGTGATCGCGTTGCCCAGCCCCTGCATCCCGCCCGCACCCGCCAATTGCGCCGAGGAGCGCTGCCGCAGATCGGCGATGACCGCGTCCTGCACGGCCGCGAGGCGGGAAGAGAATGTCTTGGCCACCGCCGCGTCCCGCAGGCTGATCGTCAACGCCACCTCGGCGAAATGCGCCCCTCCGGCGTCGGCGAGATTGGTGGTGATGGTCGGAACCGTGACCTCGACCGGCTGCGGCGCGGGCCGGACGTGAGGTCGGACCGGATGCGGCAAAAAGGGCACGGACAGCCGCCCGGTCAGCACCGCCGCGGCAGCGGCGATAACGCCCAGCACCAGAATGGCGGCGAGTCCCGTCAGGATGCGCTTCATGGAGACGTCCTCCCCGCACGCGCCCGCAAACCACCGGGCAGGGACCCACGGCCGCGACCCGGCCTCGGGCCGTTCACTGCCCCAGTTGCACCAGCGTCTGCAGCATCTGGTCGCTGGTGGTGATCACCTGACCGTTGGCCTGAAAGCCGCGTTCGGCCGCGATCATGTCCGTGAACTGCTTGGCCAGGTCGACGTTGCTCCCCTCAAGCGCGCTGCTCTGAATCGCGCCCGCACCGGAGGTGCCCGCCACCAGGACCTGTGGAAGGCCGGAGTTGGGACCGGCGGTGTAGATGTCCTGACCCTGCTGCACCAAGCCCTGCGGGTTGGCGAAGGTGGCGACGGCCACCTGGCCCAGAGTCTGGGACTGCCCGTTGGTGAAGCTGCCGGTGATCACGCCTGATTTGTCGATGGTCAACCCGTCCAACGTCCCCGTGCCATAGCCGTCCTGCGTTCCGGGCGTCGGCGCGTCCGCCGCCGCGTATTGGGTCATGCTCTTGAAGTTGAGCGTGACCGTCTGCGCACTGGACCCGTCTTTTGGTGACATGGTGAAGGTCGGATTCGTCGCCGGTGTGCTGTAGGCGCCACTCGAGGAAAACGTGATCGTGCCGCTCGGCGCCGTTGCGGGCAGACCCGCGACCCCCGCGCTGGAGGGATCGCTGAGCGTCCAGGTCCACGAACCGGGCGTGCCGGCCGTGGCCTGGAAGGTGCAGATCAGGTTGAGCGGGTTTCCCAGGGAGTCGTAGGCCTGGAACGGGACTTGGATCTTGGGCGGGGTGGCCTGCAGGCTGTCGGCGACGTTCAGGTTGCCGGTGAAGGACATGTTGGCCGTGGCATGGGGCGGGATGCTCTGGTTATTGGGGATGGTAATCCCGGAGAGGTTGCTCTGCGTTTCCGACGTGGGCAGGACACCGTTGGTGGCCATCCAGCCCTGCACCTTGAAACCCGTCGCCCCCTCCACAAGATTTCCGACGCCGTCCTGGGTGAAATCTCCGACCCGCGTGTAGCCGGTGCCTTGGCCATTCATATTCAGCAAGAAGTAGCCGTTGCCCGTGATCGCCAGATCGGTCGGATTCCCGGTCTGCTGAAGGGTGCCGGCGGCCTGATTCTGGGTGATGCTGCCGATCCCGACACCAAGCCCGATCTGCTGGGGGTTGGTGCCGCCGAGGTTCCCGGCCGGCGCACCGCCGCCGTACAGCGTCTGAGCGAAGAGCTGCGCGAAGTTTAGACTGCTCGACTTGAAACCGGGCGTGCTGACGTTGGCAATGTTGTTACCGATGACATCCATCCACTTTTGCTGCATCTGCAAGCCCGAAACCGCGGAATCCATCGATCGAAGCAAAGCCCTCCGCCCCTTCCCAAGTGTGTGCCCCCGACTTGCGGTCCGGCCGGAGTCCGGTTACCCGGCACCGGACGCGATGCTGCCGCCGGAGCCCCGCGTGCCGCCGGACCCGTTGCCGGTGCCCGACCCCTTGGCTGCTGCACCCCCGCCCGTCTGTGCCGCCACCAGGGTGTTCAGGTCCTGCTGCATGGCCGTGAGGACGCTGAGCATCTGAAACTGGGCCAACTGGGTCACAAACTGGGTGCTGTTCACCGGCTGCATCGGGTCCTGGTACTTCATCTGGGCCACCAAGAGCTGGAGAAAGGTGTTCTCGTTGAGTGCGCCCCCGGGTTGCGCCGCGCCTGTGGAACCCGCCGTCTGCGTCTGAGCAGCAGCCGACGTGAGGACGCCGGAACTGACACCAATACCCACCCCGCTCACCTCCCTTCGTGCCCGCCTGCGCAACGCGGTCAACCGACCAGGTCGATTCTGGAACCGCCGCCCGACCGCCGGGCGGTTGGGGCGGCCGGAGTGCCACCGGCCCGCGTGCCAGATACGTGGTGCGGTTGTGGGAACGTGCCCCCGCCTCCCTCCCCCTGTCCGGCGAACGCGGCGCCCCCGTCCCCACGGAGGCCCACCTGCATTCCGGCGAGGCTCAGTCCGTGCCGGCCGAGAGCCTGGCCAAGTCCGCCGCCGTCCGCGAGCAGCGCGCCCTGCACCAGGGGGTGAGCAACTGTCCAATCCGTGTGGACGAGGCTGCCCCGCACCTGGACACGAACGTCGAGCGGGCCGAGTCCGGGGGGATTCAGCTGGATCTGGAGCGCGTGCATCGGGGCGGCCGGCATAGGTGCCGGTGCCCGCGGCGGTCGTGGCGCGGCGCCACCCGCCGGATCGGCCCCGGTCCGGGGTGTCCCTGCGTCAAGGGAGACCCAGACGGCAGTGGGCTGGGCCGATGGCGTGCCCCCGGGGTTCGCGGCGCTTCCGCCCCCGATGGTCGCCGGAGCACCGCCGATCCCGCGGGCACGGGCCAAACCGCGGGGTGTACCGGGCGCCCGCCTGCCCGCCACGCCTGGCGATGCCTGCCCGCGCGCAGCGGTGCCGGCCGGCGCCGGCGCGGGGAGCGCGGGCTCGCCCAATGACACCACCGCCACCATGTCCATCTGTGGACCGTGCGCCGGGGGCGCCTCCGGCGGGGGCACGGGCGAACGGATGGACTGAAGGTTCGCTGATAGAGGCGAAGGCGTCTCAGACGGGTGCTGGCCGGCCCGGGACGGGGCCGCGGCGGATGCGGCCCGCAACGGGGTAGCGGCGCCGCCACCCGCAGCTGGCATGCCGCCCTGCACCCCGTGGCGGGCGCCGCGCTCCACCCCGGCACCGGCCGGGGGCGGTGTGCCGGCCAACGCCGCGCCCGGCCGGACCGCAGGGGTTGGGCTCCCAGGCGGCGCCGCCAGGGTCGGCGAGGACGCCGGCCGCGGTTGCGGCGACATCAACACTGCATCCGGTCGCAGCGGGATCGGCGACGGACGGCCGTATTCTGCGCGGGGAGCCGTACCCGCGACGGTCGTTGCCGGTGGGAGCAGTTCCCCGGCGTACGCGGCTACCAGAGGTGCCAAGGGAACGGGGGCGGTACCGGCTGCACCGGAGGACCCCGGTTTGCGCCGCCGACGAGTCGACCGACCGCTGCCGGCTGTGACCCCGCCGGACCCCTTAGCCAGCGGCTCGGCCTGGCCTTGGCTGGCCCGGGCGAGGGCCCCGCCGAAGCCATCCCCCGAAGGCGCGACAGGCACCCGGGACGGGCCTGCCGCGCCGTGCGGTACCAACTCCGTCCGGACCGGAGATATCAGGACCGAAGTGAACAATGGATTTCCCCCCTTTCGCGAACGCCTCGCGGTGCCCGGCTCGGGACGGGCGCGGGTCCAAGGTGCGGTCCCGGGCGAGCGGGGTAGCCGCATCGCACAAGACGGGCCGGGGGGCTTATCCCCGTATGCCTCCGGTACCACCCCTCCGCCGCCCGACAATGTCATCCAGCGCGGCCTGATCGGCGGCGGCCTCCGAAGCCTGCCACTCCTCCCGACGACGTTCGCGCAACCGACCCAGCACCCGTTCCTCACGCCGCGCCTCCAGATACGCCCCCTGTGCCCGCTGCACATCCACCTCGGCGGCCCGCAACCGGTCCGTCGCCGCGGCCTCCTGCGTCCGCGCCCCCTGATAGTCGGCGCGCCCGGCGTTCCAGGCCTCGATGTCCACGGGCGCCCCGCCCCCCTGCCGCGCCTCGGCGAGTAGACGCGCACGCTGCGCGGCGGTCTCGCGCAAGTGCCGGCGCGCCCCGTCCTCAGCGGCGCGGGCTCGCGCGAGTGCGGCCCCCTGCGCATCGCGCTCGACTCGGCGGAGTGCGAGCAGTTGCTCCAGACGGAAGCGGAATGCCGCCAACGGTCGACTCCCCCTCCTGTGGCCCCCGGGAAAGCGGCGGGCCCGGAGGCCCTACCCTGCCGCCTGGTCCGGTGCGCCCTCGGGAAGACCGAGACCCAGCAGCGCAGCACGCGTATCGGCCCATGCGGCCTGCTCGTCGCGCTCCTGGCGCTGGAAACACCGCACCGGCTCGATCCAGCGCAGCGCGTGGTCGAGGGCGGGATTGCTGCCGGGGCGGTAGGCGCCCACGTCCAGGAGATCCTCCGCCTGATGGTGCGTCGCCAGTATGGATCGCACCCGCTGTGCCGCCCGGACGTGCTGGGCGTCCACCAGATGATCGGCCAGCCGGCTAACGCTCTGCAGGATGTCGATCGCCGGATACTGGCCGCGGGCCGCCATACGGCGGGAGAGCACCACATGCCCGTCGAGGAGACCGCGCACGGTGTCGGCCACGGGTTCGTTCATGTCGTCCCCCTCGACGAGCACCGTGTAAAAGCCGGTGATGCTGCCGCGCTCGGCGCGTCCGCTGCGTTCGAGCAGGCGGGGCAGCGCCGCGAATACCGACGGGGTATACCCGCGACTTGCCGGCGGCTCGCCGCTGGCGAGGCCGACCTCGCGCATCGCCTGGGCATAGCGGGTGAGCGAATCCATGACCAACAGGACGTCCAGGCCACGATCGCGGAAGTATTCGGCCACCGTGGTGGCGACGAGTGCGGCCTTCAGCCGCACCACTGGCGGCTGGTCCGAGGTGGCCACGACGACGACCGAACGGGCCAGCGCCCGTTCTCCAAGGTCCTGTTGCAGGAACTCCCCCACCTCCCGGCCGCGCTCCCCGACCAGCGCCACCACCGAGACATCGGCGACCGTGTGGCGGCAGAGCATCCCCAAGAGCGTGCTCTTGCCGACACCGCTGCCGGAGAAAATACCCAGGCGTTGGCCCCGCCCGCAGGTGAGCAGGGCGTCGATCGCCCGGACGCCGACCGGAAGCGGTTCATCGATCGCGTGCCGTCGGAGCGGCGGTGGGGGCGCGGCATCCGCCGCCCGCCACTCGGCGGCGCGAACCGGCCCGAGGCCGTCCATCGGCCGGCCCAGCCCGTCCAGCACCCGTCCGAGCAGATCGCGGCCGCACGCCACGGCCAGGCGCCGGCCGGTGGCCGTCGCGGTCGCTCCCGGGGCAAGGCCGGAGGTGCCCTGCAGAGGCATGAGCAGCACCCGGCCATCCTGGAATCCCACCGCCTCCGCCAGTAGCGGCTCCATCCGACCCGGACCCCCCTCCGGGTGCGGCCGGTCTATGGACAGTAACTCGCCAATTTCGACCGCCGGGCCGATGCTCTCCGCCACCAGCCCCACCACCTGCGACACCCGCCCCTGCCGGGCGACGGGGTCCAGCGCCGCCAGGGCCCGCCGCCACTGCCGGATGCGCCGCGCCAGCGCCGCGACCCGCCGCGGGCCCGGGGTCGGCCGCTTGGCGCGACGGCGGGCCCGGCGGTGGCGACCACGTCCGAGCGCGTCCGCATCAGACATGTCGCGTTCCACCCTGCAGGATGGATTCAGTCCGGCGCAGACGGCCGTCGAGCGTCGCGTCGAGCAAGCCGTCCTCGGTCTCCAGGATCAGTCCCCCCGGCAGGACGGAGGGATCGGGCCGAACCGTCAGCGGAGCGCCCGCGACAGCCGCCTCGGCCTCCAGGACGGGAGCGACGGCCGGATGCACGCGCGCCCGCGCCGGACCGTGGACGCGTCGGAGCAGGCGACGCGCCAAACCGACGACCTCCTCGGGGGATTGTTCGAGCTCGCGGTCCAACACCCGGCGGGCGATGTCCGTGGCGAGCATGACGATGTCAGCTTCGAGGGCATCCAAGACCGAGCGGCGCTGCGCGCGGGCCTGATTTCGTTCACGACGCGCCTGCCGCAGTAGCGCCGTGCATTCGGCCTCCGCTGCCGCCCGGCCCTCGGCCCTCCCCTGCTCCAACCCCTCCCGCCGCGCGCGCTCAGCAATCCCCCGGGCTTCGGATTCCGAAGCCAAAAGCAGCGCCTGCCGCTCCGCTCTCGCCGCCTCCAGGAGCCGTTCGGCCTCCTGCTGCGCGCGCCGCAGCAGGTCCGCCGGGCTCTCCGCAGGACGGGCGCAGCCCGTCTGGGCCGGCGGCGGTGGTACATCCAGCGAGAGCCACTGCAACGGGCGGAGGAATCCGGAGGAGTGCTCAGACGACAAGCTCGTCCACCCCACCCCGGGAAATGATGATCTCGCCTTCGTCCTCCAGGCGCCGGATGATCGCCACCACACGCTGCTGCGCGTCTTCGACCTCGCGCAGGCGGACAGGGCCCAGGAACTCCATCGCCTCGGCCAATTGCTCTCCCTGACGTTTACTGACGTTGCGCATGACCTTGGCCTTGACTTCGGGACTGCCCACCTTGAGGGCCAGCGGCATGTCAGTGGTGAAGTCGACCTCGCGGAGGGCGCGCTGCAACGAACGGTCGTCGAGCCCGACGATGTCGTCGAAGACGAACATCCGGCGGCGGAGTTCTTGCGCCAGTTCCGGATCCTCGGTCTCCAGGGCCATGAGGATGCGCTTCTCAGTGGCGCGGTCGGCGTGGTTGAGCACGGACACGGCCATCTCCACACCACCGACCCTGGACTGGCCACCTGCGACAAGCGTGGTGAACTTCTGCTCCAGGACGCGCTCCACTTCCCTGACCACTTCAGGTGATGTGGCATCCATGAGTGCCACCCGGCGCATGACATCGATCTGCCGTTCCGCCTCCAGGGCGGCGAGGACCGTGGAGGCCTGCTCCGGATGCAGGTGCGCCAGGACCAGAGCGATCGTCTGCGGATGCTCGCCCTGGATGAAGGTCAGCAACTGCGCCGGGTCGCTCTGCCGCGCGAACTCGAATGGCCGCACCGTCAGCGTGGAGGTCAGGCGCGACAGCACCTCCGCCGCCTTCGCCGCACCGAGCGCCTTCTCCAGGACTTCCCGCGCGTATTCGATCCCGCCCTGCTCCAGATACTCGTTGGCCAGCAGCATCTGCCGGCATTCCTCAAGGACCCCGATCTGCTGGGCCGGTTCCACCCTGCGCACACCGGCGATCTGCAGGGTGATCTGCTCGATCTCCTCCTCCGCCAGATGCCGGAACACCTGGGCGGCGAACTCCTGCCCGAGCGACACCAGCAGGATGGCCGCCTTCTCCCTGCCGCTGATTCGTCCGGGCGCATTCGCCTGGGCCACCGTCCCCGCTTCCGCCACGGCCGACCGTCACCCCCCCCCGGTTGCGCCGAGCCTAGTCCGATTGTTCCAGCCAGACGCGCACAACGCGGGCGACATCCTCGGGCCGCTGCCGCAACGAGGAATTGAGCCGCTCCCGTGCGGCCTGGGCCGAGGCGATCGCGCTCCCGAGCCCGTCGGGGCCCGGTCCGGCCACGCTAAACGCCGCGGGGGAGGAGAGCGTCTCTCCCCCAAGTGCGGCCTCGTCGGGCACGGCTGGCTCCTGCCCACCCCGACGGCGGAAGAGCAGGAGGACGAGCAGGATCAGGAGCAGGGCAGCCCCGGCGGCGATCTCCGGAATCGGCAGCGCCCTGGCCGGCAGGGGCTGGGCCAGGGCGTTCACCAGGCTGTGATTGAAGGGGAGCCCGACCACCGTGATCTGGTCCTGCCGAGCGGGGTCTGCCCCCACGGCGGCCTGCACCGTGGCGCGCACCAACGCCAGTTGAGCCGCGTTGAGCGGGCTGTTGACGACGACCGCCACCGAGAGCCGGGAGACGCTGCCGGGCGCGATCACCGTGTGCTGCGTCTCCTGACTGATGTCGAAATTCTGGGTCAACTGGTTGGAAGTCGAGGAGGTCTTGCCGCCGGCTCCCGCCGGATAGGTCGGAAAGCTGTTGCTGGCGGTGCCCGGAACCCCCCCGGTCGCCGGCGTGCCGAGGACGGTCTGCTTCAACTGCTGCATGCTCTTGACCACGGCGGGTCCGCTGCCCTTGGGAAGAAAGAGCGTCCGGTCGACGGTGCCGCTGTTAAAGTTCAGTTGAGCCTGCACCTGGGTGACGACGTTTCCCGGTCCGAAGACCTGTTGCAGGAGGTGCTGCAGATTGGTCTGCAGGGTCTGGTCGAACTGCTGTTGCAGTTGAAACTGGTTCTCGGCCTGCCCGGTCGGCCCATTCGCGTTTCCGCCGCCGACGCCCAGCCCCGTGGCCCCCTGCGCCCAGAGGATCTGGCCGGTCTGGTCGAGTACCGTGACGGCATTCGGAGACAGACCCTGGACGCTGGCCGCCACCAGGTTGGCGATGCCGCGCACCTGGCCGGCGGAGAGGGTGATACCGGGTTGGAGCTTGACCAGGACGGCGGCCGATGCCGGATTGCTCTGTCCGCTGAATGTGGCCTGTTGCGGCAGCACGATCTGCACCCTGCTGCCCGCCACCCCCCCGATCTGATTGATCGTTTGTTCCAGTTCGCCCTGCAGGGCGTTCTGATACGCCACCTGCCGTGTGAAATCCGTGGCGCCGAACGGCAGGGAGAGCACGGAGCTGAGACCGACGGAACCGGATTTGGGTAGGCCGAGACCGGCCATCTGCAGCCGCAGTTTGTCCACCTGGGATTGCGGCACCAGGATGGTCTGACCGTTGTTGGCCAACTTGTAGGGCACCTTGTCCCGACCGAGTTGGGTAACGATGGCGGCCCCGTCGACAGGGGCCAGGTTGGTGAACAGGGCGGCCATGGCCGGTCCGCGCGCTGCAAGCACCGCCAGCAGGAGTATGCCCGCCACCGCCGCAACGGCCGTCGCCAAGATGTTGCGCCGACCGTTCGGCGGCAGGGCCTGCCATTGCCCGCGCAGCGAAGTCCATGTCGCGCCCAGGTTCATCGCCCCGGGGGGCATGCCTCACCCCTCCCCTCCCAGGCCCCGCCCGTATCCCTCCGCCACCGCGCGCGATGCGGATGTTGCGCTCCCGGATCGGCCACGCCGGCTCAGACCTGCATCTGCATGATCTGCTGGTAGGCACTCACAGCGCGATTGCGTACCTCTACCGCCAGTTGCAGCCCGAGGTTGGCCTTTTCGGCCGCGATGACGGCGCTGGCCAGGTCCGACGAGTTTCCGGCCGCCAGCCGCCCGGCCGCCGAATCGGCGCCGACCTGCAGGGCGTTGAGCCCGGACAGGGCCTGTGCCAACACCTGTCCGAAGCCCGTCCCGCCGTTCCCCGACGAAGGCGTGGCACCCCCGGACGCGGAAAGGCTCGGCAGAGTGGGCGGGAGTGGCGGAATTGGCGCGACGGGCATCCCGGGTGTCCTCCTTTGGCAACTGCGGGCACGGCTTCACCGAGGCCGCAACTCATATCTGGAGGGCAGCGCGCCCCTCCTTGACTGCGTCTGAGAACACCGCCGCATTGGCGTCGTACGCCCGGCTGGCGGCGAGCATGTCCACCATCGAACTGGTGGGATTGACATTCGGCATGCGGACGTAACCCTGGGCGTTGGCGTCCGGGCTCCCGGGGTTGTACGCAAGAGGAAAAGGCGCCGGATCGCCGACGATCGCGCTCACCGCGACGCCCCCGGGGCTGCCGCCGCCCAGCGGCAGCGCCATGAACTCCACCATCTGCCGGCGGAACGGCCCTCCGCCGGGAACGCGCGTGGTCTGCACGTTGGCCAGGTTGTTCGCGATGACATCGAGCCGCAGGCGTTCGGCGGTCAGGCCGGATGCGGAGCAGTCGAGCGCTTGGAAGAGCATGGGCTAGGCGCCCCCCTTGTCGATGGCCTCGCTCAGATTCGTGTACGTGAGTTGGAGTTGCCGGGTCACAGCCTGGTAATCGAGGTCGGTCTGTGCGAATTGGGCCATGAGCGCGTCCAGGCTCATCCCGTTACCGTCCGGTGTGAGCGTGCCGCTGTTGCCCGCCAGTGAGGCGGACAGTGGTGGGAAGGGGACGGGGGATCCGCCCGCGGACATGCCCGCCACAAGCGGCACAGGCGTTGCGGATACTGGCGCCACCACTCCGGGAGGCGTGCCGGTGGACGGCGTGCCTCCAAGCCGGCGATCGAGGGCGACCCGCAACTGGGCCGCGAAGGCCGCGCTCCCCTGCCCCTGATAGCCGGGCGTATCCAGATTGGCAATCTCGTCGGCGAGGACGCTCCGGCCAGCGATGAGCTGGGCCAGCCTCCCCATGAGCGCCTGCTGGCCCGGTGATGCGAAGATGCCCGAAATCACAGTCGTGCCCCCCCATCCGGCACCGGGTGCCCAAGTCCGCGGGGTACCTGCGGCGGGCCGTGCCATGCCTTGTCCAACATGGCACGGCCCGCTCGGATGAGCGGACCTCCCTGTCCGCCCGGCGGCGCCCGACCCAAAAAGGGCCCACAAAAAGAAAGCGCCCGCATCTCCACAGCCGGAAGACGGGCGCATCCTTGCCCTATCTTCGGCAACCCGGCTACCCCTACGTGGGGGCCCGTGGCTTTGCGTCACCGCCTTGCGACGGCTTTGCCCGTTCGGTTAGGGACCCTATGAGACACCTTACGGTGTGCGTTATGCGCTGCTTTCGGCATTATTAGACGAGTACCTTTTCAATGGAAGCCATTGTCCACCAAATTCGTTCGACACAATTCGACATGCATCGACGCGCCGTCCCGGGTCCACGGGCCGGTCCGGCCGCCGCAACCGATCGCCCGCCGACGGTCGGTTGCGGCGGCGGTACGAGCGTGGGGCGCCCGGCTCCTCTGATATACTGCCCCTTCAGAACAGGGGTGTGGCGCTGCAGCCGCCGCCCCCGTGCAACCCAGGCCGCGGCCCCGTGGACGTGGAGGCGATGCGTGTTGGCGATCGAGAAGCGGGCCGTCATTTCTGCCCTGAATCGGACCGCCCTGCGGGGCAGCGCCAAGGGCGCGGTGTCGCTTGGCCTGATCATCGATGTGCTGGTCGAGGGCGATACCGTCCGCGTACTGATCAACGAGCGCGTGGGCGGCCCCAACGGCGAACCTGTCCCGGAGGACTGGGTGCAGGCCCTGGAAGCCGCCGTGGCCGCCGTGGCCGGTGTGCGGGCGGTGCACCTGGAGCGGCGACCGGTGGGCACGGCGGCGCCCTCGCTGCAGCAGGCGGCGCGCCACTCCCGGCCGGTCCTGGACTTCGGGTCGGCGCGCGTCATCGCCGTCGCCAGCGGCAAGGGCGGTGTGGGTAAAAGCACCGCCACCGCCAATCTGGCCGTGGCCCTGGCGGAGGCCGGACAGCGGGTGGGGGTGGTGGATGCCGACATCTACGGCTTCAGCCAGCCCACACTCCTGGGGGCCAGCGCCCCCCCCGAGGTCACGCCTGACAAGCGCTGGCTGCCGGCGCAGGCTTCGGGGGTGAAGCTGATCTCCATGGACTTCTTCGCCCCGGCCGGCCAGGCCGTGATCTGGCGCGGACCCATGCTGGGCAAGGCGCTGCTGGAGTTCCTGTCCAAGACCGCGTGGGAGGACATCGACTTCCTCCTGCTCGACCTCCCGCCGGGGACCGGGGATATCGCCCTGGACGTCCACGAGATGCTGCCCGGTTCCCAGGAGGTGGTCGTCACAACGCCGGACCCGCTGGCCGCTCGGGTCGCCGTCCGCGCGGGCCAGATGGCCCAACGGACGGGACACACAGTGCTCGGGGTGGTGGAGAACATGAGCTACATGACCTGCCCGCATTGCGGCGGCGAACTCCAACCCTTTGGCCGTGGCGGCGGCGAGCAAGCGGCGGCCGGACTGGGGGTGCCCCTGCTTGTCCGGGTGCCACTCGGAGGACCCGCCCGGCGCGGCACGGGGATCTACGATGCGCAGACACCGGCCGGGAAGGCCTTTCGGGAACTGGCCCAGGGCATTGTGACGGCGGACACCGCTGCAACGATGTAGGGGTTGGAGCCGCCCGCAGCGGATCAGGTAGTTGCAGCGGGAGCGGGTTGGCCGCCAGCGCACCGTCGGCCCGTCGGCGGCGGCGAATCGCGGCAGCCGCACAGCGCGCACTGGCAGCACCCGCTTGGCCCGCACCGGGCGCAC
>JAJZMB010000174.1 GCA_021803205.1 Bacillota bacterium | reverse complement strand
AGCCACGCCCTCGCTCTGACCATCCGCCGCCTGCCGGGCGACTGGCGCGCCCGCTACGGCTTTGCACCCGAGGTATCGACATACTGCCCACCTCGCTACATGTCTTGGGGCACAAGCATCTGCTCTGCGGCGTGACGAGTGCACGGACCGCGCCGACCCTGTCGGACCGCTTCGGCGGCCGCGCGCACGTCTGGGCGGTCAAGGTCAGCCAACGCGATCATCCATGGTGCGTGGGGCACGATCTGTCGGGCGGGGATCACCTTGCCCTGGATGAGGCGGTGCACCGTCGTCCTGGAGACCTGGAGGATGGTCGCGGCTTCCTCGATGGTTCGCCAGTCCCGAGGCGTGGCGGACGAGAAGGCCGGAATGTCGTGGCCGGCCCGAAACGAGCGGAGGCGGGTCAGCGTCCAAGAGTTGCCCTTGCTCGTGCGGATACGCAGTCGGTTGAGGATGGACGCGACGGTGAGATCGGAGCCGACGGTGGCGAGGCTGCGCACGAGGTCGACGACATCTTGGTCGGTGGCGTAGCGGTGTTGACCAACGCGCGGCAGCCGCACGCGCATCTGGGTATGGGTACCGCCCGCCCAATGAATCACCATGTCCACAACGCGATCGTCCTCTGGTGTGTCGACGATGATCTCGTCGATCAGCAGACGCGCCAGTTGCTTCTGCTTCCGCCGGTCGGTGGACGGATCGTGCCAGACCGCCGGAAAGTCGTGCGCCAGGGCCATTAAGGCGGCGCGGTCCGCGGCGCCGGGTGGGGGAGGCGGGGGCGGGATTTTGGCCAAGTCGGCCTCCAGCCGTTGAACCTCTTGAAGTGCGGTGTTCCAGCGCCGCTCCAGTTCGCCCGCCACGAGGCGGTTCTCTGGATCGACTTGATCGTACTGGCGCCGGGCCCGGTCCGCTTCGTACCGCGCTTGCCGGATCGCCAACTCCAGTGCCGTCCGCCGGACGTCCGGTTTGGACTGCAACAGGTCCCAGGCCTGCAGCGCGGCCTCCAACGCCGCGGGTTGCACGACGCGCAGAAGCTCGGCCTCCACGGCTTGGTCCACGCGGAGCCCGCCGAAAGCGATGCATGCATGCTCCCCACGATGCAGCGCTGCCGTGAAGCAGCTATACCGCGGGATGTGCCCCGGCCCCCCGTATTTGACGTGCAGCCGCCGACCACAGCGGCGGCAGCGGAGCAATCCCGCCAGCAACGCCGAGCCATAGCGAGGGGCGCCGCGCCGGGCCTCGGGCCCGAGCACGCGGTCGAGATTGGTGCGGATGCGTTGCTGATTCGTCTGGTAACGCGCCCAGGTGATGTATCCCGGCAGGTGGTTCGGAAGCAGAACCTGCCACTCCTCCATGGGGCGGCGGCGCAGTTTGCGCCGCGCGGCGTGACCGTCCACCACCTCGGTCACGGTCGTGCGGCGCCCGTACGCATACGCCCCGCCGTACATCGGGTTGGTCAATATCGCCTGCACAGCCGCATACGTCGGCTCGCGCCAGACAATGCGGCGCGTTCCCTCGCGCCACCCCCAGGCGGGTAGCAGCAGATGATCCCCCCGCATCGACAGAAGCACCTGCCGGATGCTGCCCTGTTCATCGAACCGGTCGAAGACCGTCTGGACGGCTTGGCGGACGCGCAGGTCGGGGTCCTGTTCGCAGCGGCCATCGGCGCTGCGAACGTAGCCGACCGGGACCAGGCCGAAGAGTTCGCCCCGGGACGCCTTGCGGCGGATGGCCTCCCCCGACCTCTGCCGGAACAGCCCCACCTCGAACTCGCTCATGGTTCCCTTCAGACCCAGCAGCATGCGATCGTTGAGCAGGCGCGGATCATACACCCCGTCGAAGTCGATGATCAGGGTCTCCGTCAGAGCGCACAGATCGAGCAACTGGTACCAGTCCCTGTTGTTGCGGGCCAGGCGCGACACTTCCAAGCTGACGACGGCCCCAATCTCCCGCAGCCCCACCGACCCCACCAGCCGCTGGAAACCGCTGCGCCCCACGGTGGTGGTTCCTGAGCGCCCCAAGTCCTCGTCGATGACTTCGACCTGCTGCCAACCCAAGGAGCGAGCCAGCCCGGCCAACTCGTACTGCCGCCCGCGACTTTCATGATTGTGGCGCAACTGCTCCAGCGTCGACTGCCGAACATAGACAACCGCCTTCCGCTGCAGTTGGTCCGCTGTGATCTTCTCGGTGTTCATCCCCGCCCTCCTTTCCCGCGGCGCGCGCGGCCGCGGCCAGCATCTCCGCCAGCAGGCCCTGCAAGCGCGCTCGCTTCCCCTCCGGCCAGTGCGTCCAGATGGGCTCGCTCCGCCACAGGCTCAACGCTCTCGCCCTCGACTGTCTGATCATCCCTCCGTGCCCTCCTTGCTGCCGGGCGTGGGTCACACCTGGGGCGGCCGTCCCACGCGTGGCGGGTGCGCGGCCAGCTCGGCACCTTCTTTGGCCAGTCCCTCCAGAGCTCGACTGCCCCGTTCCCGGACGGAGGCGGGCAGGCTCAGATCCTGCAGCCCCTCCCGCAAGACGATCTGGGCCAAGCCCAACAGCCAATCCGCTCGGCTTTGGGCGCCACCCCGTGCGGCGGCGACTGCTCGCGCCGCCTCCAACACCTCGGCCTCGCGCCACGACATCGGTGCACCCCAGGTCTGTTGCCGCCGTCCGCCCCGCTGCGCCACGCCGATCCCTCCTTGATGGCGCCATTCCATGCCGCCATGCTTATCGCCTGGCGTCGCGATATACTGCGGGGGCCCTCGCACGGAGGCCTGAACCTGACTGGGGGCAGCGCCATATAATGCCGCCATATCCATCTTGCCCGGTGGCCTGCATCCCGTAGCGCACACGCTCACTGACACCCGCCTGCGTCCGCGTCGGTCCTCGCACCTGTCTGGTCGCGTCCGGCGGACCAGGCCTCCAATTGCGCGCGCAACGCCAACAACGCCGGCACATCACACACCGGCTTCGCACTCAGCACCATGCCTTCGCACACGCTGGACTGCGTCATCCATTCCGGCAGGCGAAACCGCTGGCCCGTATCCGCGCACACGTCCAGTTCGACGGTGTCCCAGGCCCGGATCCGCGCGCGGATCTCGACCGTCTCGCCCTTCAGTGGATGCCAAGGATAGTGGATGGTGACGCGAGTTCCCACGGAGCTTCGATCATGAGCATTGTGTGGGTAATCCGCCGGTCCTCTTGGAAACCTTTGTCGAACGTGACCGCTTCGCCGGCACGTCCTACCACGCCG
>JAJZMB010000105.1 GCA_021803205.1 Bacillota bacterium | reverse complement strand
ACCTGCGGAAAGCGTGTTCAGAGTACGTCAAATGTCGTATGCCACTTTATTTGTCGTACCGCGTGTCCGTGATACACCAAAAGGGGACCACGTGCGCAGCGAAATGGGGACCACCCCGCGGGGCGTAGCGCGGGGACAGAGGGGCACTTCGGACCCCACATTCACTCCTGGTAGGCTTGGGATGGGAGATCCAGCCGATCAGGAGGTAGGAGATGCTCGAAGTGCCCGATGTCCAGTGTATCCGTGTCATGGTGCAGCGGGGTCTGTCGGTCCGCCAGATCGCCCGCGAACTGCACGTGAGTCGCAAGACGGTGCGCAAGTATGGTGACCCGGACTACGTGGTGCGGGCCGAGCCCCGCCAGCGGATCAAGAAGGCCCGGCCCGCGCCGCAGATGGACCGGTGGAAGCCGATCCTGGCGTCGTGGGTGGCGCAGGACGACGGGGAGCCGCGCAAGCAGCGGCGGACGGCGCGGCGCATGCACCAACTGCTGCAGGAGATCCACCACGCCAACGTGTCGGAGGCGGCGGTTCGCCGCTACGTGGCGCACGTGCGCGGGGCGCGGGCACGAGAGGCGTACGTGCCGCTGGAGTTCATCCCTGGATCGATGATGCAGGTGGACTTCGGCCACGCAGAGGTGATGCTGGCGGGTGTTCGCCAGATGCTGCCGTTCATCGCCCTGCGCCTGATGGCCAGCACGGTGTCGTTCGCCAAGATGTTCGCGCACGAGCAACTGGAGTCGTGGATGGACGGGGTGGCCAGCGCGCTGAGCTTCTTTGGTGGCGTGCCGCGCGAGGGCATGTTCGACAACGCCAGCCCGCTGGTGAACAAGATCCTCGCAGGCGGGCGAAGGCTGCAGAGCCCGGAGTTCCGGGCGCTGATGGCCCATTACGGGTTCGAGGCGGTCTTCTGCAACCCCGGACGGGGCAACGAGAAGGGCGGGGTGGAAAGCCTCGTGCGCTGGGCGCAGCGCAACCTGTTCAGCCCGGTGCCCGAGGCTGCAGCTCTGGCCGAACTCAACGAGCGGCTGGTGCAACAGTGCCTGCGGGACGCCGAGCGGCGCGTTCGGGGCGGGCGGCCGGTGAGCGAGGCCTGGGATGCCGAGCGCAGGGTGTTGGGCCAACTGCCCGGCGTGCCGTTCCCGGCTTGCCGCCACCGGTTCGTGCGCGTGGACAAGACCCTGCTGGTGAGCTACGACAACGTGCGCTACTCCGTACCGGCGGGATATGCCCAGAAGGCCTTGATGCTGCGGGCGTTCTGGGACCGGATCGAGATCGCCGACAGGCAGCGGACGGTGGCCGTCCACGAGCGGCGCGCATCCGGCCAGCCGCCTTCGCTGCAGCTGGAGCACTACCTGCCGGTGCTGGCCCACAAGCCGCGGGCGGTGCGGCACGCGGCGGTGGTCGCCCACGGCGCGCCGGAGATCGCCCGGTATCGCGACGAGTTCCTGGGCGCTCGTCCGGAGGCGGCGCGGGAGATGGTGGACATCCTGCGGTTGCACACGGACGTGGGGCCGGCCGCCCTTGCCCAAGCTCTGAGTGTGGCCAGCCGCCACCACGCCTATGACATCGAGAGCGTCCGGGCGATCCTGGCGATGGACGGGGAGGCCCCGGCGCAGGGGTCTCTGCCGGAGGCGCTGCTGCAACGCTGGCCGGATGCGTCGGTGCGGGCGGTGGACAGTGCGGCCTACGGCTGGCTGACCGAGGTCGCGGCGGGGAGTGAGGCACCGTGAGTGAACTCCTCGCGGAGGACCTGGTCTGCACGCGCATCGACGCTCACCTGCGCGCGCTGCACCTGCCGGGGATGCTGGCGCGGTATCGCGGTCTGGCCGAGGAGGCGGGACTGATCCCGGAGGCCTACGTCTGGCTGGAGGGGGCCCTCGCCGCGGAGCGGGCCTCGCGGGACGAGCACCGCCTGGCCCGGAACCTGAAGGCGGCGCGGTTTCCGGTGATCCGGGAACTGGCTGGTTTCGACTTCGCAGCCCAGCCCTCGGTGCCCAAGACGCGGGTGGACACTCTGGCCGCCGGGCAGTTCGTCGCCGCCCACGAGGTGGTGATCCTGGTCGGCAACCCAGGAACTGGCAAGACGCACATTCTGCTGGGGCTGGGACTCGAGGCGGTACGCGCCGGCTACCGGGTGCGGTTCGTCACGGCGGCCGCTCTGGTCAACGAACTGCTCGTGGCCCAACGGGAACTCCGTGTGCCCAAGGTGCTGAGGCAGTATGCCGCCTATGACCTGGTCGCCATCGATGAACTGGGGTACGTGCCCTTCAGCCACGAGGGGGCACAGTTGCTGTTCGCCTTCTTCTCCGACCGCTACGAGCGGCGGGCCACGGCGCTGACCACCAACCTCGCCTTCGCGCAGTGGCCGCAACTCTTCGGCGACGAGACGATGACTGTCGCCCTGCTCGATCGACTGACTCACCGCTGCCACGTGCTGGCCTTCAACGGCGAGAGCTACCGGATGCGCGAGAGCCGGGCCCGTGCCGGCCGGGGCTCTACTGGGGGTGAGGCCCGATGACACCAGGTGGCATCCCGAGATCTGCCGGCGTGCCGGAATGGGAGGGAGAGCAGTGGCCTTCGTTCGCTGGCGGGGCAACAGCGCGGAACTCCTGACCACCGTCTACGACCGGGGCCGGAGCCGACAGTTGCGCTTGGCCTGCCTGGGCGGTGCCTACCGCGTATATCCGGAGGTGCGTGCCGCCGTCGCCCTGGGCTTCCCCCACGTCCGCGTCGACTGGGAGGCCGTCGACCGAGCCCTCGCGGAAGGGCCGCCGACGGAACGGGCGCGCACCGCCGCCGGAGAGCCCAACGACCGCCTGCTCTGGCTGGACATGGAGCGGGGCCTGCGGTATTGGGCGGCGATGATCGCCCCGCGGCGACGATGGCAAGCGGACCGGCTCCTCGCGGCGGCGGCCGTCCTGGACGAATGGAGGGGCGGCCGGCCAGACTTCCCGTTCCAGGAGCCACCGCCGGGCTGGGACCTCCCAGCGGCCCTGGCCAGCCCCGACGGAAGTGACACCTGATGGCGCCCGGCGGGCATTCAAGTCCCCTGCCAGGCCGTCGCGACCGGGTCCCCCGTGCCCCGCCCGACATCCCGCCTTCGGCCCATGGCACGGGCCGGGGACGCGGTCCCCCCTCCCGCGGCTGCAGAGGTGAGCGACGATCCCACATGGTCCCGCACCCGTGCCCCTGGTCCCCATTTCGCTGCGCACGGTGGTCCCCGTTTCGGTTGACACAGGCACCAACTGACGAA
>JAJZMB010000166.1 GCA_021803205.1 Bacillota bacterium | reverse complement strand
CTGATCTTTAGTAAAGACATTCGCCAGCGCCGGGTAATACGGCGGAATCGCGGCCATCGTCCTACCCCCTCCCTACGCCCACTTGCACGTGAACGCATCGCCCGCCGTCGGCCCAATGACCGACAGCGCATCACTCGGAATAAACCCAGCCTCCCATACGAACCCGCTGAGCGGTGATACGGGGATAGAACCCGCGCCCGTGGTGGCCGGCGCGCCCAGGTTGATATACATCGTGTCTGTGGTGGAGAGGTTGTAAAATAGAAGATACTTGCGCGTTGCCGCCGCAAGCACCTGCTGGGCCGTGTTCGCCGTTGTGATCGTGCCGCTGGCATCGGTGGTGGGGCCGCTGTAGGCGGGCGCCAAACTCCCCACCAGCGACACACCGGCCGCCCCCGCCGTCTGCACGATGGCCCGCAGGGAAACGGTCGCCGCGCTGGCCGGCGCGCTGGCGAAGGTCGCCTGCACCGCGACCACCGACCCGATGCCGCTGCCCCACAGCGTGACCAGGTACTGCCCCGCCGCGCCAGTCGCCAGGTTGGCCGTCATACTCACGGGGTAGGACGCGGAGACCGGGAGGCCGCCGACGGTGTCCTGGAGCAGCACCGTCAGGGCCGTCATGGACTGCCCCGAGTTGTTCGCGACCTGCAGGGTGATGGCCCGGGCGTCGAGCAAGCCCCCCGCCTGCTCCGGCACGCTCAGCGTCGGGGATAGCGTTTGGGTCAGCGTCGTGCTGGTGCCGTCACCCGTGATCGTCCCTGTGAGGATCGGCGCCGCCGCGAGCACGCTACGCACCCCCCATGGCGCGCCGCAGCGCGTCGTATGCCGTCTGGGCCGCCCCCAGGGCGCTGCCGAGCCGTGCCAGGGCCTGCTGCGCCGGGTCCGGCGCTTGCGCGTGTCCTGGGGCATCCTGGGCCGGTGTGGGAGGCAGCCACATCCCCTGGAGGGCCGCGGCCTCGTCCACGTCCACCCGCCCGCCGTCCGCCGAGCCCACCGCCTGCCACAGCCGGGCCGGCACCCCGTCGATGGACTGGGCGCGCCAAGGGGGCACCGTATCGCCGCCAGCACCCTCCCACGCCGCCACCCACAGGGGGGCGCCCGCGACGGCCGCACTGGCCGCGCTGGCGACGCGCAGGGCGTCCGCGAAGGCCACAGAGCCTGACGCCGCGTAGAACGCCGGGGAGTAGCCGGCCTGCGCCAGGCCCTCCGCGTAGCCGACCAGGTACTCGGCCGTGGGATGCCATGGGGCCTCGATGTCGCCGGGGATCATGCAGCCCGCCGGGTAGCCGATGCGGCGCGCGTCCTCCACGGCGAGGGCGGCCTGCACCGCGCCCGTAGGGCGGCCCTCGGCCACGTCGCGTGCGCCCGCGTGATTCCAGACGAGCAGGACGGCGCAGCCCCGTGCGTGCAGCAGGTCCACTTCGGCGCGCGTCACGGGGGTCGCGGCGCCCCCGCCGGAGCGCAGGTAACGCGCCCACCAGCGCGGGGCCTGTTTCAGGGCCGCCGTCGCTTGGTCGAACAGGGCCGGGGTCACCGGGGACGCGGAATCGACGCCGAGCAGCATCAGCCATCCCTCCGCAGTAGGGCCTCGATTCGGTCGCGTTGGGCGTCCGCCGCCTCCTGCATGGCGAGCAGCCGCCATTCCATGGCCTCCAGCCGGTCCACCACGCGGGCCTCGTGGGCTGCGCGGGCCTCCCCGGAGCGGGAGAGCACGGCTTGGCCGACGGCGAGGACGGGGAGCATCAGGGCCTGGAAGAGGTTGACCCAGTAGAGCATCACGGGATAGCTGGGCGCGCGGTCCCAGCCCATGGCGGGCGCGAATCGCATCCACAGGGCCACGAACAGGATCAACCCGTACAGGAACCACATGCTGGTGGTCAGCCGCGTGATCGTCGCCGCGACGCGCTCGTTCACGCTCACGGCGCCCCACCCCCCGACCACAGGTGCGGCAGCGCGCGCACGAGGTCCGCACCGCTCGCCACCACGGCGATGACCCAGCCGACCCACTGCCACCGCCGCCCGTAGGCCGCCATGCGCCGGTTGACCCCCTCGGCCGCCCGTGCCGTCCGGGCCGCGTCCAGGGAGTCCAGCCGCACCCCATGCGCGGAGAGCGTCGCTTCCGCCGCGCCCATGCGCCGCGTGAGGTCCGCGCCGACGACCATCTGCGCGTCGAGCCGCTGCAGGATGGCGGCGTGCGACGCCGTGAGCGTGCCGCTGAGCTCCCCGATGCGCTGATGGAGGGAGGAAAACCCCTCGGCCATGGCCTGCTGGAGATGGTCGATGTCGGTCTCGGCGGCTCGCAGCCGGCCGTCGTCTGCCATGGCGTGGCCTCCCGGGCCGCTAGATTTGGGCGACGACTCGCGATGAATATACGTAGGTAGTGTCGTTAGCGCCGTTATTGAGGTTCACATAGTACACGTGGCCTGCTGTAGGGACAAAAGCCGGGCTGCGTACTACTCCGTTCAAGGTGGTCGGCGTGGTGGCCACCGTTGCGCTGCTTGTCGCATCGTACAAGCTGGCACTGGCTGCATTGGAGCCGCTCGCTACGTCAATATCCGCCTCGAAATAGTAAGTAGCATTCGAGCTAGCCAGTCCAATGATGACCTCGCCTATCGGGCTTGAGTTGGCGTTGGCGGGTGCCCACCTGGTGATCTCGACCTCTATCGTCTTGCCCAGGCTGCTCGCTGTGCTAGCGTTGCCACTGAGTGCACCGACGAAGGTAGGAGCAGTGACATTACCGGCAAAGGCTCCAGTACCGGCAAACTCTGCATCGCCGCTACCGTCGTCCAGTACGTTCTTGGTTGTGTACACCTTGCCGGTGGTGGCGTTCATGCCAAACGGGACATTCACGGCCGCGCCTGGTGAATATACAGCGAAGTTCCCCTCGCCGATGCCGGCCCCACTGCCGCCAGAGTCCCACCAATACGTGAGGCCACCCGTGCTGGTGTTGATGAATGCCAGCGCCGCGTCGGTGCCGCTGCTGGTGACGCCGGACCTGGCCGACCCCAGGTTGCCCGTGTCCATGTAGCCGCCCTGCGCCGTGACGAACCCCGTCATGGTCCATGCGCCGCTCTCCTGCAGTGACGCCACGGGCGAAGACCATGCACTGCCGGTCCAGTAACGCCAATTCCAGCCGCCGCCGCCAGCACCATGGTTGTTCATGAAGTCCATGGCGCCGCTCCCGGCAGACTCGTTCCAGCCGAGGTAGGCTCCCTGACTGCTGCTGGTAGGGCTGGCGGTCGCCTGAGTCCAAATGGTATTGACGCCGCCGCTGGCCGTCGACGCCTACCCGGTG
>JAJZMB010000119.1 GCA_021803205.1 Bacillota bacterium | reverse complement strand
GGTCCGTCTGCCACCATATTATTTTGATCAATTTTGGAGCGGGTGCGCCTCCGCTCCCCGGGACGCCGGCGGTGCTTGCGGATGCGCCGCACGCGGGATCCCGGGTGCGGGCAGCCCCGGCCGGGCGCCGCAGCTGCGCCGGGGTTGCCCGCGGGTGGCCCATCCCCCTTGTTCCCGTCCTCATTCCCGTCCTCAGGCGCAAAGTGCGGGCGCCCGTTGCCACACGCAGGGCCTCGCCAGAAAACCGCATCCATGCATGCGGAAAGACCATGCAGAAGTCTGTGTTAGGCATGGACGGCGGCAGAAGAACTTTGCATATTGTCTGATATTGCCGACGATAAGCCGAGATCCGGCCCTGCTGTGACGCCTTCGCGCGACCGGCGCGGGCGGGCGTCGCCGCTCGGACGGCCGGTGACGCAGCGGATCGCGGCGACGTGCCGCACATTGTTGTGTGGGAAGGAATTTAAGTGTCCACCGCCAACTTTGGAGTCTCAACCGTGGGATGCGTTGCTGTGGAGTCCTGCAGGGATGGGTGCGGTCCGCTATCGGTGCGGGGTGGCCCATTCGTGGCGCAGGGCGTCGGGGGCGCCGAGTGTACGGACGCACCCGCGTAGGGGGGCGATGGTTTGGCGGAGCGAGCCTGGTGGCGCGGTCTCGCGGCGGGCGTCGGCATCGGGGCGCTGGTGACCGGGGTTGTCGGCTCTCTGGCGGTCAGCGCGGATGGCGCCCCGACGATTCACGTGCAGATCAACGGCCGCCCGGTGACGTTCGCCTCCGCCCCGCTATTGATCAACAACCGCGTCTACCTGCCTGTCCGTGACGTCGCCGAGGCCTTCGGGCTGCCCGTGACGTGGGACGGCGGCACGGATACGGTGGAGATCGGCACCGCGGCGAACGGCACCGGGGGGGCCGGCTTCACGTATCAGGGGATGCGCTATACGGCCGACGGGCTGCAGGTGCGCAGCTACCCGGGCGGCGGCAACGTCTCGGGAAACTACTGGATAGTCAGCTACTCGATGACCAATACCTCCGACGCGCCAGTGGACGTTCCGCAGCAGCAACCGGCGCTGGCGCTCTTTGGCCCTCAGGGTGTGCAGTTGTCGCCGGAGGTGTCCCTGGGCGGTCCGGTCGCCGGCATCCTGAATCCGGGGATCACGTTTTCCAGCTACATGGTCTTCGAGGTGCCCTCCGGGGCGGTGCCCTCGGCCTATTCCCTCGGGTTCGACACCTACCAGATCGTCGGCGGCCAGTTCACGACCACGCCTCTGGCCACGCCGTTGCCGGTTTCCAACGCCACGCAGGTGGCGACGGACGTCTCCGCCACGTATTCACTCGATCACATGTGGAACGCCGGGCTGCAGGAACTGACCATCGGCCGCGTCGTCCAGACGACGGAGATCGTTCCGGGCACGGCGGCCGCCGACTTCAATCCCGCCACTTCGTTCTGGATTGTGGACTTCGGCGTCACCAACCCCGGCCCGGAAGACATCAGCTTCACCGCCGGAGACTTCGCCCTGGATTTCAACAACGACCTGACCATCGGGCCGGACTCGGTGGGCCCGCTGCCGGGGTACGTCACGCCCTCCGGCCTGACGGCCTCCGGCAGCGTCCTGGTGCCCGCCGGCCAGACCTTCTCCGGATCGCTGCTCTTTGTGGTGCCGGCGAGTACGCCGACGACGAATCCGGGGCTGGCGCTGACGGTGGCCGGCCAAACCCGGATCATCAGCCTGCAGCCGTGCAGCAGCGGTGTCTGCCCGCCTGTGCAGCAGTGATCGACGTGCGCGCGGGGCTGGCGGTGCCGGTCCCCGCGCGGCGATCGGGGCGTGGGGGGGCGTGCAACCATGGCGGAAGAGGCCGCCGCGGAGGCCGAGTTCGTCGTTGAGGCGCGGGACGTCGTCAAGACGTATCGTCGCGGAGGTACGGCCGTGGAGGCTCTGAAGGGCCTGACCTTCGGCATTCCCCGACGCCGGATGACGCTGTTGAAGGGACGGTCCGGCTCCGGGAAGACGACGATGCTCAATCTCATCGCCGGGTTGGACCGCCCCACGTCGGGCAGCATCCGCTTCGAGGGCCGGGAGACCACCGCCCTGGGCGATGCGGAGTTGACGCGCCTGCGCCGCGAACACATTGGACTGGTGTTCCAGACCTTCGCCCTGCTGCCGACCTATTCGGCGTACGAGAACGTGGATCTGGTGCTGCGCATCGCGGGGCTCGGCGTGCGCCAGCGCGACCGGCGCGTGCGGGAGGTGCTGAGCTTGGTCGGTCTCGCCAAACGCATGAACCACCGGCCCTTCGAACTTTCGGGCGGCGAGCAGCAGCGCGTGTCCATCGCCCGCGCCATGGCGCCGCACCCCGGCCTGTTGCTCGCGGACGAACCGACCGGGGAGTTGGACAGCGCCACAGGACTGGGGATCGTGCGTCTCTTTCGGCGCCTGATGGAGGAGGAGGGCGTCACCGTCTGCCTCACGACGCACGATGCGGCGGTGATGGCGCTGGCCGATCTCACCTACGAGATCGTCGACGGGCGTATCGTCGGGGAGGTGGCAGGGGCCAATGGCTGAGAGTGGGTCTGTCCAGCCGCGGGAGGACGGGCGCGCGTGCGAACACCTGCCTGTGCGCGAAGCGGCTGGCGGGGGAACCGCTCGACGCGGCGCCGCCAGATGGTTGAAGGCGCTGGGCGGGTGTGTCCTGCTGACTGCGGTGATGGCCGGTTGCAGCCTGCTGCCGAGTGAGCCGGTCTCTGTGGGCAACGTCAAGATTCAATTGCCGCCGCCGCCAGCGCCGATCACGGTGAAGGTGCGGCAGGGCGACGTGACCCTGAGCGCGCAGGTGGCCGGTCAGGTGCAGTCGACGCACGTACAGAACCTGTATTTCAGCAACGGCGGGCGCGTGGCGTCAGTGGCGGTGACCAACGGTCAGTCGGTGGCAGCGGGCCAGGTGCTGGCGTCCCTGGCCACCGGGGGGCTGCCCTTCGCGATCCGGAGCGAAGGGCTGGCCATCAAACGGGATCAGTTGGCCGTCGAGCAACTCCAGGCGCAGGACCAGGCCACGCCGCCGCTCAACCAGGACCAGGCGCAGCAGCAGGCGATCCAGATGCAGCAGGCCCAGCTGGCCCTGCAGCAGGACCAGACAAACCTCGCCAACGATCAGAGCCAGTTGAGCATGGACGAGGTCATCGCGCCGTTTGGCGGCGTGGTCAACGACGTCGCGGTCAATCCGGGGGACCAGGTCGCCGCCTTCCAGGTGGTCATGGTGATCAGCGATCCCCGCACCCAGGCCTTCATCGCCCAGCCGGACTCCAGCACGGCGCAGGTGCTGACGGTGGGCATGCCCTTCACCATGACGCTGAGCACGGGTGACAAGACGACGTATCACGGCACCATCGCCTCGGTGGTGGTGCCCACGGCGGCGGAGATCGCCGCGGCGGAACAGAGCGGCAACCCCAACGGGATTCCGGTGCCGCAGGCCACTTTGGACGTCACGGATTACGCCGGCACGCCCCCCCTTGGGGCCGCCTTCACCGCGACAATCCTCCTGCAGCAGGCCAAGAACGTCCTGTACCTGCCGGCCGATGCGGTGCATGAGTTCGGCGGTTCGTCGTATGTCGAACTGTACAAGAACGGGGTCATCAGTGATCAGCCGGTGCAGGTCGGTCTCCAGGGAGACACGGACTGGGCGATCACCAGCGGCGTGACGGCCGGCGAAGAGGTTGTGGAGCCATGAGCACGCCAGAGGACGGGTCGTCGTCGGGATCTTCGGGGCGGCCCGCTGGGTTGTGGCCGTGGCGAGGTGGGCGCCGGCTGCAGGGCGCCGGGGCGGCAGCCTCCGTTCCCGGTGCCGTCCGCGGGAGTATGCCCGAGCGAGGTCCGCTGGGCGATCTGGCGCGTGAGTTGCGCCGTTGGCCGGGACAGGTGGCCGACCTGTTTGTGTTGGCCGCCCGCCGTCTGTGGGCCAACCGGCGATTGCTGATCGGGCTGCAGGTCGGGGTGATCGTGGCGGCGACCGTGGCCGCCACGGTGCCGCTTTACAGCAACGGGGCCCTGATGCGACTGCTCGCCTCGGAACTGCAGCCGCAGAACGATCGGCCGAGTGGAGCCGTCATGCTGCGCTATGTGTACCACCAGGGCGACAACTACACGTCGGCCGTGCAGGCCCGGCTGCAGCAGTTGGCCGGCTCGGTCGACCGGCGCGCGGGCATCCCGGGGAGTCCGGTGTACTTCTATGAAGCGACCGCCACCCGGAGTCTGCTTCCCGATCCCGCGTCCGCCGTGCCGGAGGATCCCTCGGTGGCCCGCAGCGGCTGGCTGGAGGCCGAAGCGGGCTTCCATGCGCACGTCACCATACTGGCCGGGCACATGTACGCCCAGAATCCGGAGCCGGACGGCACGATCGAGGCGATCATCTCCCGGGCCACGCAGCAGAGCCTGCAGATGGTGGTGGGCCAGACCTACGAGCTGACCGAACCGGGCCTGGCCAACCACCTGAACATTAAGATCGTCGGCATCTACCGGCGCCTGAACCCGACCGGGGATTTCTGGCCGTTCCAGTTCGAGACGGCCAATCTGGTCATCTCCCCGGTGGCGTTCGCTGGCGTGGAGGCGGCCGGACAGCTGCCGCTGAGCGAGGTCACCTGGTACCAGGTGCTGCATCTGAGCCAACTGGCGCCGAGCGGCGCCCTGAGCTTGAGCAACACCCTGGAGAACATCAACAGCCAGGCCGGGCAGATCATGGCCCACGCCGACCTGGCGGTGTCCCCACTGAAGGAGCTGCAGGCGTATGCCGCTCGCCTCAGTTCCATGCAGAGCGAACTGCTGCTGATCAGCCTGCCCATCCTGGTCCTGACTCTGTACTACGTGGTCATGACCTCCGGCTTGGCCATCCAGCAGGAACGCAATGAGATCGCCGTGCTGGTGAGCCGCGGTGCGCGCACCTGGCAGGTCATTTCCCTCTATGTGGCCGAGTGGGTGATCATGGGTGTGGTGGCGATCGTCGTCGCCCCGTTCCCGGCCGCCTTCCTGACAGAACTGGTGGGATCCAGCAGCGGGTTCCTCGTGTTTGTCAATCGCCAACCGCTGGCGATCGTCCCCACCGCGTCGATGTATGAATTTGAAATCACCGCTGCCGCGGTGGCCCTGCTCGCCGCGATGTTTCCTGTGTTCGAGGCCACCCGCCAGAGCGTGCTGGGCTATAAGCAGGAGGTCGCGCGGCTGATGCGGGCGCCGTTCTGGCGGCGCGCCTACGTCGATTTCATCCTCGGTGCGATCGCCTTTTACGAATGGCGGCAATTCCACGTCACATTCGGGGCGGCGACTACGGCGACGGGCGCCGGATTCGCCGTGCAGCCCCTGCTGTATCTGGTCCCGGCGCTGTTCATCGCCGCCGCAGGGCTCTTCCTGGTCCGGATCCTGCCGTACATCATTCGGGCGGTCGACGCGCTCATTGGCCGGGTCGCGCCGTTGCAACTGGTGTTGCCGGCGCGGCAACTGGCGCGCACGCCGGCGCAGTTCAGTCCGCTGATCTTCCTCCTGGTCTTCACCGTGGCGCTTGGCTTTTACAGCGCCTCCGCCGCGCGCACCCTCAACCGCAATCTCTCCGATCAGCTCTCCTACCAGGTCGGCAGCGACGTCAGCCTGTACGAGGTGTGGGCCCCGCAGGGCGTCGCCCTGCTGGGCGACAGCGCGGCCGTCGCCGGATTGGAGACTGCCGGCGCTGCCACGCCGGCGGCCGGGTTGGGCTCGGGCACGGCCGCGGCGCCGGCGGCCGGGTTGGCCCCGGGCGCGGCCGCGGCGCCAGTGGCCGGGGTGGGCTCGGGCACTGGTGCGGCGCCATCCGCCGGCGCGTCCGGGACCAGTTCCTCAGGGACCACCTCCGGGCCGCCCCAATTGCAGCAGTTCGGCGGCGTGACGCAGGCGGTGGGCCTGGCTCCCGGCCAGACGCAGGCGGTGTCGGCCTACGCTACCGGCCAGGCCGTCGCCGGGCCGCCTTTTGCGCCCAACCTCTCCCTGCCCGGGGTGATTTCGGCTGCCCGCGTGTTCCTGGAGCCGGCGCAGATCGTCATCGGCGGCCGCGCGCTGCCGGGAAATGGCCAGTTGATGGCGATCGAACCGAGCCAATTCTATCAGACGGCCTGGTGGCGCAACGACCTGTCGCCGTACACCTTCGCCGCCTATATGACCAGCCTGGCGCAACACTACAACGGTGTGTTGGTGTCGCAGTCCTTCCTGGCCAGCCACGCCCTGTCGCCGGGAGACTCAGTGGTGCTGCAGCTCGCTCAGGGCCAGGGATCCTTCGAGGTCCTCGGGCCGATTCAGAACTGGCCCGGCGTCTATGCCACGAACGGGCCGATCTTCGTTGCGAATTGGTCTTACGTGGAGCACACGTTTGGCGTCCTGCCCTACTACGTCTGGTTTAAGACCAAACCCTCGGCGAGCGTGGCCACGATGGAGCAGGATCTGACCAAGAGCAAACTCTTCGCCACCCAACTTGTCGACCGCCGCGTGCTCCTCGGGCAGGCGCACGCCAATCCCCAGCGCACGGGCAGCGACGGACTGCTCACCATCGGCTTCCTGGTGGCGTCCCTGCTCACGGTTCTGGGATATCTGCTCTATGCGGTACTGGCGATGCGCAACCGCATGCTCCAGTTCGGCCTGTTGCGGGCCATGGGGCTTCCCCGGCCCTCGCTGTCGATGGCGGTGGCGCTGGAGCAGGTGTTCCTGCTGGGCGTCGGGATCGCCGGGGGGCTGTATGTGGGCGATTGGGCCTCCGGGCTCTTCCTGCCGTTTTTTCAGGCCAGCAACGGCGGTTCCGTGCCCCCGTTCCTCATCTCGGGCCCCGGTCCCGACCTGTCGCGTATGGGGGCCATCCTGGCGGTTCTGCTGGCGTTCGCCATTGCCGGCCTGCTGCAGGTGCTGCGCGGGATGCGGATCGGCGAAGCCGTCAAGCTGGGGGAGGACTGACCCATGGCCGAGGTGGACGGATCCGACGCGCTGGCCGCGGCGCACGTGCCATTCATCAATTGCGAGGAACTGGTGCGCATCTACAAGATCGCCGACCTGGAGGTGTTCGCCCTGCAGGGGCTGGACCTGCAGGTGGAGCAGGGCGAGATGATGGCGATCATCGGCAACAGCGGCAGCGGCAAATCCACCCTGCTCAACATCCTTGGGGGAATCGACCGACCAACGGCCGGTCGGGTCAGCGTCGGCGGCAAGGACCTGCTGAAATTGGCCCGCGCGCAGATGCTGCGCTATCGGCGGGACGATGTGGGCTTTGTGTGGCAGAATCCGGCGCGCAACCTCGTTCCCTATCTGACGGTGCTGCAAAATGTGGAGCTGCCGATGCTGTTGGCCGGGAGGCCCAGCACGGAGGGCCGCCGCTGGGCGAGTGAACTGGTCGAGAGTGTCGGGCTCGCGCACCGCAGGCACCACCACCTGGTCGAGCTGTCCATGGGCGAGCAGCAGCGGGTGGCCATCGCCATCGGTCTGGCGAACCGGCCCGCGTTGCTGCTTGCGGACGAGCCGACCGGCTCGGTGGACAACGCCAACGCGCAGGCGATCCTGGAGGTCTTTGCCCGCATCAACGGCGATTACCGGACGACGATCATCATCGTCACGCACGATGTCCGGGTTTCTTCCTATGTCAACCGTGTTGTCGGCATTCGGGACGGGAAGACGAGCGTGGAGTTCCTGCGCCAGCCTGCCGATGCCGTCTGGTCGGGCGAAGGCGGGCCCGCCCCCGCGGAGGAGAAGGGGGCCCACCAGGAATTTGTGATGCTCGACCGGGCCGGCCGCCTGCAGTTGCCGCACGAATTCGTGGAGGCTCTGGCCCTGAAGAGGCGTGTCCGTGTCGTTCTGGAGGACGACCACATCGTTGTCCGCCCGCAGGAGCAGGACATCCCGCCGCGGGATCCTGTGGAGAGGGGCGCGTGAGCGCCTGGGCCCGTGGCTTGTTCCGGGGATGATGTCGATTGCGCGCGTGTGGTCGAGTTGTGCGTTTGGCGGCGGGAGATGGCGACTCACCCACATCGACCAGCGCAACCAGATGATCTCGTAGCCGGAATAGGCGGGTCGCGAGAGGAGTCGGTCCCTGCGGGGCGAATCCGGGCAGCATCGAGGCGGTGCGCCTTTTTCGCCAAGTTTGGTCCCACGTTGTACCCGGATGGGGTTTTGACCTTGTGCGGACGGTTGTGGTGTCTCCCGGGGTCCGATGGGAACGGCGATCTGCGCGGGACGCTGAGGGGTGGCGTGGTGTTGGATCGCGTGCGCAGGATTCTGACCGGCGCCGCCTTTCTGGCCGCTTTGCTTGCGCCGGCGCTTGCCCTGGCCGCGGTGCCGACGCTCAATTTCACCGTCGGCACCAACGGTCAGCCCGTGCCGGCGCCGGCCCCGTTCACCCCGGTGCGGGCGATCTACACTGAGGTGCTGACCTGGCACGGCAAGTCGCTCGGTCCACTGTCGGGGGTCGAGGACATCTACGTCGACAACATCCATCACGATCTGTGGATCGTCGACACCCAGAACAACCGGATCATCGAACTGGCGCCCAATCCCGGGCCGCACGGCAATCCCCGCTACAACCAGGTTGTGCAGGTGATCGGCGGCGCGGGCGCCACGGGCGAGTACAAACTCAATCAACCCCAGGGCGTCGCCGTCGGGCCCGACGGCATCATCTACGTCGCCGACACGGGCAACGACCGCCTTGCGGCGTTCGCGCCCAACGGGACGTTCCTCAAGAATCTGGACACCGGGACGTCGCTGACCTTTGCCGCGCAGCACGTCAAGTTCGCGCCGACCAAGGTCGCGGTGGACAATCGGGATAACATCTACGTCGCGATCGCTGGCCAGCCCTTCGGTTTGGCGCAGTTCGACGCCGAGGGCAAGTTCCTGGGTTTCTTCGCGCCCAACAGCGCCGGGTTCAGCTTCACCTACGAATTGGAGAAACTCTTTGAGACGCAGGCGCAGCGCAGCCAGCAACTGAGCGTCCTGCCGCCCGAGGTCAACAACGTGTATGTCGGTCCGGACGGCTACATCTACACAACGTCCCTGGACGTGAGCAAACACCAGATCCGCCGCCTGAACGTCGTCGGCGCGGATACCCTGCCGAGCACCGCCACCTTCGGGCTGCCCATTCGTTCCCTGCCCGAGTATGTGTTCCGCGCCATCATGGCGCAGCAGGCCTCAAGCGGCGCCGGCCACGCCGGAGCGAGCGCTCTGCAGCCCAAGTTCGTCTCCATCGCGGCGAACGCCAACGGGCTGATGACGGCGCTGGACAGCCTCACCAGCTATGTCTTCCAATACGGCCGCCAGGGGCAACTGCTGTATACCTTCGGGGGCCTGGACAACGGCAACGGCGTGCTCGGGCTCTTCCAATCGCCCACCGCGGTCGCGATGGCGCCGAACGGGGATGTCCTGGTGTCCGACTATCTGGAGAACAATGTCACCGAGTTTCACCCGACGGAGTTCGCCACCCTGGTGCAGCAGGGCATCAATCTGGACGACAACGGGCACTATCGCCAGGCGGAGCCGTACTGGAAGAAGGTCCTGAACTACGACACCAACTACGACCTGGCCCACGAGGAGTTGGCGCAGGGGCTGCTGGCCCAGGGCCAGATCCTGGGGAGCCAACCGACGGAGTACGTGCCGGAATTGCATCTGTTCTCGCAGGCCATCGCCCAGTACTACCTGGCCAACGACAAGGTCGGCTTCGGCACGGCGTTCGGTTGGTATCGGCATATCTGGATGCGGCTGAACTTCACCTGGGTCTTCCTCTCTTTCCTGGGTGCCTGGCTCGTGGTCTGGCTGCTTGTGAAGTTCGTTGCGCGCCGGCTGCGGGAGCATCCCATCGCGTTCGAGGGCGCTTGGGCGCGCAACGAATACGTGCGGATGGTGCCGATGGCCTGGCGTCTGATCAAGCACCCCGCGGAGACGTTCTTTCAGTTGAAGTACGAGGGCCAGGGAACGTTGGGGCAGGGCATCGTCATCATCTGCATCGCGTACGTGCTGCATGTGATGAACCTGGCCTGGACGGACTTCGACTTCTCCACGCTTGTGCGTGGGCAGACCAGCATGCTGTTCACCTCGATGCAGTTTCTGCTGCCGCTGGCCACATGGATCATCGCCAACTACCTTGTGGGGGATCTGTACGAGGGAGAGGCGAACCTGGCGGAGGTTGTGACCGGCAGCGCGTACGCGATGATGCCGTTCATTGTGCTGCAGCTGCCCTTCGCCTTGGTGACGCACGCCCTGGCGCCGAGCGACGGCATCTTCACCTTCCTGCTCCTGGTCGAGAAGGTGTGGGTGATATACCTGTTCTTCACGCAGGTGCGCGTGCTGCACAATCTTGAGTGGGGCCAGGCGGTCAAGGCGAGCGTCGTCACGCTGGTGGGCATCGGCATTCTGTGGACGATGTTCCTGATTGTGTTCGGACTCGGTGAGCAAGCGTTCCAGTTCGTTCATCAGATCATCCAGGAAGTTATCCTGCTGCGGAGTTGAGCGCTGGCGCACGGCCTCAGGCCGGGGGCGTACCCTCCATGCGGTGGGCGGATTTGTGCCCCCGACTTCCGGGTTTGCGCGGTTGAGGCGGCGGTTTGGCACGGGTGAAAGGTGGCGGGAGTTCGGTGGGGACTCGGAGCGGTCCAAGGACGTCCCTGGCTCTGGCCCTGGGGGCCGCCGCCGCGGCGACGGCCTGCCTGATGGCCCTGTCGCCGGCGGTCCGCGCAGCGCCTGCGCCGTCGGCGGCGGTAACCACGGCGGGCGGCGGGGCGGCGCCGGGCGCGACTGGCGGTCAGTTGGGCGGAAGCGGAGCGGTGCCACTGCCGGCGATCCCGGCTGGGATGCAACTGGTGGCGGAGGACGGCACGCTGCGGTTGGCTGCCAACATGACGACGGGGGATTTCCAGGTGGTCGACATGCGCAACGGCGCGGTATGGAACAGCAGCGTTCCGAATCCGCAGCGGTATGCCACCAACCAGTACTGGCAGGATACGCTAAAGAGCCAGTTCGACATGGGCTACACCACAACCGAGCGCACCAACCAGATCGCGGCCAACAACCAGTTCAACAGTACGCAGGCCCAGGCAAAGCTCACTGCGACCAAGATCCCCAACGGAATGGCCCTGGAGTACCGGTTTCCCGCCCCCTACTACCTGAGCTTCCAGGCCACGCTCGTCCTCCAGGGATCCAAGCTGATCGCCACGGTGCCGCAGAGCGGCATCTTCGAGAGCACCGCGGGTACGCCGGATACCGCCAACGAGAAGCCGCTGCCGATCACCGTCTCGGGTACACCGTCCGCCGCGAAGCAGGGCGCCTGCCCCCGGTTCCCGCCGCCACCCAAGACGATGGCCCTGCAGCTGTTCTACTTCCCGCCGGAGTGCTATGAACTCTCCAGCATCAACTTTTTGCCGGCCTTCGGGGCTGGCGTGCCCGGGCAGGGCGGTTACATCGTGGTGCCGGACGGATCCGGGGCACGCATCGACTTCCTCGCGAACCATCCCATCTATACCCTGGATTACAACATGCCGGTGTACGGGGATCCGACGGTGACCCCGAACGCGGACCAGTGGCTGCCTGAGGCCAATATGCCGGTCTTCGGCATTGTGCACACCGACGCCCAGGATCCGGCCAAGTCTTCGGCCATGCTCGGGGTCATCACCAAGGGGGCGTCGAACGCCAATATCGTGGTGGTGCCGGCGGGCCAGCAGGCGAACCTGTACCTGGCCTCGGTGAATTTCACCTACCGTCCGCTGTACGACGCGCTGGGCATCGGACTCAGCCGCTCGCAGAAGTATTCCTGGAAGCCCATCCTCGGCGACCGGCAAGTGACCTATTACTTCCTCAACGGCAGCAGCGCGAACTATTCGGGTCTGGCGCTGCGCTTCCGCCAATATCTGATCGACCATCAGCACGCCAAGCCGTTGGCCCCGCACTCGGTGCCGCCGCTGCTGCTGCATGTGTTGAACGGTGTTCGCGAAGTGGGCGTGCAGTTCGATCCGTTCATGAAGGCCACGACCTTCGCCCAGACGCAGCAGATGGCCCAGTCCCTCGAGCAGGCGGGGATCAAGAGTATCCGCCTGACCTTGGAGGGATGGATGCTCAACGGCTGGAACTGGACCTCGCTGCCGCACATCTGGCCGCCGGACGGCCGTCTCGGGGGTGTCGGCGGACTCAGGCGCCTCGCCGCCTGGAGCAGGGGGAACCATGTGCAGCTGGTTTTGGCCACCGGACTCTACGAGGGCTTTCAGAGTTACGGCGGATTCAATGTCCGCACGGATTCTCTGCATCTGGAAAGCCAACTTGTGTTGCAGGACGTGAACAAAGCGTACCTGATCTCGCCTGACGTTGCGGCGAATGTACTGTATCCCGCGCTGCTCCGGCAGATGCAGAGCGTCGGCGTGACGGGGACCGACTTCGACTATCTGGCCCGCGACGTCTATCCCAACTACCAGCCCCAGCACACCCTGACCCGCCAGCAGGCGGCGCAGGCCTGGATGCGCATGGTGACCGTCGCGCGGACGAAGCTGGGCACCGCCGGCGTCCAGGGCGGCAACACCTATGCGGTCGGGGCGGCGAGCTACTTCTACAACGCGCCGACCACGGACAGCGGCTTCGATTACGAGACGAGCGCCATCCCGTTTTGGGAGATCGCCGTGCACGGCCTGGCCCTGTACAGCGGTCAGGAGTCGAACCTGTTCAGCACGCCGACGCTGGACAACCTGCAATTGATCGAGGACGGAGCCCTGCCGGCTTGGGAACTCACCTGGCAGCCCGCGTCGGTGGTGCGTTACACCAACTACAATATGCTGTATTCGTCGCAGTTCAGCCAGTGGGCGCCGCAGATGGAGCAGCAGTACAAGCAGGAGGTCCAGAGCGGATATGCCCGGCTGGCCTATGTCGCCATCACCGGTAACCACAACATTGTACCGGGCGTCAATGTGACCGATTACGCCGATGGCTCCCGCGTCATCGTCAACTTCAACTCCAAAGCCGTGACGCTGGCTGCGCGGTATGGCGGCCGGGTGGTCCCCGCGCAGAACTACATCGTGATTCCGGGAGGGGGACAGTAGGGGATGCGGGCCACACTGCGCGCCATGCCCGGGATGAAGCTCCGCGCCGCGCGGCCCAAGGGGGCGCTGCACCGGCGGCGGGTGCTGGAACTGGCCTTCTTCATCACCCCCTGGATCATCGGCTTCGTCGCCTTTCAGGCGTATCCGCTGCTGCAGTCGCTGCAGATCAGCGTGTCCACCCTGAAGTTCACGTCCAAGGGTGGTGTCTCCTGGCTCTGGGTCGGGTTGGCGAATTACTCCAACGCCCTGTTTGTGGACGCGCACTTCGTGCCATACCTGGTGCAGGCGATCGTCTCGACATTCATCGAGATGCCGTTGATTCTGGTGTTCGCGCTGACGGCGGCGATCATGATGAAGCAGGGGCTGTGGGGAACGACCTTCTTTCGCGGGCTGTTCTTCCTCCCGGTCGTCATCGGGAGTTCGGCGGTCATGGCGCAACTGCTGGGCGCCGGCGGCGTGCCGGTGATCGTGCAGGGCAGCTTCCTGGAGCCGATCTTCCATGTGGTGGGTCCGACGATCGGCAACGACATCCTTGGGGTGTTCCAGGACATGTCGCTGGTGCTGTGGAGATCGGGAGTGCAGGTGCTGCTCTTCCTGGCGGGCCTGTTTGGGATCTCGCCCACGTACTACGAGGTGGCGCGGATCGACGGAGCCAGCGCGTGGCAGACCTTTCTCAAGGTGACGTTGCCCTGCCTGTCACCAATGGTCCTGCTGGTCACCGTCTACACTCTGGTGGATTCCTTCACGAATCCCCTCACCAATCCCGTGCTGGGGTACATCCAGTCGCAGGGGCTTTCCGGGAGCCTGAACCTGGGGCTCGCGGGGGCCATGGGCTGGATGTATTTTGTGGTCATCTTCATTATCCTGGCCGGCATCTTCAAGTACGCGCAGACGCACGTGTACTACGCGGGGGAGAGGTAGCATGGCCAGAGAGCTAGCAGCGGTAGAATTCGTCGCCAACCCGATCCAGCGGGCCTTCGACAAGATACGCAACCGCGGGGCGCTGTGGATCGTGCGGCTCGTTCTCTACGGCATCCTGGTCGATCTGGGCTTTGTGTACTTCCTGCCGATGGCCTTCATGGTGCTGACCTCGTTCAAGTCGCCGCTCGACCTGGAGAATCCGACCGTCGGTTGGCTCCCGACCAGCCTGTTCGTGGAGAACTATACCTTCGCGTGGAGTCAGTTGGGCTATGGGGCCGCGTTGGAACGCACCGTAGCCTTTGTGCTGATCGCCGTGGTGGGGCAGGTGCTCTCGACGGCGCTGGTGGGGTACGGCTTTGCCCGCTACAGTCGGATCCGGGGTGTGGGCATCCTGTTCCTGCTGGCGATCTTCACCTTCCTCGTGCCGCCACAGACGATCGTGGTCTCCACGTTCCTGAACTACAAGATCCTGGGTTGGCTCAGCACCTACTATCCGCTGACGGTGCCGGAATGGTTTGGTCAGGGCATTCGCGGCGCGTTCTTCATCTTTATCTTCCGGCAGGCCTTCGGCGCCCTGCCGTGGGAGTTGGAGGAGGCGGCGCGCGTGGACGGCGCGACGGCGTGGAACGTCTTCTGGCGGGTGATGCTGCCGCTGGTCCGCCCGTCGATCGCGGTGGCCTTTGTGTTCTCCGTCGTCTGGCATTGGAATGAAACGTTTGCGCCGTCAAATTTCCTGCAGGACAAATATAAGATCTGGCCGCTGTCGCTCGAGTTGCAGAACTTCACCAACCAGGCGCTGAGCAACTCCAACCCGCTGAGCAGCGGCGGGTCCGCCGGCAGCACGTCGCAGTTCCAGCAGAGCACCCTGCTCACGGCCTCCAGTTACGGGGCGATCATGGCGGCCTCCGTTCTGGTGATTCTGCCACCCCTGATTTTTTACATACTCATCCAGCGCGTCTTCGTGCAGGGTGTGGAACGCACTGGTCTCATCGAGTGAGCGGTCCGGCGGCGGATGACACTCGCGCGCGCGGTCCCGTCTCAGGGTCGGTCGCGCAGGGGGCATCCGCCCGGGTCGTGGTCAGCGATGCTCTGCGCCCGGCGCTGCCGTCCCGGGGCTGTGCGTGGAGTACTCGGCCCAGGTCGGCGTGCCGAGCCGGGCGAGGAGGTGGGTGAAGGCCTCCAGCCGCGGGGCGGCGGGCGCCTGTGCTGCGGTCTGCGCAGCTACGGTCACCTCCAATTCGACCTGGGAGTGGAGTTCCATTCGGACGACCGCCCCTGAGCCGAGCGCTGCGTGTGCGGTCGCGGCCGCTGAAAAGGCGTCGGCGGCACGCGGCAGCGGCAGGAGCCAACGACCGGCGCGCATGATGCGCAGGGCCGGCTCCGCGGGCACGCCGTCGAGGGCGAAGGGCTCCGGCGCCCACAACCAGACCGGGCTGGCGCTGGCGGCGGCGCGCGGGGCGGTGGCATACAGGGAGGCCAGAATGCGGGCTGCGGCCGTGGCGGCGTCGGGCCCGAGCTCGGTCTGCATGCGTCGCTCCGTGTCGCGGTAGCTGATCAGCAGGCCGGGTGCGCTGCAGATTTCTTCACCGTCCAAACCGCCGGCGGCGGGCTCGGCGCCGGCCAGTGTCACGGCGTCGCGAATGTGCCGCCACCGCTCGGGCGCGATATCAAACCATAGCGAGGTCGCGGAGACGCGCAGGCGATACCCGTGCGCCATGGCCGCGCCCCCCTCGGTCTCTTCCATGATGAGCACCTCCTGCATCCCCGCCGTCCACTATACCGCGTCCGGTCCGCTGCAGAGCGGGCACATCCCAGAGGCTGCCGCTCATCGGTCCCGGGTTGTCCGAACCGACGCCGGCAGCCGTGCTCGACGCGCTGAGAGATGTTCCGCTGCTGTAACATCGTCTTTCGCAGGGCAGCGTCCGGCTCGCGCCGAAGTCACCGAGGCGGCGTTGTCCGTCGCGGCCGGCCCCACCGGCGCGCAGAGCCCCCAACGGGGGACCTGCGCGTCGGTGGGGGGCGGATGCAGCGGCGGAATACGGCCCCGCGGGCTGGAGTGAGGCTGGTGGAAGCCCAGTCGTTCTTTGCGCGGACGAAGCCGATTCCGCACCCCGATCGCTTCGCGATGGTGGCCGTCCGGCCCTCGGAGCGCGAGATGGCCTTCCGTATCGCGGGGTCGACGCAGGGCTTTTGTGCGGTCTTGGACGTGGGTACCGAGATCACGCTCTTACTGCCACAGGAGCGTTGGACACAGGTCTGCCCGGTGTTTCTCGACCCGGCCGTCACTACCGACTTTCGCATCGTCACGCTCGACGCGGACGTGACCCTGGATGCGGTCGGTTATATCTCGACACTCACCGGGGCCCTCGCGCGGGCCGATGTGCCGGTGGCCGTCTTCTCCGCCTTCAGTTGTGATCATCTGCTGGTGCGTGATCGGGACCTCGCGCGGTGCCTGGATGTGCTGCAGAAGTCGGGCGCGGCGACGGCGCCGGGCAGGGCGTGAGCCCCGCCCGGCGCCGTCGCCGCGTTGGTGCTCGGCACCGGCGTTGAGCGAGCGGCCGCGGGTACGGCGCAGCGGCCTACCCGCGGCCAGCTGCCGGCGGTTTTGAGATCAAGTGTTCATGTGCTGGCGTTGACCCGCCTGGGAAGCCGATGCTATCCTGGCGGCGGTTTGCGCGGCGCCCGCGCGGTGCCGCGCGTTCCGTTGCCATCCGGGTCGCGTCCGTGGAGTCTGCAGTGCAGACCGGGCTGCGCGTGCGGGGAGGGAAGCTCGCGCGGTCGGCCGCCTGGGCCCAGCCGGTACTCGCCGTGGGTTGGGCGGCCGGTGGCCCCGGTGTCGGCGGCCGCAGGCATCCGGCTGGGGATGCTCAGTTGTGGTGTGGGAGGATGCCGTCTTGGACTCCGGCAGGGATCCAGAACGGGCTCCGGCGGAATGCACCGGTGAGGCGGCCGCCCCCGTGCCGGTGGTGGCCGGTCCGCCCCCCGTGGTGCTGGTGCGCGGCGCTGGCGGGAGTCTTCCCCCCGGGTGCGCGGTTGACACCTCCGGCCACCTCCTTGCCGGGGGATGCGATGTCCCGGCCCTGGCGGCGCAGTACGGTACACCCCTGTACATCTTCAATGAAGACGTACTGCGAGCCAATTGCCGGGCCTATCGCCACGCCTTCGCCGCGTATGAGCCCGGCGGGGTCGTCGCGTACGCCGGCAAGGCCTGCCTGACCGTGGCCATCGCGGCTGTGCTTGCCGACGAAGGACTGTATCTGGATGTCGTGTCGGCGGGCGAACTGCAGACGGCGTTGGCCGCCGCTTTCCCGGCAACCCGCATGGTCTTTCACGGCAACAACAAGGGTGAGCGCGAAATCGCATTGGCGCTGCAATCCGGCATCGGGCGGATCGTCATCGATAACTTCCATGAGTTGGAGTTGGTCGATCGGGCAGCGCGCGCCCATGGTATGCGCCAGCCCGTCCTGCTCCGGGTTGCCCCGGGAATCGAGGCCCACACCCACGACTACATCCGCACCGGGAGTCAGGACAGCAAGTTTGGATTCGATCTGCAGACCGGTCAGGCGCTGGAGGCCGCTCGGCGTTGCGCCGCGGCCCCGGGGCTGGATTGGGTAGGCCTGCACGCCCACATCGGCTCGCAGATCCTGGAGACGGCACCCCTGCTGGCTCTGGCGGAGTTGCTGCTTGACTTGGCGGTCGCCATCCGCGGTGCCACTGATCTCCGCTTGCAGGAACTGAACCTCGGCGGCGGTGCTGGGATCCGGTACCGCGAGGAGCAGACGCTGCGGCCGGAGGACGTCGTATCTGCGATCATCACCGCCGTCCGTGACGGCTGCCGGGCGCGGGACCTACCGCTGCCGCGGCTGGCGGTGGAACCCGGGCGATCCATTATCGGCCAGGCGGGCATCGCCGTCTATACCGTCGGCTCGCAGAAGCGCGTGCCTGGACTCCTGCCGTGGATCGCGGTGGACGGGGGGATGGGAGACAACATTCGCCCAGCCCTGTATCAGGCCGAATATACAGTGGCGGTGGCCAACCGGATGCGCGATCCGGCCGAGGAGACGGTCCATGTGGTGGGCCGGTACTGCGAATCCGGCGACTTCCTGGCGCGGGCGACCCGCCTGCCTCGGCTTCGGCCGGGCGACCTGCTGGCCTTCTTCTCCGCCGGGGCGTATCAGTATCCGATGTCGAGCAACTACAATCGCGTGCCTCGCCCCTGCCTGCTCCTGGTGAGCGGTGGCTCTGCCGACGTGATGGTCGAGCGGGAGACCTATGCGGATCTCCTGGCGCGCGACCGCCTGCCCCCCCGGCTGGGAGGGCGGCCCCCGGCCTGAGCGGCATGCCGCAGGGGGGCCTGTCGCGGCAGGGGCATGGTCCGCGGGCGATCGAGAGGGGTCCTGCACCTGTTTTTCGGTCTGTCGCTCCAGGAGATCGTGGCCGGCATACCGGGGTTGTTGCTCGCCCTTGTGTTGCATGAGTATGCCCATGCATTGGTGTCCACGTGGCTGGGCGACCCGACGCCGGGGCTGCAGGGACGGCTCTCGCTCAACCCGCTCGTGCACATCGACTGGATTGGCATGCTGATGCTGCTGTTCTTCCGCTTCGGTTGGGCGCGCCCGGTCTCCATCGACCCTCGTTACTATCGCAATCCGCGGACGGGGTTGCTGCTGGTCGCCGTGGCCGGCCCCGCGATGAATGTGTTGCTGGCCCTCGCCGGCCTGCTTGCGATCGGCTATGTGCCGTGGCCCAATACCGGCTGGGGCGTCTCGGTGGTTCAGATCCTCTACCTGTGTGTGATTTATAATGTGTTTTTCGCTGTGTTCAACATTCTGCCCATACCCCCGCTGGATGGCTCGCGCGTGCTGAGCACAATCTCTCGGGAGGGTGCGCGCCTCATGACGGCCATCGAACCGTGGGGGTGGGTGTTGCTCGTGGTCCTGATCTTCTCCGGCCTCTTCGGCCGCGTCCTTGGTCCCATGGTCCAGTGGCTGCTCACCGTGCTGCAGACGATCAGTGGGGTGCATATCGGGGTCTGATGGCCCTTGGCGGTGACCGGGGGGGGATGGCATGTCCGGCGACCCGCTGCGTCTGACCCTCGGCGCCTGGACCGGCACGCTGCCGGAACTTTTGGCCGCCGTCGAGGCGGGTGGTGTGGACGCATCTTCGTTGCAGCTTGCGGAAATCATCGCAACCCTTCGGACCGCGGGACTGGATCTGGAAGCGGCCGCGACGGCCTTTGCTCAACTGGGCCGCATGGTGGAGTTGAAGGCCCGCTCGTTGCTGCCGACCCCTCCGCCGGAGGAGGAGCCGACGGCCGAAGGGGATGCGGAGGCCGAGGCCACGCGGTTGGCCGAGCGCTTGGCCGCCTACCAGGTTTTTGCCGAAGCTGCTGCTGCCCTGCGGGAGTTCGAGCATCGCCGCGCCGAGCAGTTCGGACGTCCGGCGCGTGCGGACCGTTCGCAGCGACCGTCCGAGCGAACGGAGGCCGGTTCCCAGGCCTCGGGACTGCCCACGGGGCCGGAGGCGCTGGAGCGCCTGCTCGCGGTGTTCGCCGAAGTCTGGGAGCGGGCGCAGCCGCGAACTCGCGAGTTGCGCCGGGAGCGCTTCACCCTCGCGCAGGCGGTGGCGCGGTTGCGTGAGCGCCTCTCCGCCACGGGTGGTACGGAATTCGCCGCGCTCTTTCACCCGGATGCCGACCGGCTGGAGGTCGTGGTTACCTTCCTGGCGCTGCTGGAACTGATGCGGCTGGGCGAGGTGACGGTGCGCCAGGAGGCGCCGTTCGCGCCGGTCCGCATCGGGTGGATCGGGCGGCGCTCCGCGCCAACTCCCGGTTCCGGCGAGGCGGAGCAGGAGCGGATGTCCCGCCAGCGGAGAGGCGCTGTGGCGGCGGGTGGGGCGGATGGCCCCACGTGAGCTCTGAGCAGTGGGTGGAGGTGGAACGGCGGCAATGAGTGAGGTGTCTGCGGGTGCGGGCGCACGGGGGGAGCGGCCGGATGCGCCGGGCGCGGCGTCCGGCCGCCCCTCGCACGCCCTCGACCCGCTGGCGGCCCGTCTGGAGGCGGTGCTGTTTTCGGCCTCCGAGCCGGTGGGATTGCCTCGCCTCGCCGCGGTGGCGGGCGTGGCCGAGGCGCGGGTGCGCCGCGCCCTGGCCGAATTGGCGGCGCACCTGGATGTGCATCGCCATGGGACCGCCCTGGTGGAAATCGGGGGCGGCTTCCAACTGTTGACGCGTCCCGAGCATGCGGACGCGGTGTCCGACTTCACGGTGCCCCGCCTGCCTCCGCTGTCGCGCGCGGCCCTGGAGACGCTGGCCATCGTCGCCTTTCGCCAGCCGGTGACCCGTGCGGTCATCGATGAACTCCGCGGTGTCCACTCCGAAGGTGCTGTGGCCACTCTGCTCGAGCGTGGCCTGATTGCCGAGTCGGGTCGTGCCGAGGCCCCGGGTAGGCCGTTCCTGTTCGTCACGACCCGGCGTTTCCTGGAGCATGTGGGCCTGCGGTCCCTGGACGATCTGGCGTCCATGCCCGGTTTGGAAGCCATGCTGCGGGGGTCGTCCGCCCGTGTACCCGGGGCGCGCCGCCTTCTGCCGGCGGGCGGGCGCGCCGCCAGCGGCGGGACGCTCGTCGGCGCCGGAGGGGGCGCGGTCTCCCCGGTCACCCTGGCGAGCGGTAGCGAAGATAGAGGGCCGTGACTTCACGGACGTAGCGCTGGGTTTCCGGGTAGGGCGGCACGCCGTGATAGCGTGCCACCGCCCCCGGTCCGGCGTTGTAGGCGGCCAGGGCCAGGCGCAGCGCCTGGGGGCATGCGGCCGGGTCGGGTATGCAGATGCGCACGCCTCCGTCATAGGCCGCCAAGCGTTCGGCCAGATACTCGGCACCGGCCAGTGCGTTCTCCGCCGCATCGAACACGTGGCGCACGCCCAGAGCGGCCGCAGTGTTCGGCATCAGCTGCATCAGTCCGAGTGCACCTGCCGGACTGACGGCCCTGGGATTGCCCTGGCTCTCCGCCTGAGCCACGGCCGCGAGCAAGGCCACGGGGAGACCTGTTGTCTTTGCGGCGGCCTGCAGGGCCGGGCTCAACCAGGACGGCCGGGGGGCGTCCAGGGGCGGCTCCGCGGCGGCGAGGGCCGCGCGGAGGGCTGCGGCGGGTACGGCGGCGAATGCCGCGGGGCCCGGACCCCCGGGAAACTCCAGCCTGGGTGCCGCCGTGGCGAAGGCAGGCGCCTGTCCGGCCGAGCGCGCAGGCATCGCCTGGCGGCTGCCCGGACGCGGCCACAGCGACAGCGCCCAAAAGGCGGCTGACAGCACTAGGACGGGTACCGCGGTGAGCCGCACCAGTCTAGGCCGGCGGCGGGAGGGTGTCCGCACCCTGATCCACGGGCCGGCGCCTCCCCCGGGCCAGGGGGTGACGGGGACCGGCCGCCATGCGACCGCCGGGAGCGCGGGTTGGGTGACCCCCTGTGCCGAGGCGGGTCTCCAGCGGGACCATGTGACCTGCAAGCCGCGGCCGCCCTTCCGGGATGGGCCCGTCCGGCCCGTTCCCATGTCCGGGCATATTCGGTCGGAGCGCCGCACATGCCCGTCGGGGCGAATGGCAACGCTGCCCACATGCAGATATTGCCGGTCGCGCTGGGCCTGTGCGCCGCCATTGCCGCGGTGGCCGCCATGCGTGCGGTGCTGCGTCTCCGGTACGTCTTGCGCAGTGGTCGTCAGGTCGTGCGCGTCGACCTGGTACTGTTCGGATGCTGGCGGCGCCGCTGGCGTGTGCCCGCGCACGGCACGGCCCGGCTGGCCGCCGATTTCTTGGGTAGGGTAGCGCGGACCACGGTTCCCGGCAGAAGCCCTGCGCGCCCGCCGTCGGCGGGCAGGCGCAGCCCGGTATGGCGGGGACTGCACCATCTGCGTGGCCGCGTGCGGCTGTCGCGGCTCCGGCTCCGCATTGTGGTGGGGAGTGGGGACCCCGCCCTCAGCGCCGTCCTGGTCGGGTGTGCGCATGCCGTCATCGGCGCCGGCACCGCCTTGCTGCCTGCCTACTTTCGGCTGCCGGGCGGGTTCCTTCCAGAGGTCGCGGCCTTGCCCGACTACCGTCGATTGCATTTGCGGGTCGAACTGGACTGTATAGCCGACACCTCGCTCGGCCATCTTATTCTTGCCGTACTCTTGGCACTCCAGCACAACGGACGTGCCGGGCGGGGCGGTGGTGAGGCCTCGCGCGGTCCGTACAAAGGGTCGGGCGCCGGGCGAGGGCGCGAGAGGGGCGATACCCGGTGCAAACGGGCGAGGCGGGCGGCGAGGCGGGCAGGGCGGAGATCGGCACGCACCCGATCCAGGGACTGATGCAGACAGCCATGGAGAGCCTGCAGGGCATGGTCGATGTAAACACGGTCGTCGGGGACGCAGTGGAGACCAAGGACGGGACGGTGATCGTCCCGGTCTCGCAGGTCTCCTTCGGCTTCGCCGCTGGCGGCGGGGAATACGGCCTGGCCCGCCGTGGCGGGACGGAGTCCGCACTGCCCTTCGGCGGGGGCAGCGGCGCTGGTGTGAGCGTGCGGCCGGTGGGGTTTCTCGTGGTGCACCAGGGCAGCGTCCGCCTGCTGCCCGTCGACCAGGGTGCGTCTCTGGCGCGGCTCTTCGACCTGGCGCCCGAACTCCTGGACCGGATCCTCTCCGCCGCAGGCATGCGCGCCCGGCAAACGAACGGTGCCGTCGACGCTCAAGGGCGGGCAACCGACGGGCGTCGGACGGCGCAAGGCGCGCCGTCCGACCGGCACGCCGCCGCGGATGCGGCGATGGACCCGCTGGAGGACGTGCTGCCGGCCGCAGACGGACGGGCCTGATCGGCAGACCCGCCGCACCCGGTCCGATCCGCGCCGCGGACGGGCATCACCCCGCGGTACGGTGACCGCGGACCCCGGCGGGCGCCCTGCCGGGCGGGACGGCCCCCGGGCCACGATTTTTCACCGATGGCCCGGGGCCGGTTGGGCCACCCGGTCCCCGCGTCCGCGACCCTTGTTTCCCGGCGCGACCGTCCCCTGTCGCGCCACGGGCAATACTTCCCTGCCGTCGAACGCGGGCTTGCGGGGCATCCTCGGCCCCTGGGGGGATTGGTGCGTGCGCAGTCTGTGGACGGGCGCGGGCGCCATCCGCTCCGGTCTCGTCTACATCCCCTGCCGGGTCCACCTGCCGACAGCCGATCGGGCGCGGCGCTTCGGTCAACCGCGCCGCAACTGCGGCTCCCCGACAAATATCAGGAGCAGCAGCGGGCCACGCTGCGCGACCGGCCCGGGCGCAGGGCAGCGGGGGCGCATGTGGCGGCGCTGCCGGCCGAGGATCGCGCCGCGGGCAAGACGCGGGCGGCGCAGGTCCGGGTCGCGGCCGCAAACGCCTCGGCCGTCGGCGTCGGGAAACTTTGGGGAACGGAGGCGGTGCCCGGTGGCCTTGGAGTGCCTGCGTGATCTGGCGCCGCGCTGGGCGGTACAGGGCGTGGAGTTCCTGCCCTACCAGATCGAGGCCGCAGAGTGCGTGATCGAGAACATGGATGGGCAGGGCATCCTGGCTGACGAGGTCGGTCTCGGCAAGACGATCGAAGCCGGGTTGGTGGCGCGCGAACTGATGCACCGGGGACGGTGTCGCAGCGTGCTCATCCTTTGTCCGGCGACGCTCTGCTACCAGTGGCGGCGCGAGATGGCGCAAAAATTCGACCTCGACTTCGTCTGCAACCCTCTCCCCCGGGAATGGGCAAGCCGGGACCTAATCATTGCCTCCATCGATGCCGCCAAGCGCGACGGGACAAAGGCGGCTCTCTGTGCGCGGATATGGGACCTGGTAGTGGTCGACGAGGCGCACAAGCTGAAGAATCGGGCGACACAGAACCACCGTCTGGTGGCCGCCCTTCGCCGTCGAAGCCTGCTCCTGCTGTCAGCGACACCGCTGCAGAACGACCTCACCGAGCTGTATTCGTTGGTGTCTCTCGTCAAGCCGGGGCTTTTCGGCAGCTTTCACGCCTTCTGGCGTGAGTTCCTTCTCGATCGCCGGACCCCGAAGGATCCGGCCGCTCTGCGCCAGGTGATCGGCAAGGTCATGGTGCGGCACCGCCGTCAGGATCTCGGGGCGGAATTGGGCGAGGCCCTTCCGTCCCGGCAGGTGGCACTTCTGCCTCTCCAGCTCAAACCGGAGGAGCGGAGGCTGTACGACGCCGTATCGGCCGCCGTACGGCAGGAGTACCGCCGCCGGGTGGCGGGGGAGGCGACTGTCCTACCGCTGATCATGCTGCAGCGGGAGGTCTGCTCTTCTGCCGCGGCGGTGCGCCGCACACTGTATGCGATCACGCAGTCCTCCTGGCTCGGCGGTGACCTGAACGAGTTGCGCGCTTTGGCGGATGCGGTGGGGGAACAGGCCAAGGCCGGCGTATTGCAGGGCCTGGTGGGGCAGATCGAGGAACGGGTCATTGTCTTTACCGAGTTCCGGGCGACACAGCAATTCTTGGCGGAGCGGCTCTCAGGCATGGGGATACCCGTCCTGCCCTTCCATGGCGACCAGGCGGCCTGGGAACGGGACCGCGCCATCCGCCGCTTCGCCAGCGAGCCGCGCGGGGTGTTCCTGTCTACGGAGAGCGGCGGGCAGGGCCTGAATCTACAATTCTGCCATCACGTGATCAACTATGACCTGCCGTGGAATCCCATGCGCGTGGAGCAGCGCATTGGCCGCGTGCACCGCTTGGGACAGAAAAGTGACGTATTCATCTACAATCTGTATGCCGAACAGACAGTGGAGGAGTATCTGCTGCGACTGCTGGACGACAAGATCAACCTCTTCCGCCAGGTGATCGGCGAACTCGACGTCATCTTGCGCCGGCTGGAGAAGGGCGGGCGGCGGTCTCTGGAGAGCCACATCGCTGAGATTCTCTGGAATTCGGGGGACGAGCGGGATCTGGCCTTCCAGTTCGACGAGTTGGGCCGTCGGTTTCTGCGGCAGCAGCACTTGGCGCATCAGCGGGAGTGGGCGCTGTCGACCGCTGCGCCGGTGGCAGCCGACAACGCCCCTGCGGTGACGGGGGAGCCGGCTGGCGGTGAGTGGCAGGACCAGGGGGTGGGCTCAATCGCCGAGAGGATCGCACCATCGGGGTAACCAGCGCTCCCCGAACGTGCGTAGCACGGCGATGGCGGGCAGCAGGTCGCGGCCCATCTCCGTGAGTGCGTACTCCACGCCGGGCGGCCGCCCGTGGACGGGCCGGCGCTCCAGGATGCCGGCGTCGGTCAGGCGGCGCAGCCGACCACTGAGCATGCGCGTGTTGCCGGCGGCCGACCCGAGGAGTTGGCCGAAACGCCGGGGGCCCAGGGCGAGATCGCGCAGCACCAGCAGGGTGCACTCGTCGCCGAGCACGCGGGCGGCACGGGAGACGGGGCAGGTCCAGTCCCGGGTGGCTGTCACGGCCGGGTCTCCTTCCGGGGCTCGGGACGCCGCGGCGGCGGACGTCCGGATGCCGAAATGGTAGCTGCGCTACTTGCAAAACGCAAGCGGATAAGATATCTTGGCGCGGGCGGAAGGATCCCGCGCCCTGGGGAGGGTGCCTGCGATGAGTGTTGCCGTGTCCTCCGATACGTTCGCGACCGAAGTGCTCAATGCCGATCAGCCCGTGCTTGTCGACTTCTGGGCGGCTTGGTGCGGGCCCTGCCGGGCCCTGGCGCCGACCATTGACAAGCTCGCCCAGCAGTATGAGGGCCGAGCCAAGGTGGTCAAGCTCGACGTCGATAACGCTCCGGATATCGCCGCGCAGTTCGGGATCCAGGCGATTCCGACGGTGATGGTCTTCAAGGGTGGCAAAGAGGCGGCTCGCTGGGTGGGCGTGCAGTCGTTGCCGGCATATGCGCGGGAACTCGATCGGCTGGTGGCTGCCGGGTCCTAGGACCGGGCCGGGGCAGTAGGTCACTCCGCAGCCCACGCATATCGCGCGCCAGGCGTTCTGGTGCCCGGTGGGGCTGCCGCAGCGATGGTGGCCGGGCCCGGACGGGCTTGTAGCGGTCCCGCCCCTCCCGCGGTGTGGCCGGTACAGGCCGTCCGGGCCACGTAGCGCGTTGTGCCGTGCATTTTGCGGGGCCATGCCGACCGTCGCGGTGCCTGCAGGAGTCGGTGCACCGGTATGCGAAATTTTTTTCGGCTCCGCGATAGGGGCGGGAGGGTAGTGATCCAGGCCGTGCCGCTGGTCGTGGTCGAACGAGTGGTGCCGGGGAGTCCGGATGCCGCCTATGCACTGGCCAGGGACATGGAGTCGTATCCGCAGTTTATGAAGGATGTGGTCTCTCTCCGCGTGCTGGAGCGCACCGGTTGCGTCCAGCGGAGTGAGTGGGTGGGACGATTGCAGGGGAAGCTCCTGCGCTGGACCGAGGAAGATACCTTCGATGACGCGGCCCTCACCATCGCGTATCGACAGACGGAGGGTGACCTCAAGAAATTCGAGGGGCTCTGGAGCTTCGTCCCCGAGGGTGAGGGCACGCGCATCTGCCTCACGGTCGATTTCGACCTGGGTATTCCCATGCTGGCGGGGCTCCTCGACCCTGTGGCGCGGCTGGTGATCCGGAAGAACTGCGACGCCATGCTCGCGGGTATCGGAGCGCGGCTCAAAGGATAGAGGATCGCGGCACGGGACTCCGTCGCGCTGGTTCGATCCCTTTGGCGCTGACGGACGGGGCCAGTTGTGCTGTGCCTGTGCTGGTCGGTGGTGGCGTTTCGTTCCTGGCGGTGCCGCCTCCACCGCGGCTGAGGGGCACAGCGTGCGGCCGGGGGTGCCGCAAGGGCGGCGGATGCGCGCTGCAGGCGCGCCGGGACCCGGCCGGGCAGACTGGGTCACGGTTGTCCCTCCCCGCTCGGCGCCGCTGGTGTGCTCGTCGGGCATGTGCCGCCTGCCGCTCGCCTGGCTCGACGACGGCTGGGGAGCCGGAAGGCCTCCGCCCGCCGGCGGGATGGCGCCCGAGCCCTTGCGGGAGGTGACCCTTTGGACGTGACCCGAGATGCCCCGCCCGACCTGACCGTTTGGGTCCGTACGCGGGACGAGCCAGGCATGCTGCATGCCCTGACGGGAGTCGTCGCCCGCCACGGGGCCAACATCACCCACGTGGATATCATCGAACGCGATGGCGGGCAGGCCTTTGTCTATATGGAGCTGGAGGGTGTGGGTACCGCTGCGGCCCTGCTGGCCGATCTGCGCGCGCTGCCCGTCACGGCCGAACTCGATACGCCGCCGTCGTTCTATCACGTTTACGGCAAGCGGGTCATCGTGATGGGCGGCGGCGCTCAGGTGGGGCAGGTCATGCTGGGTGCCGTGTCCGAAGCCGACCGGCACAATATCCGTGGCGAGAGAATCTCGGTCGATACGATCCCCCTGGTGGGGGAGGAGAATCTGGCGGCGGCGGTGCGTGCGGTGGCCCGCCTGCCGCGCGCCGCGGTGCTGGTCCTCGCGGGTGCCCTGATGGGCGGGGACATCGCCGTCGCGGTCCGCGAGGTGCGGGCTCGGGGGATCATTGTCATCTCGCTCAACATGGCCGGCACAGTTCCCGGTGCAGCAGATCTGATCGTGTCCGATCCCGTGCAGGCGGGTGTGATGGCCGTGATGGCCATCGCCCGCACGGCCACGTTTGACGTCAGGCGGGTGCAGGGGCGACGCTTCTGATCGCGTGGACGCGGCGGACGGCTGCCATCCGCCGCGTCCACGCGGAAACCGATGTCCCGGCTCCCGCCGCCGCGCGCGGCACCGGCAGGTCCGGCCCCGTGATCGCGCGAAGTGCGGGCGGTCCCACCGTTTCCATCCGGGGGGAATGTCGGTGTCCGCCACTGATCGGGTCCATGTGCGCCGCGCCCAGAGCGACCGCGGCTATACGCGCTTCTGCACCGCCGGAGAGGATCTCGCCCATCTCACTTACGGCACCTGCAACCTGGACGCGGGCGACCGCTGGGAGATGGATGCCGGTTCGGACGAGGTGCTGGCAGTTATTCTGCGGGGAAGGGCCGACATCGGCGCGGGGAGCCGCAGTTGGACCGGCCTCGGCGGGCGGGCGACGGTGTTCGCCGGGCGGGCAACGGCGGTATATGCGCCGCCGCGCTCGCACCTGGCGTTGGCCGCCGCCGGCGGACCCGCACTGATCGGTGTCTGCCAGTCTCCGGTGGCGGCCGGGGAGGCTACGCCGGAGCCCTACGTGGTGCGGCCCGAGGATGTTGTGGTGAACCAGCGCGGCCGGGCCCCGTTCGCGCGCGAGGTGCACGACATCCTGGATGCCTCGCGCCCCGCCGCCCACCTGGTGGTCGGAGAGACCTTCAACGCTCCGGGGAACTGGTCGAGCTACCCTCCGCACAAACACGACGAAAACCGTCCGGACGAGGAGGTTCGGCTGGAAGAACTGTACTACTTCCAGGTTGACCCGGAGCAGGGCTTCGGCGCGCAATTCCTTTACACGGCGGACGGTGCGCTGGACGAGGCCTATCGGGTGCGCCAGGGGGATGTGACGCTGCTGCCGCGCGGCTACCACCCGGTCTCGGCGGCCCCGGGCTATCGCCTCTATTATCTCTGGGTGATGGCCGGCGATGGCCGGCGGTTGCGACCCTTTGACGATCCCGTGCATGCCTGGGTCAAGTCCGCGCCGGCCTGAGGGCAGGGACCCGGTAAAGTCACGTCAGGGCGGGTGCCACCACCAGCGTTTGTGGGTCACGACCGTCCGGGCCCCCCGCCGCTTGGCCCACTGGACGACTTTGCCGGGTCCCTGGGCTTGAGGAAGGCGCCGCCGCGCGTCGGCTGCTGGCTGCCGGGGACGGTTCCGCGGGACCGCGCCGTGGCGGCGGATCGCCCGTCAGATCGTCGCGCATCCCTGACCGCCGCCGTGGTAGGTGAGTGTTCCGCTGGCGCGGGTATTGGCGCATGCGAGCAGGGACGTTGCACCCCCGGCGAACCTGTGGGCGTTCCTCCAACCGAGCCCGACGGTCGGGCCGCCGACCTGCGCGACCTTGTCTTGCCAATCGGGGTCCAAACGCCCGTTCCCGCTGCCCAGCCTCCGGTGTGTCGCGGGCCCAGCGGACGGAAGCTGTGCTCTGCGGGTCCGCTTGGGGCTCACGGGGTGCGGCGCACTCCCTCCCGGCCCGTCCCGGGCGGAGAGGGCGGTGCGCTATTTCGGGTTGCCGGCGGATCCTGCTGGCGATGCTGCTGCAACCATCGCACGATCATGGTGCGCAGATCGGGATCCACCGGTTGCTGGATCAGTTGACCGTATTCCTGTACACCGCCGTCACCAGCCGTCCGGCGCAGCACGTGGGTGAGATCGGGTATGACCACGCCTGTGGCGTCTCTGCCGGCGTCCCGCAGCGTCGCGGCGATGACCTCGGCGTCACTGCCGGGCAACTGCGTGTCCTTCCCACCCCCGATGGAGAGGACCGGGCAGCGGACGCCGGCGATCAGGGCGTCGTAATCCAGATCGAAATGCGAACGGAACCAACGGGCGGGCACGGCCTGGTTCATGAAGGTGATGGTGGGCTGATCCGCTGGCGCGGCCCGGATGGCCAGGATCATCTCCTCTGTCGCCCGGCGCTGATCAAAGCCGTCGGGGATGCCCGCGGCGCGCCGTTGCTCTGGCGGGAGGCGGTCGATGGCCGATTGGACGGACGCCGCCTGGCGGCGCAGGATCTCCTCCATCGGGGTCACGGCCGGACAAAGCAGGATGAGTCCGGCGATAAGCGGGTCGTCACCGGCAAGCATCAGCGCGACGGCCGTGCCTTCGCTGTGGCCGAGCGCAAAGACGGGCAGGCCCAGCGTCTCGTAGGTCCGGCGCAGGAAGCGGACGGCCTCGCGTGCGTCGGTGGCGAAATCCCGGACGGAGGCGATCAGGGCGTCTCCGGTGCTCTCGCCGATGCCGCGCTTATCGTAGCGGAGCGACGCCACTCCCGCCGTGGCCAAATCAACGGCGAGGGTGTTGAAGATGTTCAGCGGTGCGCGCGGGTTGTTCTCGTTGCGGTCCTGCGGACCTGAGCCGTGCAGGAACAGGACCGCAGCCCACGGCGCCTCGCCTTCGGGAGGCAACTGCAGCGTACCCGTGAGCAGCCCGCCGCCACCGGCGAACCGGACGTCGCGCCCCGTGATGGGAGTCTCAGTCGTGGTCCCTGCCCCCTCCGCATCCATTGCACAAGGCCCGCACCGGCCATGGCCGCACCCGCGCAGGGCGGGCGAACGTTTTGGGCAATTCACACGCCGCCGCCGCGAGGTGCGCGCAAACCCGCTGCGGCGAGCCGATGCCCCAAAGCGGCGCACCACCGCGGCGGATCCGGGGCGCGCCTGCGGTTGGCCGGTCCCGGTCGCGGCCCGTCGCACGAATGCGCCCGCCATGCGGCTTCGTGCGCAGGATTCCCCGCGGGTCCGCAATTGCCTCCCACGGGCCAGGGTCATTCGCGAGCGCGAGTCGGCCCCGCCTGCCGCGGCAGGCAGGTACAGGGGCCAAATGGCGGAACCCCTTCCGGGGCTCCACCGATGGCGGGAAGCAGGGATCGCCTGTGGTGTGGACGGCGGTCGGTGCCGGAACGGCGGGTTGGCTGCTCCTTACGGCGGGAGTCGGGAAGGTTTCGGATTGGCCGGCCTTTCGCCGCAGCCTCGGCGAGGGGTATATTCTGCCAGCGCAGGTACAGGCGCTGCTGGCAGCCGTGGTGCCGCCGCTGGAAATCGTCCTGGGCGCGGGTGCCCTTATGCTGCCCGGTCCCGGCACACTGATACCGGCCGGCCTGCTCTGCGCGGCGTTTGTCGCCTACCAGACCTTGGTTCTGCGGCGGGGGAGTGGCGCGGACTGCGGCTGTTACGGGCGGATCCGACGCGTTCGCTACGGGCCGTGGTCGATCGCGGCTTACACCGCGGTGGGTGCGGGTGCCATCACCTCCGGCATCCTCGGGGGGCCCGGACCCGTACTGTGGCGCACGGTTGGCGGAGCTGCGCTGGCGGCCGTCATCCTCCTGCTCCTCGGGGCGCGAGCGACTGAGGGGCGCTCCGGTTTCCCCTATGCCGAGGTCTTCTACCTGCGCCGGCGCACGGCCGGGGACTCCGATGCGGCGGCTCGGGCGGCGGTGGCCGAGGAGTTTGGGTTCAGCGGTGTGGGCCCCACGTACAAGCTGGTGCCGCGCGGCCGGGCGCTCTGGTTGGTGCTCGCGGCCCGCTGGAAGCAGGACGGTCAGGCCTGAGTGGGCATGCCCGGGCGACGCGGCCGGCATGCGCTGGGGTCGCGGCCGCGGGGCTCGTTCGGCCGGACCCCAGCGGCAGGGGACGGATTGGTGGGACCGCCGCAGGCCCAGGATGGCGGTGCGGCATGGGTGTCGGTCAGTCGCTAACGGCAGTCGTCCCGCGCATCGCCACGCGTTGCAGGGTGCCAACTGCGACGGGACCAGGATGAGGGCTGCGGGCCCGGCCATCCGCAGCGAGGAGTCGGCCGCAGGACGCACCACGCGGGCGAGGGCGGACCGGCGGACTACCCGTGCCGCCCTGCGGTGTGCCGCCCAAGATGCCCGTGCTCTGCCGGCCGCCGTTGCGGGTGGCCGGCAGAAGCGCTGTTGTTTCCAGGACCTATACCGCTTGGCCAATGCGGATCACAACGCGCCCTCCGGATCCTGGTCCTCATTGCGGGCACGGAGATCGAAGTAGAGAAGGACAAGCAGGCAGACCATGAAGGGGTTGACGGCGGCGGTGGTGGCGGCTGACCAGAATGTCCCGATGGCCGAAGCCGCCGGCCCGGTGACGGCGGCCAGGAGAGATCCCGCCGAACCGAGAACGAGCGAGAAGACGATTGCCGCCAGGAGGCCAAGGACGTAGGTGCCGAGGGTGTGCCAAAACAGGCCGCGGACCAGGGAGAAGCTGCGTCCCAACGCGGAGGCGGCGCCCCGCTGCTCCAAGACCGCGGCCACCGGGGCCACACTCCAGCGGGTGAGCAAGAATACCCCCGGGATGATCAGGAGCACAAGCCCCAGCCCACCCCCGAGCGTCAGCGCCAAACCGGTGATCAGCACGGGCCAGACGCGGGGCAGTCCGGCGCGGATGGATGCCGTCAGGGAAGGGGGGGCCGCATCGGGCGCAGTCGCCGCCCGTCCCGCGACGGTGATCAAGGCCGTCCAGATGAGCACTTGTACCAAGGCGCCGAGGATGGCGGCCCACAGGGCGGGGGTGAAGGTCTCCTGCCTGGAGAAGGGGCGCAGCAACTGCGGGAAGGCGGCGTTCGTGGGCAGCGCCATGGCGTGGCCGGTGAGCAGCAGCAGCCAACCCACCACGGTCCCCACCAGTGAAAGGGACAACATCGGCGCGAACCGGCTGAGATACAGGCGCAAGGCTCCGTCCAGGAGTTGCGGGGTTGTGCGGGGGCCACCGTTCGCCGGTCCCGCAATTCCCCCTGTTCCCTCTGGCATACGGCGCCTCCCCTATCGAATTCTGCCGTATTCCGCAGAGACGGTTTCGACAAGATCGGCGGGGAACCTCTCCCAGTTGTCCGCGGACGCTCGGGAAGGAGAACGTAACTTCTTGCCGAACACGAACTCCTGCACCCATCTCGTCTGCCCGGTGAGGGGATGGAGCCTTGAACCTCGATCAGTTGGTCGAACGTGTCCTCCGTGAGGGCGTGGCCCCGGCCGAGTTGGAGCACCGCTTCCTCCCGGCCCGGCCCGCGCGCGTGCGGGCTGTCCCCGACCACCTCGATGCGCGGCTGCACGCCGTCCTCGCCGCGCGCGGCGTAACCGAACTGTACAGCCATCAGGCGTCCGCCCTGGAGTGCGCGAAAGGCGGTCGCGACTGCGTGGTGGTCACTCCGACGGCTTCGGGCAAAACCCTCTGCTACAATCTGCCCGTGCTGGACGCCCTGCTCCGCGACCATGACTGCCGCGCCCTTTACATCTTTCCGACCAAGGCCTTGGCCCAGGATCAGCGTGCCGAACTGGCGGGTCTGTTAGAGGCCCTGGGCGGCCCGGGCAGTTGCCATACCTACGACGGCGATACCCCACCGGCTACCCGGGTTGCGGTCCGAGAGGCGGGGTCCGTGGTCATCACCAATCCCGACATGCTCCATGCCGCCATCCTGCCGCACCACACCCGCTGGGTGCGCCTCTTCGAGCGCCTGCGGTTCGTGGTGGTGGACGAACTCCACACCTACCGCGGGGTGTTCGGCAGCCACATGGCCAATGTGCTGCGCCGGCTGCAGCGGGTGGCCGCGTTCTACGGTCGAGATGTGACCTTCATCACCACAAGCGCCACGATCAGCAACCCGCAGGAACTGGCCGAAAATCTGCTGGGCCGCCCGGTCTGTCTGGTCGATGACAACGGCGCGCCCGCTGGTCCGCGCCACTTCTTCTTCTACAATCCTCCGCTGATCGACCGGGCTCTCGGGATCCGCAGGAGCGGACTCGGCGAGAGCGTGGCCTGGGCGCGGCGGCTCTTGGGCAATGGCATCTCCACGATCGTATTCTCGCGCAGCCGGCTCCAGGTCGAGTTGATTCTCACACATCTGCGGCGATCCCTGGACCCGCAGCTGGCCGCGCAGGTCCGCGGCTATCGCGGCGGTTACCTGCCGCGTGAGCGGCGCGCGGTGGAATCGGGCCTGCGGGAGGGGGGTGTGCGCGGCGTGGTGAGCACCAACGCCCTCGAACTGGGGATCGACATCGGCTCTCTGCAGGCAGCCGTCCTGAACGGCTATCCTGGAAGCATCGCCAGCACATGGCAGCAGGCGGGACGCGCCGGCCGGCGCCGGGATGCCTCGCTCACGGTTTTTGTCGCCGGGAACGGCCCGCTCGATCAGTTCCTGGTCACGCATCCGGAGTACCTGCTCGGCCAACCACCCGAGGCTGGATTCATCAACCCCGAGAATCTGTACGTGTGGATGAACCACCTCAAGTGCGCCGCGTTCGAGCTGCCGTTCCGTTGTGACGAGTCCTTCGGGCCGGGCCCGACCGGAGATATGCTTGCCTTCCTGGCGGAGGAGCGCGTGCTCCGGGCGGCCGGCGGGGCCTACCACTGGATGGCGGATCACTTCCCAGCGGCGGATGTGAGCCTGCGCGGTGGGGACGGCAATGTAATCATAATCGATCGAACGTTTACCGGGCAGCCGCGCGTCATCGGCCAGATCGACCTTTGGGCCGCGCTGCTCACGGTCTATGAAGATGCCATCTACCTGCACGGGGGGGTGCAGTATCAGGTCGAAGTATACGACCACGCCGAGAACAAGGCTTTTGTGCGCGAGGTCGACGTGGACTACTACACGGACGCCGACCTCGCGGTGCACCTCAAGGTCCTGGATGTGCTCCGCGCGGAGGGCGCCTGCAGTGTGCCCCTGCCGGAAGCGGCGGATATGGTCCGCGAGCCGGCGTTGGCGGCGGTTGCCGGCCCGGTGGCGGTGCCGCCGGCACCGGGTGAGGATTCCGCCGTGGACGTTCCTGCGCTGCGCGTCGATCCCGTTCCGGAACCGTCCGCGAGCGCGGCCGGCTGCGGCCGCGCCTGGGGAGAGGTGCTGGTGACCGCCAAGGCGACGGTCTTCAAGAAAATCAAGATCGAAACCCACGAGAACATCGGTTGGGGAAAGATCCATCTACCCGAGCGGGAGATGCACACCACTGCCTACTGGATCACCTTCCCAGGAGATCTGGAGATGGATCTGGGCCATGAGAGCCTGGGCGCCGGCCTCGCCGGTCTCGCGCGGGCCCTCGCCGCATTGGCCCCACTGTACCTCCTCTGCGACCTTGCGGATGTGCGCGCGTCACCGCAGGTGCGCAGCCCCTTCACCGGGGTGCCGACCGTTTTCCTCTGGGAGACCCACGCCGGCGGTGTCGGTCTCGCTGAAAAGGCCTACGAGGCCCACCCCCACCTGTTGCGGGCCGTCGCGCTGCGCATCGCCGCCTGTCCCTGCGATGCTGGGTGCCCATCCTGTACCGGGGCCGGAACCGGCAACGACGGCAAGGCGGCTGCCATGGCCTTGCTGCGGCGGGCCACGGCGGCGGTGGCGTCGTGACGGACCTGATCGATCGTTTTTACGCCTTCCGCATGGCGGTGCAGTCCGCAGCGCCCGGGCGAGCGGCGATGTGGCCGCTCCAATCGCCTCCCCGGGACCAGGCGGCGTCGCTACCCCCAGGGCTGTGGAAAAACGTCGAGACGGCCCGTGGTTCGGTCCCGGTGCGCTCAGACCGGCGCACGGTGCCGTTCACCTGGGCCCTGCGGGGCCCTTGGCCCTCCCGGCTGGCCGGGTGTGACCTGGGTCCGGCCGAGCAATGGCGCTGGTTTGATCTGGAGACCACCGGACTCTCGCGCGGGAGCGGCAACCGTGCGTTCCTGGTGGGAGTCGGTCAACTGCAGGGTGACGGTCTCACGGTCCGCCAGTATCTCCTGCAGGACCTGGACCGGGAACCCGCCCTTCTCTCCGCGGTGCTGGCGGATCTGGGGGGCGCGGCCGCGATCGTGACCTTCAACGGCAAGTCGTTCGACCTCCCACTGTTTCGCGACCGCTGCACCCTGGCGGGGCTGGTCGGCTCTCCCCTCTCGCCGCACCTCGACCTGCTGCATCCGGCCCGCCGTTTGTGGCAGTCCGCCTTGGGGGGAGGCTGCGACCTGCGCCGCCTGCAAACGGAGATCCTGGGTGAGTCCCGCGAGGGCGACATCCCCGGGGAGATGATCCCTGCCCTGTACACCGCATGGTTGGATGGCGAGCGCGGGGCGCTGGATAGGGTCTGTGCCCATAATCGTGACGACCTGTATGCCCTGTGCGGGATCGCGGGGCGGCTGTGCGCCATGGCCGAGGGCGGAGCGCGCGCGGAACTGCCGTCGGCCGTGCTGTGGGGCCTGGGGCGGCTTTATGAGCAGGCGGGGGACGGCGATGCGGCGCTGGCGGCATACCTGGCCGCTCGTGACGCGGGTGGCCGTGGCGCGGGCCGGGCGGCGGGGACATTGCTGCGCCGTCTCGGCCGCCATGCCGAGGCGGCGCCGATCTGGGAGGCGGAACTGCGCGGGCCGCTGCCCTCGTTGGAGGCCGCGGTCGAACTGGCGAAGTACCTGGAGCACCGGCGTCGGGATCCGGCCGCGGCGCTGTCGGTGATGCGCGATGTCCTGCCGCTGGTGTGGCGGCTGCATCCGGCGCGGCGCGCGGAGGTCGAGCACCGGATGGCGCGGCTGCGCCGCAAGGCGGGTGAGGTGGCCGGCGGGGTGGGGCGGACCCGGCGGCGGGGTGGTAGCTGAGTGGTCGCCGCAAGAGTCCGCCTTTGGGAAGCCACTGTTCCGAATCCCCTTGTCCCACACGGATCCGTGGTTCGCGGCCGTTGTGCGGACCGACGTTGGCAGCGCCGGGTGCCGCCGGCGTCGGGGTGACTGTTTTCCGGGCGGTGACCCGCTGAGTGCGGAGGTGGTGGACGCGTCCGCCCGGTACGGGTCGGTCGAGGGTGGGCTGTCGCCCGGGAGGGGAAAGTGCCCGCCAGCGCCGAAGGATTTCGCCGGTCCTTTGCTACAAGCCACGGAGGTGTATTCCCATGGCCGCGTGCGTCCTGGATGTGGAGATCTCGCCGAAACAGGGGCCGGGCGGGATTCCCGTCAGGCTGACGGTACGCGCGAGCGACCCGGCGTCGATCTTTGCCGTCCGCGCCAGTGTGGTGGGCTACGGGTTCGAGGAGACGTTGGGCCGGAGCGGGCCGGTGTGGAGCGCCGACACCGCGGTGCCGTGGGAGGCGACTCCGGGGGAGTATCTCCTGGACATCTATGCGGTGGACGCCAGCGGTCAGCGTCTGACGTCGGTCCGCACAAGTTTCACCGTCACCGAGTAGCTCCGGATGGGCGGAGCGGCACCGGCCGAGACTACGCCCGGCCGGTGGCCAGAAATGCCTGTTGGAGTGCCGTGAGCGTGGTCAGGATGGCCTGGGCCGCCGTCTGTAGCGGGTCGGACACATGCGGCGAGGAGGCTGGGCCCGAGCCGGCCATAGTGCCGGTGCGCCTCTGTGCCGTGGGGAGGGAGGGTGTGCCGCTGCCGGATCGCGAAGTGCGCGCGACGGAGGAGGCCCCGGCGATGGATCCGGATGCGGCCGATGCGGAAGAGGAGGCGGACGGAGCTGCGCCGAGACCGGCTGCGGCCGAGGATGCCGTGACGGACGCGGAACTGGAGGAACGGAGCGGGGCATTGACCGTCATGGCGGGTATCGCCGCACTGCTGGATCCGGCCTGATCGGCTACGGCCGCATCCAGAGCCGCGAGTTGCAGGTCCAGACGTGACGCGTCTCCAGGGTCGACGCGCTGTGCGACCGCGCGGATATACGCCCACTGGGTGCCAAGGGTACGGGCGTCCTCCCATACCGCCGTCCGGTGTCCCGCATCTGCGTCGAACTGGATGGCCCGCGTCAGGTAGACCATCTCCGCGAGTTGTGGCGGCACGGGGGAAGTATAGAGGGCCAGCATATCCGGCACGAAGGCGGTCAGATGGTTGGCGGCCAGGGCGGTTCCGCGTGCCGACAGCAGATTGCTCTGGTGGTCGAGCACCGAGATGGCCCGGTCGGTGGAGTCCAAAAGGCCGGTGCGTGCACCGCGGCTGGCCAGGTCTGGTCGAAGCGTGCTCCAGGCGGACTGGATTGCGGACAGTTGGGCGGACACCTGCCCCCAGTCGCGTGCCGTGGCGCTGTCGATGATGGCGGTGGCGTCCGCCTGCAGCGTACCGAGGGCCGCCGGCGGTGCGGTGCCGGTCTGTCCGGCCGGCTGACGGCGGGCCGTGCCGCCGACGGAGCACCCGGCGACACCGATCAGCACCGCCACCCCCAGGGCGAAGGCACCGCACATCCGGTGCAAGCGTCGATGGTCCATGGATGGTCACCCCTTTGCTGGCAAGCATTCCCCGGGGGAAAGGTGCGTATGCCCGCGTTTTCGGCGCGGGACGACCGGAGTCGCTGGACCCCCTGTGTCCTCGGGTCGGCCGCCGACGGGGTGCGCGGAGCGACCGCTCCTCGACAGGACACGACGTGCGGTTCGCGAAGGGCCTCTTACAGTAAAAGGAGGGTGAGTTCCGCTTGTTCACTCAGCGCATTACCGACACCCTGGCCCATATCGAGGAACTCGATCGGCAACAGAAGCGCACGGCGAAGGATATCCCGTTCTGGCGCGTGTCTGCGGACAACGGCAGGCTCCTGCACATCCTGGCCCGTGCGTGCGGCGCCAAGCGTGCCGTTGAGGTCGGCACGTCCTCGGGATACTCCGGCATTCACATCGCCGCAGCGCTCGCCTCTACCGGAGGACACCTCTGGACCTTCGATCTGGAGCCCTTCAAGGTCAATCTCGCACGTGCGCACTTCGAGCGCGCCGGTCTTGAGGGCGTGGTGACCCAGGTGGCCGGCGATGCCCTGCAGACGCTGCCGGCGTTCGTCTTGAGCAACCCTGAGCCCATCGACTTCGCTTTTCTCGATGCTGTGAAGCCGCACTACATCAGATATCTGGAGATCCTGCGACCGCGTTTGCATGCCGGCAGCGTGGTGGCCGCCGACAACGTCGGCCCGCACAATGCCGACGCGGTGCGGTCGTATCTGGAGGCGGTGCGCGGCGCCCCGTTTGTGACCAGTATCGTGCCGACCGAGAACGCGGAGGGCAGGCGCGATGCGGTCGCCATCAGCATCCTTGAGGCATGAGCCGAGCGGGGCGGCGGCGGCCGCCGCTGCCCCGCTCGCCCCGCCAGCGGGCCCGTCCGGGAGGGAAGCATTCTGCGGCTCGCCGTGCTCCGGGGCCCGCGCCCATCCCGCCGCTATCGATTTGGATGGCGTTCAGACTCGCCCCGGTGGACGAGTTGGTCAGCCATCGGCCACCCGTGTTCCGGGTGTCGGGGGGCTTGGAACTGGTGCACCTTACGGTGGAGGGACTATCAGGGTTATGATCGACTCACGCGCCTGAGGGATGTCCGCCGACCAAGTGCAGCACCGGCCTTGACTCCGATGGCCGCGCGTGGTTTTCTCGCATGGGCACCGGTGACTGGCGCAGCACGTGGTCTACCACGGGGGAGCCGGTGCGGTGTCATGCCGCGCGCCTGGGCAGGAATGTCCCCTGCGGGAGGTGCGCTCTGCCGTGTCTGAACTTCCATTGCGCTATGGGCTCAATCCCCACCAATCACCGGCCCGCGCCTATGTCGTCGACGGCACTCTGCCCATCCGGGTGCTCAACGGTGCGCCTGGGTACATCAACCTGCTCGACGCCCTCCAGGCCTGGCCGCTGGTGCGCGAACTCCAGGTCGCCACCGGCCTTCCCGCTGCCGCGTCCTTCAAACACACGGCCCCCGCCGGTACGGCCCTCGGGCTGCCGCTTCCCACCGACCTCGCCGCCGCCTGCCGCGTGCAGGACCTGGACCTATCGCCGCTCGGTTGCGCATACGCCCGCGCTCGCGGGGCCGACCGCATGGCCTCCTTCGGAGACTTCGCCGCGTTCAGCGACCCGGTGGATGAGGCTGCCGCGCATGTCCTGGCGCGCGAGGTCTCTGACGGAGTCATCGCGCCCGGGTATGCGCCGGAGGCGCTCAGGCGCCTGCGCGCCAAGAAGGGCGGCAGCTACCTGGTGTTGGAGGTCGACCCCGCGTATACGCCTCCGGCCGTCGAGCGCCGAGAGGTTTTCGGCATCACGTTGGAACAGGCCCGGCCGGAGGTGCCCGTCCCGATCGGGATGCCGGTGACACGGGCGAAGGAGATTCCGGCGGATGCTCGCCGCGACCTCCTGGTCGCGGCCATCACCCTGCGCTACACGCCCTCCAACAGTGTCTGCCTGGCATACGACGGTCAGGCCGTGGGTGTCGGTGCCGGACAGCAGTCCCGCATCCATTGTACGCGCCTGGCCTGCGGCAAGGCGGAGACTTGGTGGCTGCGGCGACATCCCCGTGCGCTCCGCCTGCCCTTCCCGGCGGGTGCCCCTCGGCCCGCCCGCGACAATGCGGTGGACGCGTGGCTGCAAGGGGATGCGTCCCTGGCGGAGCCGCTCCTGCCGCAGGAGCGTTCCCAGTGGCTTGGGGGGCTGCGAGGCCTGGCCCTGGCCAGCGATGGCTTCATCCCGTTCCGTGACAACATCGATCGCGCGGCACGAACCGGGGTGGCCTATATCTGGCAGCCGGGCGGCTCGACGCGGGACGACGAGGTCATCTCTGCCGCGGACGAATACGGCATGATGATGACCTTTTCGGGTCTGCGGCTATTTCTGCATTAGGTGGCGGCCGCCAGAGTCCGCGTCTTGCATGGGCACTGCTCCGGCGCCCTCTGCCCCTCAAGGGTCCACGCTTCGCACCCAGTGTGAGAAGCGACTTTTGCATCGCCGTCTTGGCGCTGCCATTTGGCCGGGTCGGGCCACCCACCTCCGAGGGCCCCCTCCGCCGAGCTTTTGCGCCGTGCGGGGACGGATGGGGGCGCAAGCGCGGTGGCCGCGCTCGTTCGACGCCGATGGTGGGATCTGGCCGCTGTCTGGCGTTCTTTGCCGGCTCGCTGGCGATGCGGGCTTGCGTTACCATGGGAGTACAACGGCACCGTGGGCAGGGAGGGACCAGGGTTGCTGGAACATGTCAGTGGACGGGCCCTGGCCGGCCGTCGGCTCCGACCGCGGGTGGCGGACGCAACGGCCGGAGGGCCGGCATGCCTGCAGCGTTACGGTCAGGCGTGGCGGCAGGCGGTGTACACTGCTCGGCGTTTCGTATACGAGTTCGGTGCCGCCCGGGTCGCCGTGATCGGTGATCTGGTGCATCCCGACGGTTTCCGGCGGGACAGCGGGATAGAGTTCGTTGTATGGGGTCTGCGCGCGGATGTCTTCCGGCGGACGGTGCGGCGGGCCCGCGATGCCTGTGTCGCCGTGCGCATCCACGACGGGGATTGCCTCGATGCGCGGGTTGCGGCTTTAGTGCGGAGCGAGGCCATCGAACTGGCGTGCCGCGGTCGAGAGGCGTGAACGATGGCGCGCCATGCGCCAGGCCCCATCCCCCGCGGCAGGGAGGCGGCGCTCCTTAGCCCAGGACCGCCTCGTTCCAGGCAAGCCACAAGCAATTGCGGGTACAGCGCGAAATCGCGGTATACGTCTGCCAAAGAGCTGTTCCCCGCAAACGCTTGTGTGTCCGCGGTCCGCCGGGTGCGGCATCGACCGGCAGCCCGCATGCCCGGGCCTGCGGCCGAAGGGCCCCCCACCGGGATGACGCCACCCCGTTCGGCTGGCGGTCGACGGCAGGGCTGCCGTCTCGCGGCGCGAAGCGGGGGAGCTGAGACATCCCCAGGAAAGGACCGTAACCGAGATGGCCGCCGCCCACCCGCCCGTGGTGCAGATTTCCCTGGATGTCACCTCGCTGGAAGAGGCGTTGCACATCGCTCAAATCGCAGTGCGCGCCGGCATCGACTGGATCGAGGCAGGTACCCCGCTGATTCTCGCTGAGGGACTCCACGGAGTGCGGGCCCTGCGCAGTCACTTTCCGGGGATGCCGATCGTCGCCGACTTGAAGACGATGGACGGCGGCTACCTGGAGGCCGAGATGATGGCCAAGGCGGGTGCGTCGCTGGTGGTGGTCATGAGCCAGGCGCACCGCGCCACGGTGCGCGCCGTGGTGCGCGCCGGACGCGACTTCGGTCTCAAGGTGATGGGCGACGTCCTTGCGGCGTCCGACAAGCCCGCCGCCGCTCGCCGGCTGCAGGAGGACGGTTGCGACTATATCATTGTGCACACCGGCTTTGACGAGCGTCACGAGGATGCCGCGGCCAGTCCGTGGAACGATCTGGCCGCGGTGGTCGCTGCCGTGGATGTCCCCGTCCAGGCCGTCGGCGGTCTCCGGCTGCAGGATTTGGAACGTCTGCCGGCCGCTGGCGCGCCGCTCGTGGTGGTGGGTGCGCCGCTGGCGATCGACGACGGCGCGTTTCGCGCCGCCACGGGAGACGAGGCGCTGGAGGCCGTGTTGCGAAACGTGGTGCGGCGGGTGAAGGGGGTCTGACGCCCGTGCGACCATCGACGTCGCAGAGCAGACGCTGCCCGTGCCGGCCCCCCTGCGGGTTGGTCGCAGGTTCCATGGCTTGGTTTACGGCGTGATCGTCACTGCCGGACGCAGGCGCCCTTGCCCCGGGGCAAGGGCTGATGTCTGCTGTAAAAGTCTGCTTTTGCGAGGTCGCTGCTCCGCTATCCCTTGTCCCCCAAGGGTCCACGATTCTCGGCCGGTGTGGATACCGACTTTTGCCGAGCCGTCCGATTGTAAGTCTGCCCGATCTGTGCCGAACGGTGGGCGAGGATATTGTGGCTCGCCCCTGTCATCCGCAACCCGTGCGATTGAATGGGGTAGAGGCCGGGTTCTTCGGTACGGGCGCATGCGGGCCGAAGAGCCCAGCGGCAGTTTCCGGGTTATCCGCACCCAGTCTTCCGAGCCGTTCAGCCTGTTGGCTTTTTCCGGGATGGGCTATTATCCAACTGGCCAGCTTCTACCAGCGCAACCCCTTGGCGCCCAGTGGGTTCGTCGAGTGAGTCCCGATAAGTGGTAAACTGTCGCTGGTGGCGCGTGCATCAAGTTTTGTCTCTTTGGTGTCGAGCGCGGGCAATAGCGTGCCGCTCAAGTCCTGGCGCCAATGGCGGATGCGACACCCTCCACCCGGGCCGTGACGGCCGCGACCGATGACCGCCACCCCGCGGCGGTGCCGTTGCGTTGGCGACGGTCAGAACTTGATGGACGCGCCACTAGACCAACGTGATCGGAGGAGATGTCGGCTGGTCGTCCACATGGTTGCGCTGAAGCTGAAGGCGACGACGACATCCCAGGACGGGGACGCACTGATCGAGGCGATACGCCGTCTGCCCGAAAGGGTGCCGGGAATCCTGGAACTGCGGTGCGGTCGCAATGTGAGTCCCGCGCGCGCCCATGGTTACGAGATCGGCGTGTTCGTCCGGTTCCCGGGACGGGAGGAACTGCAGGCCTACGGTCCGCATCCGGAGCACCAGGCCGTCAGCCGGCATATCCAGGAATTGTGCGCTGATGTCCTCGCCCTGGACTTCGAGGTGTGACGCAGTCGGGGGACGCCGCCCAGCGTCGACGGTCGTGCGTGGGCGCGCCCCTCGGCCGTATCGTGAACCTGGCCCGTCAGATCACTCGATGCGCGCGAACGCGGGCGGCCACCAGATGAGGACGACCCGGCCGGCGATAGCGCGTTCGGCCACGGGGCCGAAGATGCGGCTGTCCTCACTGTTGGTACGGTGGTCGCCCATGACGAACACGTCTCCGGCGGGTACCTGCACCAGCGGGGTGGAACTGGTCCCGCGATAGGGCCCGTAGACGTAGTTGTCGGGCTGGAGGCGACCGTCCACGTAGACTTGGCCGTTCCGGACCTGGACGGTCGCCGGTCCCACGGCGATGACGCGCTTGATGAAGTCGTCCGGTGAGGGTATCGGCGGCTTGAAGACGATGACCTGCCCCGGTTTGGGCGCTCCGAAGTCGTATGCGGCCCGGAAGACGAGCACCCGCTCCCCGGTGTGGAAATTTGGTTCCATGGACGGGCCGTCGACGGTGTAGGTTTGGGCGACGAACTGCCGGATGAGTAAGGCGGCGACGAGCGCGATGCCGACGGCGCGCACCGTATCCCAAATGTCAACCCACGCGTTGCGCTGCGGGGTGGGCGTCTCCTCTCCGCGGGTCGTGTGCTCGGCGTCCGCTGCCGACGACATCCCCCGGCCCCCTTCGTATCTCTGGGCTCCGGACCCGGCGCCGCGGCACCCCGGAAGCCGACGCCAAGCCCATCCAGGGCCCGCTCCGGCCGCCAGCGGCTGGCGGAACGGCCCGGCCGGTCCCGTTGGGGCATATGCGGAGGGCGGCGGGATGTCCGCCGCCCTCCGCCGGGGCCCGCGGCGACGTCAGTCGCCGTGCTTTTCGCGCAGGCGGCCGGTCAGACGCAGCATCAACTGCACGCGTTCAAACTCCGCGATCCACTCCGCAGTGGCCTCGGCGAGGAGTGCCGGGCCGGGCGGGACGATTCCGGTGGGGCAGGCGGCTCCCAACCGGTCCTTCGCCATCTGTCGGTAGTACGCGAGAACGCGGTCGCCATACGCGGAGCACAACTGCCAGTCTTCACTGAGCAGCAGTGCCAGCGGCACGCGCTGCCCGCCGTTGATGGAGAAGGCGTCACGCAGTTCCGGCGCGGCCTCCCGGTCCAGAAAACGCAGTTGGATGGCCGGGGATGCCGCCGCGATGTGTCGAAGGATGGGGCCTTGGTTTACGCAGTCCCCGCACCACGCGCCAGCGATGCAGAGGACGTGCATCTGCCGTTGGAATCCGGAGAGCAGCGCGCGTTGCTCCGGGGTGAGCGAGACGCGTTCGTCGACTGCTGCCCAGCGAGCACGCTGGGCCTCGGTACCGTGCCGCGCGAGGAAGTCCTCATAGGCAAGGGATTCGGCGAAAATCGCCTCCCAGTTCCACATGCCGCGATCCCGCCCCCCTTACGTGCGATGGTCCGACGATGAATCGACCGGTGGCTCGGGCGGACCGATCCATGAAGGGCTCCATAGGAAGAAGGCCACACCAGCCGCGCCGACGAGGAGAAGAATCCACATCGCCACTGGATCGCCTCCCAACGGGGGAATCATGCCGTATGTGCCCCGCTTTGTCCAACTCCCGGGGGGCGCGGGACCTGTGGAGCGCGAGCCTCCGCGTGCGCGATGCGGGGCGGTCTTGCGGCGCATGCCTGGACGTGGGCGGCAGACGGGCGTGCGTCCGCAGCCGGAGGACACCGCTGATGTGAGGCGCTGGATTTTCCCTCCCGGAAAAACCGGGTTCGGGGCCCGGGCTCGGCGATGTGCGCTACCCGTCCGGGCAGGGTACCTCGCGGCCGCCGGCTCAGGGGAGTAGGACGCGGTAGGCCACGACGGCCAGCGACACGGCGACGTTCAGGGAGCGTCCCCGGCCGAACATCGGCACGAAGACCCGCAGCGGGCATGCGGCGAGGGTCCGCCGCGTCACGCCGTACTCCTCATTGCCCACCACCAGTGCCAGGCGCCGCGGATAGGCCGCCTCATGGTAGGCCACAGCATTCCCGGCGATCTCCAGGGCACACGCGGTCACACCGCCCGCCGCCAATTCGCGCAGGGCCGCCGCCGCCTCAGGGGCATGGCGCCAGGGGATGACGTCCTCCTTCCCCCGGGCAGCCGCGGTCAACACGCGCCGGCTCGGGCCGGGCAGGGCGCTTGTTCCCGCGAGCACGATCTCGCGGACGTGGACCGCGTCGCCGATGCGGAATACTGTCCCCACGTTGACAGGGTCCTGCACGTTCTCGCAAACGATGGTGATCTCCGATCCTCCGGAGTATTCTCGGCGCGCCTCCCGGTGAAAGCGCTTGAGATCTGTGCCTCGCAAAGGCCCGTCTTCCCGTCCCGGCTGCCCGTCGGGCATCACGCCTCTGTCACCCCCGTGTGGGACTGCCGCCCGGCCCGCCTGCCAGTGATGCGCTGCCCCGAGGTCTTCCAGGGTTCGTGCCCTGGCCTCCGCCCCCTGTGCAGGCCGCCGGATTGCGCAGGGGCACGGCGAGCGCGCCATCCGGCGCGCAGCCCTTGATCCGCACGCGTGGCAGTCGCATGATGGGCGCATAGGGCGCGCCTCGGGGGGCCGATGCCCATGGGCCAGCGCACCGTGCGCCTTTTGCGCCGCGTATCTGTATCCGGACGGCTTCCGCCCGCGGCGGTTCGGCTTGTGCGCGAGAACGCGGTGTTGCGGCTTGCCGCCGGGGAGCCCCGTCCGGGTGCGTTGGCGGCATCCCTCCTCCGTTTGATAGACTACGTGCTGCCCGGCTGCCCTTGCGAAGTCTTGATCGGCGACCCGCGCGCCGGATATCTTGAGGTCCGCGGGACGCGGGGGTTCCGCGCGGAGCGGGGCCTGGGCTGCCGCATTCCGCTCGGCGTCGGCATCACGGGCGCCGCTGCCCGGCGGGCGCGACCCATCTGGGTGCCCGATGTCTCGGCAGACCCGCGCTACATTCCCGGCGTCGCCCGCGCCCATTGGGAACTGGCCCTGCCCATGTGCGCGCGCGGCCGCGTGGTCGGGGTCATCGATCTGGAATCGGCGCAGCAACGTCGCCCCACGCTGCGCCAGCGACGGTACCTGGCTGGGATCACGGCAGCGGTCGCTCCCGCGGTTGCGCGATGGTTGCCGGGTGGCTCCGCCGCTCCGCTCCACGCCCTCCCTTCGGGTGCCAAGGGGCTCGCCGCCGGGCAACGCGATCTGGAGCAGTTGCAGACCCTGATGGTGAATCGGCGGTTTAGCGCCGCCTACCAGCCTGTGGTGGAACTCGACGGGCGCCGGGTTGTCGGGTATGAGGCCGCCGTAGCGGCGCCCAAGGGCACGCCCTGGGATACCCCGGCGCGGCTGTTGTCCGCCCCCCGGGATGCCCAGTTCGCCGCCGCGCTCGACATCGCGCGCGTCCAGGTCGCACTGGCGGGCTTTCGGCCAGGTGCCGGCCGCCTGTTTCTGGATATCCATCCGGCGACGCTGCGGCGCCCGGGATTCGCTGGCGTATTGCAGTCCCTGCTGCGCAGTCACGCACTTTCCGCCGGCGAGCTCGTCCTCGAACTCCCCGATGCCGGGGCGCACGTCGAGGCGGTGCGGCGTGCGGCCGCGGCGTTCCGCGCGGCGGGGGTGGACCTGGCGCTCGACCGCTTCGGCACCGGAGCGGCCGACGTGCAGGCCCTGGTGGATCTGCGGCCGGCCTATGTCAAGCTCGACGCCGCCCTGGTGCGCGGAGTGGAACGCGACTTCGGTCGCCGGACCTACATTGAATCGCTCTGTTATTACACGCGTCGCACCGGTACGGCCCCCGTGGCGCTCGGCATGGCGACGGCCGAAGAGCTGAACGCCTTGCGCCGTTGTGGTGTCGCGTACGGCCAGGGGGAACTGGTGGGCCCGGCCGCACCCCTGCGCGCGTAGCTGAGGATGCGGATCCAGTCCGCCGGCTCGGCGTCCTCCGGATTCGGTCCCCCGCCCCTCTCCCTGGACGGCCAGGCCTTCCGGCCGAGGGCGCCCCGGTATGAGACGGCTCTCCGGCCGCCGGGCTCAGGCAGGAGGGATGGGCTCGCGCCGCCAATGGTGCCAGACGGCGTCGCGCCCTGCTGCGCGGCGTATTCTGCTGCGCGGGGGGTGGGGAGCCTGGCATTCATGTGGGCGACGCCGGAAGACGCCGGATTTGATCCCTGCCGCCTGCAGCGTGCATGGGACGTGCTGGGGCGCTTGGTCGGATGCGCATCCGTGCCCGCGGCCGTGGCAGCCGTGGGCCGCCGCGGCATGGCGGTGGGACCTGTGGCGCAGGGCTGGGCGGTGTACGCGCCAGAGGAGGCGCGCGAACCGGTCCGCACGGATACGTCGTTCGATCTGGCGTCGCTGACCAAGGTTGTCGGGACGGCGAGCGCGGTCTGGGTCCTCATCGAGCGCGGCGCCCTCCGGCTGGAGGACCGTGCGGCGGTGCTTCTGCCCGAGTTCGCCGGGGCGCGGGAGGGAGAGGACGGTGCCTGGCGGTCCGCCGTGACGGTGCGGCACCTCCTCACTCACACCTCCGGCCTCCCGGCGGGGCGCAACCTCCGCCTGGTTCCAGGCGGGCCGCAGGAACGTCTCCGCGCCGCGGCCGGCACCCCGCTCCGCGCCGCTCCCGGTGAACGCTGCGTGTACAGCGACCTGGGTTTCATCCTGCTCGGCCGGATCGTAACCGAAGTTTCCGGCCGGGGCCTGGATGTGTTTTGCCGCGACGAGGTCTTCGCGCCGCTCGGCATGGCCGCCACCGGCTGGAACCCTTCTCCGGAGGTGGCGGCGCGGGCTGCGGCCACTGAGTGGGCAGAGGGCGAATGGGCGCCCGGAGGCCGCGCCGGTTATCTGCGGGGCACGGTCCACGACGAAAACGCCCGTGCCCTGGGTGGGCTGTGCGGACATGCCGGGCTCTTCTCCACCGCGGCCGATTTGGCGGTCTTCGCCGATACCCTGCGTGCCGGCGGCATTGGTGGTGCGCCGGGTATGCCCGTCCGGCGGGTGTTGTCCGCCGCAACCGTGGCACGCATGGCCGAGCCCGCGGTGGTGCGGCCGGGGGAGTGCCGGACGCTCGGCTGGCAGGGTCCGGGCCGGAGCGGTGCGCCCTGCGGCGACCTCTGGACACGACGCGCCTTCGGCCATACAGGCTTTACCGGCACGAGCCTGTGGATCGATCCGGTGCAGGACCTCTGGGCCGTGTTGCTCACCAACGCCGTGCACATGGGACGGGCAGTGGGCCTGCCGGCGATGGCGCGCCTGCGGTCCTACTTCCACAACGCGGTGGTGGCGGCGGTGGAGGGGTAGTGCCCCTGCGGACGATCACTCCGCCGCCCCAGCAATCGGTCGTCAGGGCCGAGGTGAGCGCGCGCCGCCTGCTCCCTTGGCCACGTGGTCCCACTGCTGCGGGCGCGCCACGACGCCGAGATCGTCGCTGCCGAGCCGAACCTGACGCTGATAGTGCGCGGCTTCGCCAGGGCCTCGGCGGGCAAGGTCGCCGGGTAGCCTTCCGGGCCGGCCATCCCGGGTGGGTCCCGACTCGCCTCGGGAAGGGTGCAGGCCTGTGCGCCGCGCGGGGGTTTGGCTGTGCACCTGACGCCGGACGCGGTCGACTAAACCCCGAAGCCGAGGGCGGCTGAGACCCGTCGGGGTTGCGGGTCGGGGTGCTGGCGGCGCCGGGCCGGGACCGCACCCCGGCCGCGGCCCCCTGGCCGGCAGAGGCAGTGCGGCTGTGGACCCGCGCCGCACGGGCGGAGGTGGGCGGCATGCGCTGTAACTTGGGGCTGTCATGGAAGCCGTCCGAGCCGGGAATCGCTTGCGAGATGGCGGACGTGAACGCAGCGTCGAGTTCAGGGTTGCAGCTTATAGGAGGTGGCCGGTGATCCTCGGTCACACGATCTGCTTCATCCGCCGGGGGGAGGAGCTGCTCCTCCTCAACCGCCGGCGCCGGCCGGCGATGGGTCTGTGGACGGGCGTCGGGGGCAAGATCGAACCGGGAGAGGCGCCCCTGCCGGGGGTCCTGCGCGAGATCCGGGAAGAGACGGGTATCGCGGTGTCCGCCGCCCGTTTTGCGGGGATCGTGTCCTGGAACCTGGGACGGGGCCGCGGAGGCATGTACGCCTTCGTCGCCGATCTGCCGGCGGACTTCCACTACCCCGCCCCGCGGATGACCGAGGAGGGCATCCTTGCTTGGCATGCGCTCGACTGGCTTCTCCACCCCGATAACGGGGGTATCGCCAGGCACGTCCAGCAGGCTCTCCCCGCCCTGCTGGCAGGCGGCCAGCGCGAGGAGCACCGCTTCACCTTCGCCCCGGGCGCCGGTTCCACCGACTGGACCATCCTGGAATACGCGAGGGTGCCGCTGACGGCGGACGAAGCGGTGGCCGCGCCGGAGTGATCCCCCGTCCCGCCGAAGGTGGTCGACCGGTGCCGCCCCGGGCGTCCTCCGCTTCCCCGCTTCAACGCCCGTAGTGCGGATGCCGGCGGGCTGGCCGCCGTCAGCGTGCCGCTCCCTTCGACGACCGCAACGGGCGCCAGCCAGGGCATCTGACGGCGGGTTGCGCGCTATCTCGGCGGCAGGGCCGGTTCTGGAGGCGTCCACGCAGGCCCGGGATGCAAATGCCCCGGCTCGCCCACCCGGGCCTGCTCCGGTTCCCAGCTGGATGCCGTCATCCCGGTATGCCGGCGCCAGGATGACGCGGCCGACGTAGACTTCCGCCCTGGGTGCGAACGGCAGACCATTGGGGGACAAGGGTAACCGGGGCGGCGGCGCCGCCGCAGGAGCGGACTTTTGCGACGGCCGCCCGACCGCGCGCAGGCTTCCGTCCCACGCACCGCGAACCCGGATCTCTCATGTCCACCGCGTATCCGCTCCGGGTCCCGCGCCTGCGCGTCCCTTCACCGCCCCCGCCTGCCCGCGGTGTCCTGCACCTGGTGTGGGACGGGTTCGATTTGCTGGCGTGGGCGGAGATCCGGCCGAAGGGCCCTCTGCCTCCGCTCCCTTGGAGTGACCCTGCCCCGTCGCATCCGTTTGCGGCCGACAGCGCTGCCCTGGCCGAAATGCTCCGGCTGCCGCGCTTGGGGCGTCTGCCCGCGCGGCGCTTGGTGTTGCAGTTACCCTCTCGCCCGAGCGGCTGGCCGCAGCCAGGGCTGGATCATCCCGTCCCGGTGCCCTCCCCCCAGTTCGGCGGGCCGACTGCGGAGAACTTCCCGTGCCATTCGTTTGCCGTGCCCGTACTGCCGATCCCGCGGACGGAGATTGCACCGCTGCTCTTTTCACCGCAGGCGGACGGGGTGACGCGGAATCCCGGGCGGTTCCCTACGCGGACGGCTCCGGGCGATGTCCTCCTCGGCGGGGACGCGCGGTACTGGCGGCGTCTGGCGCACCTTGCCCTGGCGATGTGCGCCCGGGGGGCGTTCGTGCCAGGGACGGCAGATCGGCGAGGACTGCCGCTGGCGACCTGGCTGCCCGCGCCGAATTCCGAAGATCGCCGAATGCTGATGGACCTTGCGGCACACATGCCCCAAGCCTGTCGCGCGGCCTGCCCGGACCGAGCGGCGGTGGACCTGGTCCGGAGCCTCTTCGAATTGTGCGTCGATTTCGGCGTCCGCACCGCCCTGGGGGCACACCGGCAACGGCTGGGCCGCATGCTGCACGGCGCCGGGCCGGCGGAACGCTGGATGTTGGGGCTCCTGCACGATAACCCTCTGCCCCTTGCCCACAGCGCGGACCAAGCACTCCGGGCCGCCATCGAGGGGTGGGCGGCCGAGGCGCTCTTGGGTTCAACGCCGTCTGTGCGGCTCATCCTACGGCTAGAGGACCCGGTCCCCGAGGGGCTGGAGGACCCGCGTCCGGCCCTCAGGGCGGAGGCAGCCGTCGCGGCGGCGATCTGGCCGCTGTCGGTCCTGGTCCAGACGCATGACACCGACGGCGTGCCCGGCGCGATACACCCTCTGTGTGCGCTCTTCGGCGGACCGGGCCATCCGCCTGAGGATGCGGATTCCCTACGCCTCGCCTCCCTGGGGGTCCTGCGTGCCGCAGCCCGAGTCTGCGCGCCCCTGGTTTCTGTGCTCAATGCACCGGCCGAGCCGGTGCTGGCGCTTTCGCCGCAGGAGGCGGTGGCGCTTGCCGAGTCGGCCGGGGACGATCTGCGGCGGGCGGGTGCGGATCTGGTGGTGCCGTCGTGGTGGAGGCCGACCTCGGGGCAACCCTCTGCCAGACTACACCTGGAAGAGGGCCCCGTGCACCGCACGGTCACCGGCGGCAGCCTGTCGCTGGGGGAGCTGGTGACCTTCCGCTGGGAGGCCGCGATCGACGGAGAACCCCTCCGACCCGAGGAGTTTGAGGCCCTGGTGCGCAGTCGCCAACCCCTGGTGCGTCTGCGCACCGGTTGGGTGCGTGTCGACCCGGAGGCGCTGCGGCGTGTAGCGGAGGAGTGGGAGGAGACCGGAGGCGCGGGTCGGTTGCCGGGACTCGGGGCCCTGCGGCTGGCGCTGGAGGTGCGGCAGGCGGCGAGCGGCGGCGGGCCAGACGGGGCCGGTACTGCCGCCGTGCCGGCCCCGGTGACAGTGGAGGCTGCGGGTGCCATGGCGGAGCGGATCGAGCGGTTCGGGCGGAGCCGGCGACTGGAGCCGCTCGGTGCGCCGTCCGGGTTCCGCGGCACATTGCGTCCCTACCAGAGGGAGGGACTTGGCTGGCTGGCCTTACTCGCGGAGACGGGTCTCGGCGGGTGCCTGGCGGACGACATGGGTCTCGGCAAGACCGTCCAGATCCTGGCTCTGCTGCAGCACCGACGGGTGGAGGGGCTCGCCACGGGGCCGAGCCTGCTCGTCTGCCCGACGTCGATTCTCGGCAACTGGCAGGCCGAGCAGCGGCGGTTTGTTCCAGACCTGGTGGTGCACCTGCACTACGGATCCGGGCGGCCGCGCGGGGCGGCGCTGCGCCAGATGGCGGCGATCTCCGATGTCGTCCTGACCTCGTATGCCCTTGTGGCCCGAGATCGAGAGGATCTGGCGGCGATCGCATGGGACGGCGTCGTCCTCGACGAAGCGCAGAACGTCAAGAACGCGGTGGCTCTGCAGGCGCAGGCCGCCCGTTCCCTGCGCGCAGGCTATCGCTTTGCGCTCACGGGGACTCCGGTCGAGAACGGTCTGAGCGACCTGTGGTCGATCTTCGCGTTCGTTCTGCCGGGATACCTCGGCGGCGGGCGGACCTTTACGCGCGAATACGTCACTGCTGTCGGCGGCGGCGACGCAGCGGCCGCGGCCCGGTTGCGCCGTGTCATCGCACCGTTCGTCCTGCGGCGCACCAAGCGGGATCCCGCGGTTGCCGGGGAACTCCCGGAAAAGATCGACATGCGCCAGGACTGCCCGCTCAGCACCGAGCAGGCTGCGCTGTACACGGCGGTGGTACGGCAGTCTCTGACCCGCATCGAGGGTGCGGAGGGCTTGCGGCGCAAGGCGGAGGTTCTGACCACCCTGCTCCGACTCAAGCAGATCTGCGCTCATCCGAGCCTGTTCCTCGGGGACGGAGGGAGCCTCGAGGGGCGCTCCGGAAAGTTGGCGCGTCTGGAGGCGCTGCTGGAGGACGTGCGGGGAGCAGGTGACCGTGCCCTCATCTTCACCCAGTTCGCCGGCTGGGCGCGCCGGTTGGCGGGATACCTCGCCGAGCGCCTGGAGTGCCCGGCGTATTGCCTGGATGGGTCAGTGCCCGGGACGGCTCGGGCGGAGATGGTCGCCGCCTTCCAGGAGGGGGACGGGCCGGCGCTGTTTGTGCTGTCGCTCCGGGCGGGGGGCGTGGGGTTGAATCTGACTGCGGCCCAGCATGTTTTTCATTATGATCGTTGGTGGAACCCGGCGGTGGAGGCGCAGGCAACCGACCGGGCCCACCGCATCGGCCAGCGGCGCACAGTGCAGGTCCACCGCCTGATCGCGCCGGGGACGCTTGAGGAACGCATCGACGCCGTCATTGCCCGGAAGGCGGCCGTGGCCGCGCAGGTGGTCGGTGGGGGCGCGGGTGAGGCTTGGCTGACGGAATTGAGCACCGCAGCCCTGCGGGATATCCTGGCGTTGCGCGCGCGAGGGGAGCAGGGGGCATGAGGGTAGGGGATGTGCAGCCGCGATCGGATCCCCGTCCCGGGACAGCGACGGGTACGGCGCGTGGTAGCCCTTCGGACGGCAGCGCAGCCGGCGCGTCCGGAGCGCAGGCTTTTGCCGACCGCGGCGCGGCGGGTCCGGCAGTGACGCCAGCGGCATTCTGGGGAGAGGATACCGGCCTGTCCGCGGCTGGCGCGGAGTTGGTGTTCTCGCGGGGCACGACGCCACAACGGCCGGCGGCCTGGTCCCGCGACGTTGCGGGTGCGGAACAGGCGGCGGGCTCTGCCTTGGCGCACTTGGGTGAACCGGACTGGTGGGACGGATCGGTTCCGCTTTTGTTGATCCTCCGCGAGGTGTATACCACCGTATCCCACAGGTCCGCCGAGGCCCTTCGGGCAGAGTCGTCCCCCGCAGGCGCATCCGCGCGGCCCGCGGCCGCTGGCGCCGCAGTGGGCGTCGGCGCCAGCCGCGCGCCGGTCGGAGAGCCGGGGATGTGCCTGCCGGCGCCCGCCCGCTTTTACGCACAGGACCCTGCTGCGGCGACGCAGCACCCGTCCGGAGAGGACGCCCGACCCGGCGAGGCCGCCCCCTTCTCGGTGGTGGCACCGGTTGTGGTGGCCGGGATGGCGTGCGGCGCGTGTCCCGACACCGCGGCCGGCGTGAAGGAGTCCGTGCCCGATCCAGGAGCGGGGAGAGCCGGTGCCGCGGTGGCCGGTGCGGATCATCCTCCGGCGGGCTCCGCCCCTGCCGCGGGTGCGGCGCAGGCCGGGCCGGTCGCGGCTCCGCAGCCGGCCGCCGTGCCGCGCCCGGCTGCCGCAGGCCTGTGGGAGGCGGGTCGCCCCAGGGCACTGGTGCTTCCGGGACTGGAAGACGCGCTGCAGCAGGTGGGTCGGCGGCGGCGGCGGTGACCTGCGGTCGCCGGCAGGTTCCGGTCCCGGCCCGCGGAAATCCCTCAAGTGGGGAGCGTGCCGACCCGAATTCCTGCGGTGAGGTGTGCCGTGATGGCGGATGCTTCTTCGCCCGTCCCGGGTTCCTGCTGCTCGGCCACACGGCCGGCGGCGCTCCATGCGGCGAGCGCGACTGCGGACAGGCCCGATGCAAAACCGCGGCCCGCCTCGCCGCGAGTTCGCGCTTTGGTACGTGCGGGCATGGTGGAACTGCCCGGAGGAGAGTTCCTCATGGGCTCCGAGGGGCCCGAGGCCAATCCGCACGATGCCGAGGGCCCCGTTCGCGCGGTGCGTGTCCATTCCTTCCGTATCGCTCCGCGTGCGGTGACCAACGCCGAATTCGCCGAGTTCGTCAATGCCACCGGTTACCGGACTGAGGCCGAGCGGTTCGGCTGGTCGTTCGTTTTCCACAGCTTCGTGCCACCGGACGTCGCCCTGCGCGTGACCCAGGTGGTGCAGGCCACCCCCTGGTGGTGGGCCGTTCCCGGCGCGGACTGGCGCCGGCCTGAAGGGCCCGGCTCCCGGATCAAGCAGCGTATGGACCATCCGGTGGTGCACGTGTCCTGGAACGACGCTGTGGCGTATTGCGCGTGGGCCGATGTGCGCCTGCCGACAGAGGCGGAGTGGGAGTACGCGGCTCGCGGCGGACTTGAGGGGATGGTCTTCCCGTGGGGCGATGAACTGAGTCCCGGTGGTGTCCACCTCTCCAATGTCTGGCAGGGCAGCTTCCCAAACGAGGATACCGGCGAAGACGGTTTTCGCGGGACCGCACCCGCCGACGCCTTTCCACCCAACGGCTACGGTCTGTACAACGTGACGGGGAACGTCTGGGAACTGGTGGCGGACTGGTGGAGCACCACCTTTCACAGCGCCGGGCCCAGGGAGGATCCGCGCGGGCCGGACCATGGTACCGCCAGGGTCATGCGCGGCGGCTCCTATCTATGCCACCGTTCGTATTGCAACCGCTACCGGGTGGCTGCGCGCAGCAGCAACACCCCCGACAGTTCCACCGGCAACCTCGGCTTCCGCTGCGCGGCCGACGCCTGATGTGTCGTATGCCCGGCCCCGGCCCGGGCTGCCTGGCCATCCTGTCCGGTGCCGCATCCGTTCCCGGTTCCCCGCGCAGCGAAAGGCCGCATTCCCTGCAGGGAATGTGACATCGCCTGCGAAGGCCAAAAGACATAACATAGTGCAGGGTGCGGGTGCATTCGAGTTCCGAGGCGGCGTCCCCCCCTTTTGGCCGGTGCGATGCCCGGCCCGATGCCCCACCCGGGAACGGAGATGAGAGCGGCATACCCGACAATCCCGGCGCCTTTCCTACGGTGGGGCCGTTCCGAATGCCGTGGAGACTTCCGGCCTTCGCCGTGTCTTCGGGCGCCGTGCCCTCCACGCTCCGTGCGGAGGCGACGCCGCGATCGGATGCGGAGCCGGTGGCCTTGAACGCGTTTGCCCGCGGTGGTCGTGCCGGTGGTTCCGGTGCGCCGGGTCAGCGCGGGCCTCAGGGGCCGCACGGCCCGATCCTCCGTCGTCTCGTCTCCTACCTCCGCCCGGTGTGGGTCCTGATCGCCGTTTCTCTCTTTCTGACACTGATCAGTTCGGCTCTGGGCCAGATCCCCCAACTTGTCAACCGCTATCTCATCGACCGGGTGCTCCTCTCGACCCACCGCGTCCCGCACCCCATACGTGTACTGGTGACGATCGCGATCGCCCTCTTCGTCCTGCGACTGGTCCTCGCGGGGGTGGCCTTCGGTCGGAGTTACACCATGCGCATCGTCGGACAGAGCCTTGTGTACAGGCTTCGTCGAGATGTGTTCCGGCGGGTGCAGTACCTCTCGACTGACTTTTACATCCAGACCGGCGTCGGTCAGATCATGTCCCGCGTGATGAACGACACGGGCCAGGTCCAGAACTTCATCACCAGCAACCTGAGCACAATGCTGAATCAGGTCTTCACCTTCATCGTTTCCCTGGGCATCCTTGAGCATTACGACCCCAATTTGACCAACGCCCTGCTGCTGTTCGGGCCGCCCATCGGTGGCTCCATCCTGCTGTTCTCGGGCCGCCTGCGCGCCACCAACCGTGCCATCCGCCGCCAGACCGCGCGCCTGATGGCCGCAGTGCACGATGCCCTGAACGGATTCGTCACCATCAAAGCCTTCGCCGCCGAGGAGCATGTGATCGGCGCCTTCGAGGCCGAGAACCTCGACCTTTTTGGCAAGAACCTGGCGCTGATGCGGTTGCAGGCGGCCTTCAACAACACGATGGGCCTGGTGACAGGCAGTTCTTCCGCCTTCTTCCTGATGTATGGCGGTTGGCAGGTGCTGCACGGTAGCATTTCCCTCGGTACATACGTGCTGGTGAACGGGATGCGCAACAGCCTCTTTCTGCCGTTCACCTCCTTCGCCGGCCTCACGGCCACCTACCAGCAGGCGGCGGCCGGTGCCGAGCGCATCTTCGAATACATGGACAAGGAGCCGTCGGTGAAGGACCGGCCGGGCGCGACCGAATTGCCGCGGGTCGACGGCGCCATAGAGTTCCGCAACGTCGTCTTCCGCTACCCGCGCGATCCGGAACCGGAGGAGGAGTCGTCGCTGCGACGCGATTGGGACCACTCCGGGGATGTGGCGCCGATGGGCCTGCTGCGGCGGGCGACGGTCGACGAGCAGCATCCGGACCGGTCTGCGGGCAACGGTTCAGGGGAAGACGGTCCGGCGGTAGCGGCGCAAGCCACCACGGGCGCAGAGGCGGCGGGGCGGTTCAGCCGGCTCCGCAGGGGCTGGGCACGCGCGGACGCCCCGTTCCGATCGCGAGCGGGGCGCCGGCGGCGCGGGATGGAACTGCCCCAGGGAGGCGACCCGGCACTGCCGGAGGTGCCCCCCGTCGTGCCGGATGTACCAGAGGAAGCGGTGCGGACGTCGGCCATGGACAGCGAAGCCATCGATGGGGAGGCCCCCGACGGCGAGGCCCCCGACAGCGAGGCCCCGGAGGAAGACGCTCTGCCGCCGGCCGCCCTGGACGGGGTTTCGTTCTCCATCCGCCCGGGGGAGACCGTCGGCTTGGTTGGTCCCAGCGGGGGCGGCAAATCGACGGTGGCCGGGCTGATCGCGCGCTTCTACGATTGCGACGAGGGCTCGGTGCGCATCGACGGGCACGACCTGCGGGATGTCACGCTTCTGTCCCTGCGTCAGCAGATCGCTGTGGTGTTGCAGGACGTCTACCTCTTCCGTGCCACCGTGCGCGACAATGTCGCCTTCGGCTTGGCGGGCGCCACCGACGTCGAGATCGACGCCGCCCTGCGGGCGGCCAACGCCCAATTCGTCTGGGACCTACCGGACGGGCCGGAGACCATGGTCGGGGAAGGCGGCATGCGTCTCTCGGGCGGCCAGCGTCAGCGCGTGGCCATCGCTCGGGCCTTGATGCGCAACCCGCGCATCCTGGTGCTCGATGAGGCGACCTCCGCCCAGGACACCCTCAGCGAGAACGCGGTGATGGAGACGCTGCGGGAGAGGGGCGGCAACATGACCATCCTGGTCATTGCCCACCGTCTCTCCACAATCATCCACGCTGACCGGATCCTCGTGCTGGAAAGCGGTCGGCTGGTGGAGGAAGGGTGCCACACCGACCTGTTGCTGAGGGGCGGCCTCTACGCGCAACTCTACGGTGCGCAGCAGGAGGAGGCGGGGGACTAAGAACCGGCAGCAGGGATCCGGCGCCTGGGGTTCCCAACCCTCCGAGCGTGCGGAGGCTGGGCTGGTGCGGGCACCGTCCAGCAGGAGCGGGGTGCGCGTCTCCGCCGGTCGAGGTGGGGTGTGGAAGCTCTTGACCCACCGTGCATCCGGTTCGGCCCAATGCGAATGCGCGCGCCACCGTTCAGGGCTGAAGCGGTAGCGTCGGCAGCAGCGGTGGCAGCAGCACTGCCGTCCGGGTGGTGTTGTCCCAGCCGACCTGCCAGCCGAGGGCCTGGCCGAGGAAACGCAAGGGTATCATGGTCACACCGGATGGTAACAGCAACGGGGCCTGAACCAATGTGGCAGGCGTGCCGTTCACGCTCGCCGCACTGGAACCGATGGACAGTGCAACCACCGGCGGCACCCCGCCCGGCCCGCTGACCGTAATCCCCTTCGTCTCCGGCTGCCATTGCACCTCGGCCCCCAGCGTCTCGGCGAGCGTGCGCAGGGGCAGGAGTGCGGACCCGCCTTTGATCAGTGCCGGTTGGGTCAGGTGCACGGGCACGCCGCCATCGTCGACGGTGGTCGAGCCGATCGGTATGGAGAGGCCGGGGTCGGGCAGGCCCAGCGGCGTAAACGCGGCGGGCGGCACCGGGCTGAATGGTGACCACTCGGGGGCAGGCGCCGTCCCGCCGATCTCCGCCGATGCCGGGGGGCTCTGCGCCGGTGGCGTAAAGGCTTCACTGTAGTAGAGGGTATCTCCGGCATCGGCGGTGGGGGTGTTCTCAGAGGCCTGTACCATCAGGGTGTACAGCCCGGGGGTGAGCGTCACTTCGGTCGGGACGGCCCAGCCGGCGGCCGGGGATGCCGTCGCCAGATCCACTCCGGCTACCTGCCCGTTCACGGTGGCCCCGCTGCCGGCCACCGGTGTCAGGCTGGCGGCGCCGCTCTGTGCGGCCTCATTGAGAAAGGCGAAGCGCAATGTCGGCTGAGGCAGCGGGGACGGCAGCGGGGCGGGGGCGCGGACGGTGATCGTGCCGGTCCAGCGCGCATCGTATCCCACACCCACGCCGGAGGGCCAGAAGCCCCCGTAAATCAGCGTTGTGCCGCCAGCAGCGCCAAAGGCGCCGCTGTGGCGATCCAGGCTCCGCACGGAGGCGGCGGTATAGTCAGTGGCGCTGCCCTGGTAACCGGAGAACGAGGGGAAGACCTGGAGGTGTACGCCACTGCCGGTCGGGGGGGGCGCGATGTCGACGGTTGCCGATCCGTCCAGGCCGGCGGCGTCGGTGGCCCGCACCGTGACGGGGCCCGGTAGCTGCGCCACGGCCGTGACCCTTCCTGCACCGCTGCGCAGGGTGATCCTGGCGGTGCTCGGCCCCGTGCCGGTCGGCTGGGCACTCAGGAAGTCGACGTCGCCGCCGCTGCTCAGATATACCGGGCCGTTCGCGTCGGGCACAGGTGTCCCGGAGGGGCTGACGGCCTGCACCGACACGGTGAAGGCGGAGCCGGCGGGCACCTGGGCCGGAGCGGTCACGCGATAGGCGGCGACCCCTGGCGCCCCGACCTCCACCTCGACTGCGGCCGTGGCATCACCGGGGCCGACGATCAGGGGCAGCGTCTCCGAGGCGGACGGCGCCTGGACGCCGGCCGCCGGCGCGATGGCCACCACCAGTTCTCCTGGGACCGGCGCGCTGCCCACTGCCGGGGTGATGCGCAGCGTCGCTCCCGCGGAGCTGCCGATACCGGGCCAGGGCACGGTGGTAGGTGTGACGGTGACCCCGACTGCGGGCTCACCGTTCACGGTCACGTCGACGGCCGGGATGGCCGCGGGCACGGTAAAGGCCGCGCCGCCGCCGGGGGCGGCGGTCGGCAGGTTGAGTTCGATGGGTGCGGGGGAGACGCCGTTGGAGTCGTTCCAGCCGACGCGCAGGCTGCCGGTGCCCCCGTTTGCGGACGGCAGCCAGACCGCCTGCGGCGCCGCGACGGAAGAGGCGCCGCTGTCGATCACCACGGGCAGCGCGTTGCTCGGCAGGTTCCCGAGCGCTGGCGTGATCACCTCGACATCGGCGAGACCGGGCCAGAGATCGTTCGCCGGAACCTGCACCCTGATCACGTTGGACTGCCAGAGCAGGATCTGGCCCGCGACGGCGGGAGCGGAGACGCCGGGCCCGAAGAAGTCCACCTGCCCCCCGGCGGTACCGAAGTTCTGGCCGTCAATGGTCAGGGTACCGCCGGGAGCGACGCCGGAAGGAAAGACCCGATGCAGGATCGGCGTGCCCGCGGCTGCGGCGGACACCGGACACCCGCGGGCCCATACCAGGGCGAGCGCGGCGCAGAGGGCGGGCAACCTGCGGGCATGGAGCACACACATCGCCTCCCAGGCCTCTCGCCGAAAGCGCGGCGCCAGCCGGCCAAGCCCCGGGTCGCGGCGCGGCGCGCGACCCCCACCGTCTTTTCGGTAGGAATCGGCTGTGGAGTTCCATAATCCTGCTTGCGGCGAGCCCTGTTTTGGGCCATGGTCGAATGCTCGTATGTGCCTGTCCTGCCATCCGGACGGGGAAGACCTGGGTTAACGCCGTGGATCCGGTGTCGTCTGGAAGCGAAATGGAGGGACCGCGGGTGGTCTTGCCCGACGACTTTTACTGCCGCGACGACGGTGACCGTGATGTGCTGCGCACCACCGCTGCCCTGGCCCGCGGCTTCGCGGAGCGTGCTCCCGCGCATGACCGCGACGGGAGCTTTCCTCATGAAAACGTGGCCGAACTGCGCGCGGCGGGCTATCTGCGGCTGACTGTGCCGCAGGCGTACGGCGGCGGCGGCGCGGGTGTCTGGCGCATGGTTCTCGGGCAGGAGCGCCTGGCGCGCGGCGATGGATCGACCGCCCTGGCGGTCGGCTGGCACCTGTATACGATCGGCAAGCAGGCCCAATGCCCCACATGGCCCAAGGAGGCCCTGGAGCGGGTTTTTCGCGACGCCGCGGACAGCGGGGCGTGCATCAACGCCGCGGTGTCCGAACCGCAGACCGGCAGCCCCAGCCGGGGAGGGCGGCCCACCACGCTGGCGCGGCGGACGGACCGTGGTACGTGGGTGATCACCGGACGCAAGACCTTCACCACGATGGCGCCGGAACTGGCCACCTTCGTCGTTTCGGCGACCGCCGTCGATCTCGAACGTACGGCTTCCTTCCTGGTGGCGCGCGGTACGCCGGGGCTCCGGGTGGCAGAGACCTGGGATTCGCTCGGGATGCGGGGTTCGGGCAGTCACGATCTGGTGCTGGATGGGGTGGAGGTACCGGATTCTGCGCTGGTCGAGCCCAATTTGCAGCAGAGTGCTCCCGACGCCGGCGCGGAAGTCCGCGGCGGACCCTCGGCGGGCTGGAACCTCCACATCCCGGCAGTCTACCTCGGGATTGCCCGTGCCGCGGCGGACTTCGCCACCTGCTACGCAGTGCAGCGTCGTCCCAATTCGCTGCAGGGCAGCATCGCCGAGGTGCCGCACATCGAGCAGAAGCTGGGCGAGATGCAGCGCCTGCTGTTGCCGGCTTACAACCTGCTGTTCACCTTGGCGCGCCGCTGGGACGAGGACCCACCGGCCCGCGCGGCGATGGGTGGTGCCGTCTCGGCCTGCAAACTTGTGGTGATGGACGCCGTCCTGGCCGTGGTCGACCTGGCGATGCGCATCGTGGGCGGAGCGGGACTCAGCCGCAAGCTCCCGCTTGAGCGCTACTACCGCGATGTGCGGGCTGGGTTGCACAACCCACCGATGGAGGATGCCGCGCTGGCGGCGCTGGCTCGCCAGGCGGTCAAGCAAATGGAGGCGGAACTTGTGGCAAGGTAGGCGCGCGGTGCCCTACCGTCAGACTCGGGCAACGTCCGGCTGCCCATCGGGTCGTCGGCGCCCCGGAGCCGCGATGCCTCATTGTCGACAGATCTCCAGCGGCGACGGGAATGACTTTGCCGAGTCCCAGGCCCTGCCGGCTCCGTTGTCCGCATTATCGCGGTGAAGACCCAGAGGGCTGCGGGGATCGGTCACACCACTCGGCCCTCCTGCGGGCCAGCGGCCGCCGTTGTCTCCGTCCTTCCGCGACAAGCCCCCCCGGTGGGCGTTCACGGCAGGTTCGCCAGTTCCCCCGGCAGCGGGCGTACGTTGGACACGCCGACGCACCACGCCGGGTGCGGGCAGTTCAGCGAACGGGGAAAGAGCAGGTCCACGCTGCCGCCCCTGGCCATCTCGGCCCGCACCTCGCCCAGACGGCCCTGCCAGAAAAGGTTGAGCAAACGGTCGGCATACACCCAGCCGCGCTGGCTCAGGTGGCCGAAGGAATCCATGAAGAGCGGATCGGTGTCGTGAGTCTGAAAGGTTGTGGCGGGCATGCCATCGGCCTTGGCGATCGCCAGATAGCGGTCGTAGACGACCCGCCGCGCCGGCGCCGAGTATGGGGTGTGATCCGCAAGCGCGCCCTGGAAGGGTTGCACCCAGGCCATCGCATCGGCCTGCACGGAATCGAGGACCTGGAACTCCAGATTCAGGTCCGTCCAGCACGGGCAGCGCTTCACACCCTGCACCCAGCCCTGAGGTATCGGATACACCTGGGCGTCATGATTGGTGCGGCCGGCGCGGTATAACTGCAGCGCCCTGCGGCACCAGGGGCCGCCCACCGGCGCGATGTCGGAACAGGTCTGCCACTGATGCGGCAGCACCCCGAACGGATTGCCGGCGGTGGCCCTGGCGACCTGGGCCGTGGCCGTCCGCAGTTCCGCATTCCAGTTTATGCTGCGCGGGCGGTTGGGAACGATGGGGTTCAGCGGGGGCGGAGAACTGCTGCCGCGGTTGAGCAGGGTGAAGAGCGAAGGCGCGGGCGCGGCGGGCAAGCCGAGCAGGGCACGCAGGTGCCGCCAGATGGCCGTGAGCGCGCGTCGCCACCACGGCTGGGCGGGCGCCGCGGATTCCGCTTGGCGCACGGCGCGGAGGACCGCTTTGGCCGGCAGCGGGTGCGCCAGATGGTCGATCGTCAGGATGGTCTGCTGCGCGTCCCGCAACTGCGCCAGCCACGCGTCGAGCCGGCCGAGCGGGTCGAGCAGGAGATAGGCGCTCCGGCCGCGGAGCCCGCCGTGCGCCAGATCCGAGAGCCCCGCACTCAGAAGCGGCATGCCCCTGAGCGTAGCGGGGAAGTCCAGCATGCGGCGGGCGACGGCCGCACGGAGGGGCTCGGGCAGAGGACTGTCAAAGGTGAAGACGAGGGCGATCTCGGGCGAGAAGGTGTGCGCGTACGCGGTGGGCGCGATGCCGGATGTGAACCATGGTGAGTCCGAGACGACCACCCGCTTGCCCCGCAGGGCGTGGCCCAGCGCCCCGAACGTCTCGGCCCAGAACAGGTCCTCGGTGACCGGGTACCCCACGTTGAAGACGGCGAAGCCGGTGGGTGCGTTGTTGAAGAACGTCCCCGCGTTGAATGAGCCGGCGCAGCAATAGAGTTCCGAGGTGCCGTACACAGGCAGGACATCCGTCGTACGGAGGGCCGCCCGCTGCAGGGTCAGCGTCTGGGCCTTGAAGGGCAGGTTCCTCTGGGCCAGTGCCCGCACGTAGCGGCTGGCGAGCTGCCCGGCGGTCCCGGAGAAGTGGTAGGCCCCGCCGATGGCAATAAGCACCGCCAGGACGGCGGCGAACAGGCCCACTGGCCGGTGCGGGTGTGCGGGGCCGTCCGCGGCTGGGGCTGCGGACGGCCCGCCTGCGGGCGCGCCGGACGCCGGAGCGGGCTCGGGACTGCGCACACGGTGTCCCTCCCTGGCGTTATCGGTCGGAGGGCGAGGCGGACCCCAGGCCGAACGTCTCACGATTCCGGTTGCATCCGGCTTCCTCCTTCCGGGGGCGGCATGCAGGCACGGCGGGACCGCTGGCAAGCGGTCGGCAAACCGGTAGCGGGGATCCGAGAACCCCTTGTCGTTCCGCCCGCCGGCCGGCGTGATCCTCCGCCGGCCTCCGGCGCATCTTCCCACGCCGGTCGTGCCCTGGACCTCCGCGCTTCCAGACGGGCGGCGGTGTGATGCCGAGTTGCGGAAAAGGCTGCAGCCCGTCGGAGCAAAAGGGCGCTCGGCTGGCCGTGCTCATCGACTTGGAGCCGTGCGGCGTGGAGGTGTGCCGGCCCGGGCGGGAACCGGAGCGCTGCGCGCAACAGGACGCGGTCCTGCGCGATCCGGCGCTTTGCTGGGTACTCTTACTCGGGCCGCTCTGCGCGGGGTGACGGTGATCGCGCGAGACATCATTCCTCCGCCTGCGGAGCCCCTTTGGCGTGCGGCAGCAGGGCGCGCCGCGCGGTTATCCAGACCAGCGCCGCCGCCGCGATCCCGCCAAATCCGACCTCTGCGCCCACCCTCTCCGAGCGTACGCCGAGCGATCCCGCGAGGCCAGCCAGGACGACGGCGATCACAAAGAGCGTGGTGAAGGGATAGCCCCACAGGCGGAAGCCGAGACGCTCTGGCCGCTGGCGCCGCAGATAGGGCCGATAGTAGAGGTGGGTGGCCAGCACCATCAGCCAGATGAACATCGCCTGGAAGCCGGTGGCAGTGACCAGGTAGGAGTATGCCTGGTGCGGCAGGACATAGGCCAGCGCAATCGCCCCGAGCAGCAGCGAGGCGCTCGCCCAGGTGGCGCGCGCCGGGATGCCGCGCGCGTTGAGGCGGCTGAGCCAGGATGGGGCCTGGCGCTCCTCGGCCAGTGTGTACAGGACTCGCACGTTGGCGTAGAGCGCGGCGTTCATCGTGGAGAGCACGGCGAACAGCAGCACAAGATTCATCAGAGTCGTCGCCCCGGGCAGGGCCACCGCGGCCAGGGCGGAGACGAACGGGCTCGAGGTTTCCGGCACCGTGGCCCAGGGCTGCATCGCAGTGAGCAGGTAGGCGCTGCCCAGATACATTATGGCGACGGCGACGACCGTGATGGCGACCGAGCGCGGGATGGTTTGCTGCGGTCGACGGGTCTCGGCGGCGGCCATGCCCACCACGCCGGTGCCCGCGTAGGCGAACAGCACCAGGAGCAGGGCGGCGCCGGCACCGAGGATCCCGTGGGGGAGCCATGTCCCTGCGGTCGCCGCCGGGTCCCACCCCGGGGCCACCGGTCCGGCCGGCATGCCGTGGAGCACTCCGGCGAGGAACAGCAGGCCGACGGCGACGAAGGCGAGCACGGCGACGGCCTTGACGGCCGCCATCACGCCCTCGATGGTGGCGAAGCCGCGGACGCCGAAGAAATTCAGGGCGATGATCAGGGCGGAGTAAGCGAGCGACCAGATCCAGATCGGGATGGCAGGGAACCAGAACCGCGTGAAGAGCGCGGCGGCCGTCACCTCGCTCGACATGGTCAGGACGCTGGAAAACCAGTAGATCCAGCCGGTGACGAAGGTGAAGCCTGGGCCGAGGACCCGCCGGCAGTATACGAGGAAGGATCCCGGCACCGGGTCGGCCGCCGACATCTCCGCCAGTGCGCTGATCTCCAGATACATGGCCAGCAGGCCGAGCGCGAAGACGCCCACGATCGCCGGGCCGGCGTCGCGGATCGCCATGCCGCTGGCCAGGAAGAGCCCGGAGCCCATGACCCCGCCGATGGTCAGCAGCGTGAGGCCGGGCGCGGTGAGGTTGCGCTTGAAGCGGGCGCGGCCGCCGGGGGCTGCCGTATCGCTGCGGGCGCCGGTGCCGGTCTGCCGACTGAGCGTGGCCATGAGCCTAATCTGGGGCGTCGGCAGCTCTGTTATGCGGGCGGGGCGGATGGGAGATTGCCCGCGCCCGTTTGCGGCAGGACCGCGCGGCGGCAGCGTGTATTGTGGTGTTTTGCGGCGTTGGTGGGGTGAGGGCGTCCCGGGCGCCGCCGACAGCGCCGCACCCGCCGTTGCCCGGGCGGCATGCCATGGCGCTGCCGCCGGGTTCGCCCTCAAGAGGAGGACCTTGACTGTGGCGTTGCCCGTTCCGCCGGCAGCCGGTGGGGTGCTGCCGGCGCGCCGCCCGGCGGCCACCCCGCGCGGCCTCGCGCTGTGCGTCGCCGCCATTTGTCTGTACTGGCTGAGCCTCTACTTGTTCGTACCCGTCCTGGCGCCGAGGGCCCACAGGCTTGGGGCCGGCGTCGGGGCGGTGGGCCTGGTGCTCGGGACGTACGGCTTTGTGCAGTTCCTGTTCCGCCTCCCGCTCGGCGTGTGGAGCGACCGTCTGGGGCGGCGGGAGCCGTTCCTCGCCGCCGCGCTGCTGGCCTGCGGGGTGGCGGCGGTGGGCATGGGCCTGGCCCGCAGCCCGCTGCAACTGGGCATCTTCCGCGGCGTCTCCGGCCTCGGGGCCTGCGGTTGGGTCGCCATCACGCTGCTGTTCGCCGAGTTCTTCCCGGCCGAGCGGACCGGGCACGCCCTGGGCGTTGTGGGCTTCCTCTCCACCGGCTCGCAACTTGCCGGCACGTTCGCGGGGGGGATGGTGGCGCAGTTCTTCGGTTTCACGGCCCCCTTCCTCGGCGCGGCGGGTATCGCCGCAGCCGGGATGCTGCTGGCGGTGGCGGTGCGTGCTCCGCGGTCCCAACGGGTGCGCGCCCCTGTCCCGTTGGCGCAGCGTCTGGCCGCGGGCCGCGACCGACAGCTGCTGACCGCCTCCGCTCTCTCCATCGCCTCTCACTATCTCACCTTCGTCACTGTCTTCGGCTTCAGCCCGCTGCTGGCCAACACCCGTTTCGGTGCCGGCGGGGTTGCGCTCGGGGTCCTCTCGGTCTGTTCCGGCGTCCCGTCCGCCCTGGCCTCACTCGCCAGCGGACCGCTCGGGGAGCGGTGGTCGTCGCGGGCGGTGGCTGCTCTCGGCTTCGGGGTCGCCGCGGTCGGCACCGCCGCGTTGCCGTTTGCGCCCGGCCTGCCATGGCTGGATCTCGCCTCCGCCGCGGTCGGCTTGGGTGTGGGCCTGCTCGGTCCCACCCTGATGACAACGGCTGTGCAGGATTTCAGTCCCGACCGCCGCGGCGTGGCCATGGGTTTTTACCAAGCGCTGTATTCGATCGGCATGTTTGGCGGGCCAGCACTGGCCGGGATGGTGGGGGCGCGACTCGGCATGGGCGGGCTGTTCCTGACGACGGCGGCGCTGGCCGTGATCGCCGCCGCGGCTGCGTGGCACGTGATGCGGGGGAGTGGGCGCACCAAGGCCGCGTGAGGCCCCCCCGTGGCTGGGACGCGGCCGGCGGCCGTCTCCGCCCGGTTCCGGACGCTGCTGCCCGCGGCCGGGTTGCGTGCGGCCGCCCGGCCGCGGGCGCGGCGTGCATGGCGGGGGGCGGTTGATTGCCTCTCTTGCCGTGCACAGGAGGCCGCGGCACAAGTCGATCCGGACCGGACCCCGTCGGGACCGGATGGCAAGGCAGCCGGACCGCATGCCGCATTGATCCAGATTGGGGGGATCTTGAGAGGCGGGGGGACCGGAGAGGGAGGGTACGGGCAAAGGCCCCCTTTCGCCGTACCCTCCCTCGTCCTACACCCGCTCCGGCCGTCCAGCCTCCAGGGAGGCGCGCGCGGCGAGCGCAACCCGCAGGGCACGGATCGACCCCTCCGGCGAGACCACGGGGCTCTGGCGGACGCGCCGCAGGCAGTCGGCGAAGTGGGCGATCTGGACGGTGTACGGGTCCCCGGCGGGAACCTCGATGCGTTGGGCGGGCTTCCCCGGTCCGTACAGCGTCAGTTCGCTCATGCCGCCCGCCGGTTCGTCGGGCCGGGTCCCGCCTGCCCGGAACACGTACTCGATCACGCCCCCCTCGCCTCGGACACGGATGGTCGAGGTGAAGGGGTAGCCGGCCGGCATGTCCGCGGCGGCCTCGGCCGTGGCGGTGACGCCGTCGAAGGCATAGGTCGTGAACATGTGGCGGGTGCTGCCGTGGCTGAACACCCGGCGCGGCATGCCGAAGAGCCAGACGAGGTAGTCGTCGTCGTGGATCTGCAGGTCCACAACCTGCCCGCCGCTGCGGGCGTGGGTGCTGCCGGTGTCGGGGGTCCAGCCCGGACCCTCCTGGAGCCGCTGCGCAGCCGCAGAGGTCGGTCGGCCGACGGCGCCTTCCCGAACGAACTCGAAGAGGCGCGCGTACTCGGGCCAGAAGCGGACGACGTGCGCCACCAGGAGCAGCCGTCCGGCGGCGCGCGCGGCCGCCGCCATCTCGATGCCGTCCTCCACGGTCAGGGCCAACGGTTTCTCGCACACGACGTGCCGACCGGCCGCGAAGGCCCGCAGCGCCACATCCCGGTGCGTATCGGTCGGCAGGCAGATGTCGACTGCGTCGGCGTCCATGCGGAGCAGCGTCCCGAGATCGTCGACAGCCTCCGCTCCCAGCGGTCCGGCGACGGATGCCGCCCGCGCCAGGGAGCGGGAATATACGCCGACCACGCGGACCCCCTCCTGAGCAGCCCAGCGGGGCGCATGCGTGCCGCCCATGAATCCGGCGCCGGCGATTGCCACCCGCAACAAGGGCCATCCCCCCCATCGGTGCAAGGGTTCCTGGGAGGCGGCGTGTCTCCTTGTGGCGGGCACCGCCCCGCAGGATGGCGCCATTCCGGTGGGGGCCTTCGGCCGCAGGATCGGACAGGCGGGGTGCCGGTCGATGCCGCGCCCGGTGGACCGCGGATGCACAATCGCTTGCGGGGGCGGGCTTCCGTCGCAGGGCCCGCACGGCTCCCCGGCGGCTGGATGCTCTCTGGTGAACGTACTCCGCAATTGCGCGCTGTACGGGCCATTGCCTCTGGCTCAATGTGTTCATCAAGAACGGCGCTGTCCTGCACCGCCCCGGATGCCAGGCGCCGGCGCGCCGACGGCGAATGGCACCCGGGTGAGGGTGCGCCCAGCGCATACGTCGCCGGGCCGAATGGGGGGTGGGCAGTGTCGCCAGCGCTGGTCGCCGTGGGCTCCACCAATCCCACCAAGGTGGACGCCGTGCGGGCGGTGGTCGCCGCGCGCTTCCCGGGAGCGGCCCTGGAGGCCGTTCCCGTCGACTCCGGTGTCTCGGCCCAGCCCCTGAGCCTTGCGGAGACAAGACGCGGGGCCATGTGCCGGGCGGAGACCGCGCGCCGGAGCCGGGACGCCGACTGGGGATTCGGCCTGGAGGGCGGGGTGGATTTCGACGCCGAGGGCCGGGCCTGGCTCTGCGGGGTGGTCGCCGTGGCGGACCGCGCCGGGCAAACGGTCCACGCCTATGCCCCGATGCTGGTGCTACCGCCGGTCATCGCAGCGCGCCTGCGGGCCGGGGAGGAACTCGGCCCGGTGATGGACCACCTCAGCGGGCGGCACAATATCAAGGCCCGCGAGGGGGCGATCGGTCTTTTGACCGCGGGGCTGGTGCCGCGGGCGCACTCCTGGCGGCTGACGGTGGCCTGCGCCCTTGCGCCCCTGCTCCGACCCGAACTGTATGCCGCGGGCACGTCCCCGCCTCCCAGCGTCCTGTAGCGTGCGCTGTGGTCCTGCGCGAGCCCCGCGGACCGGCGTCGCGTCCCCCTTGCGCCAGATGCCGTCGAGACCGACCGATAATGGCGGCGGGCCGTCGGGAGGGACGGCGCCCGCGGACCGGATGGGTGGGACCGTTCATCCGGTTGCCGCCGCGGCAGAGATTGTGGGAGGCGAGGCCGTGGACCTGTGGCACCGGCTCATCGGTCGCCCGCTCAAGGTCAATGAGGCGGCGCACGAAGAGATCACCGAGTCCGAGGGCCTCGCGGCCCTGTCGCTGGACGCCTTGACCTCTGTGGCCTACGGGCCCCAGGCGATCCTCCTGGTGCTCGCCGCCTCCGGGGCCATCGGTCTGATCCTGCCGATTACGGCGGCCATTGTGGTGCTCCTCGCGCTCCTGGTGCTCTCCTACTCCCAGGTGATCGGTGCCTACCCCGGTGGGGGCGGGGCCTACGCCGTGTCCCGGGAAAACCTCGGTGTCGGCTGGAGCAAACTGGCTGCCGCGTCGCTGATCGTGGACTACGTCCTGACGGTGGCCGTGTCGATTGCCGCAGGGGTGGCGACCCTGGCCTCGGCGTTCCCGGCGCTGCTGCCGCACACCACGCTGCTTTGCCTCGCCGTGCTCACGCTGATCACGGTGCTCAACCTCCGGGGGGTCGGCGAGAGCGCGCGTGCCTTCCTTCTGCCCACGGTGGTGTTCATCGTCGGACTGCTGGCCATCTTGGCGGTCGGCTTGGTCCATCCCGCGGCAGGTGCGGCGCCGTCTGCAGCAGCGGCGGTCCTCCCCCGGACGATCGGGCTCCTGCTCCTGCTCAAGGCTTTCTCGGCCGGATGCAGCGCGCTCACCGGCGTGGAGGCCATCGCCAACGGCGTGCCCCTGTTTCGGGAGCCCCGGGTGGCCCGGGCGCGGCGGACCGAGGCTCTGTTGGGGACGATCCTCGCCGCAATGCTGCTCGGGCTGGCCGTGCTCGCCCGGCGCTACGCGGTGGTCCCGCATGCGGGGGCCACGGTCCTGAGTGAGATCATGGTCCTGGCCGTCGGCCGGGGCTGGCTGTACTACACGGTCTCCGTGGCCGTCACCACGACGCTGGCGCTGGCGGCCAACACCTCCTTCGGGGGGCTGCCCGTTCTGGCGAGCCTCCTCGCGCGGGACCGCTATCTGCCCCACGTGTTCGCGCTGCGCGGCGACCGGCTGGTCTTCCAGCACGGCGTCTGGGTGCTGGCGGTCCTGGCCGGGCTCCTGCTGATCGCGGTACATGGCAACACCGACGCCCTGATTCCGCTGTTCGCAATCGGTGTGTTCATCGGTTTCACCCTCTCGCAGAGTGGTCTGGCGTTGCGCTGGGTGCGGACTCGATCCCGCCTCTGGGGCCTGCGCACCCTGCTGAACGGGACGGGGGCGGCGGCGACCGGGCTGGCCGCGCTCATCTTTTTGTTCACGAAATTCCGGGAGGGCGCATGGGTCGTGGTGATCGCCATCCCGGTCTTTATCGGGCTCTTCGGCCGCATCCGGCGGTACTACGACCGCGTGCGCACCGAACTGCGGGTGGGTGAGAGCCCGCCCCTGGCGGAGCCCCAACGCACGCTGGTGATCGTCCCGGTGGGCGCCGTCTCCCGCCTGGCCGCCGAGGCCGTCGCCACCGCCCGGTCGTTCGGAGACGAGGTCGTCGTTGTGAGCGTGGTGTTCGCCGAGCCCGACGGCGGTCCCGGGGAGGGGGAGTCCGAGATCGAGCGGCAGTGGGCGGTCTGGCAGCCCGGGGTGCGCCTGGTCACCCTGCGCTCGCAGTACCATTCGATCATCCGCCCGCTGCTGCGCTTCGTGCACTCCGTCGACCGGCGCGTGCACGGCCGCGTCATGGTCCTGATCCCCCAGGTGGTACCGCGCAAACCTTGGCAGTACTTGCTGGACGACCGGGTGGGCCTGATCCTGGCCGCCCACCTGCGTAGCCGCGACGACGTGGTGGTCGGCATTCTGCCGTATCGGCTGGGCGAGGACCCGGAGCCCAGGCCGCAGATGGATGCGGTCCGCTGAGGCGGGGCCGGACGGGGAGGCCGCGGGCGCGCCGGGCGGACCGTCGCGGTGAAAAGCATTGCGTGTGCCCTGCCAGCCGGGTCCGCGCAGGCACGGAACGGCGAGGACGGCGACGGATGGACGGGAGCGGCGGCCATGCGGGGGGAAGCCCCGAAATATATTGTGTCTACTTGGGCAGGCGTGGGTGATCGGCAGCGCCGGGTACTTAGGACTGCAATCAGGCTTCTGGCCTCCGACCACCGGATGTGGTGGGGCGCCGACTACGGCGACCACAGCGGACTGTGGATGAACATGCATCCCTGATTGCAGTCTTAGGAGTCGCCATGAAACAACTTTTCCTCGGGCGGGGCGCGCGGGAGTCGTTGTAGAGGCTCATGTTCAGCGTCGCGACTGTGCGACCGACCGTCACAGGGTTGTGCCTGTTGGTCTCGCGGGATGTGACCTCGGATCTCGGCGATACAACCCCAGCAAATCATGCGGAGCGGGTGCCTACTTGTTAGGTAGGCCTACCTTGTTCGATGGCGGCTCATAATCAGCGGCACCGATGTTCCCGGCGGCATCTCCGCGGCGGTGGGTGGTGAGGATCGGGCGGCGGCTGGGCGGGGTGACGGCGGCGCTGGCGGAACGGTTGGGGGCAGATGGGACGAGCGGGCGGCCGCGCTATCGAACGGTGGCCGGGGTGGGAACGTGGGCGGCGCTGATGGAGACGGTGCGGGCGGCGCTGGAGACCGCGGAGGCGCGTTGGCCGCCCGGGGCGGTGCTGGGGGCGGCCAACTGGCTGGCGCGGGTGGACGCGGCCCCGGTGGGCACGGCGGCGCGGGGCCCGTCCGTGGGTCCCACCGCGCTCCCGAGACGGGGTCAGGACCGGTCGCAGCGCCGGGGCCGGAACAGGCGATTGAGTGTGTTGGTGTTGTTGTTGACGAAATACACCACGAGGTCTCCCGCGGCGTCCACCGTCGTGGCCAGGCCGAACAGGGCGGACCCGGCACCGGTCTGCGGGTTGACGGGCGTCTGGTCGAGGATGATGCGTGCCACCACGCAGCCGGTCACCGGGTTGATCTCCACTAGGGCGTTGTCCAGCTGGTTGACCGCCAAGAGGTTGCCGTTTTGCGGGTTGAGGGCCAGGCCCGCCGGCTGGTGGAGGGGTTCACCCCGATAGATGGTCGCGCCCGGCCCGCGGTCGCTGCTGACGGTGCTGCTGTCGGGGTACCAGGCGATGCGGTTGTCCGCTCCGTCGGCCACGAACAGGCCGTCATTGATCGGTGACCAGACCATACCCTGCGGCCCGACCACGTTGTTGATGGTCGTTCCGCTGTGCGCCAGGTCCGAACCGATCTGCCGGATCACCGAGGTATCGGCGAAGTCCGGTGGGACAAAGTGGCTGATCTGGTCCACCGTGCCGGTGAGCACGTTGGTGGAGAAGAACGTGGTCGGCAGGCCGTAGAGGGGGCCGAAATTGAAGACCTGCCCCCACGGCCCGGCAAAGAGCGGGCTCTGGATTACTCCGCCCGAGAACAGGGCCCCGTTGGGCGTGATCACCTGCAGGTTGCCTTGGGACCCGTCCGCCGCCAACCCGAAGTTGGCGATCCAGGTGGCGCCCAGGTTGCTGGTGGCCAGCGCGATGGGGGATGCGGAGGCCGAGAAGAAGGTCGTGTGCACTCCGGGCCAGATCCGTTCCACCGTTGTCCCCTGGCCCATCACGTTGGCCGCGTTATTGATGTTGGAAACCAGCAGGTCCTCGTGCTTCAGCACCGTGTCGGTGCCGTCGGCCCCAAAGGCGGCGGTGGCGCTCTGTGTAGCCGTATCGAACATGCCATCGCCCGGGTGGCCGAGGATGCGCGCGTAGCGGTATGTGTTGAGGCGGTTCTGCAGCACGGTCACGTCTCCGCCCACGGTCCCGGGCCCAAGGGGACGGCTGCCGAAAGCGGGACCACCAAACGCCCCTGCCACCTGGCCGAAGAGCGCGTACGTGTCCGGACCCACTGCCTCGCTCTGGGGCAAACCGAAGTAGGCCTGGACGTTGGCGACGGCCTCGGCGGTCTCCTCCCCGTAGATCCCGTCGATCGTGATCGGCTGCCCCAACGAGCCGTTCCTAGAAACATGAGCATACGTTAGGATAGTAGCACTCAGGCAACCACAGGGAGGCGCCACGGGCAGACGGTCGG
>JAJZMB010000046.1 GCA_021803205.1 Bacillota bacterium | reverse complement strand
CCTCCCGTGGGTGACTGTCAAGAACCTGGCCTCGAGTGTCCTCGCCCTCGCTGCCCGCCGCCTCCCGGATGACTGGCAACGCCGCTATCACGTCCGCCCCGAGGTACCGACATACTGCCCACCTCGCTACATGTCTTGGGGGACAAGCATCTGCTCTGCGGCGTGACGGATGCACGGACCGCGCCGACCCTGTCGGGCCGCCTCGGCGGCCGCGCGCACGTCAGGACGCTCAAGGTCAGCCAACACGATCATCCACGGTGCGTGGGGCACGATCTGCCGGGCGGGGAGCGCCTTGCTCTGGATGAGGCGGCGCACGGTCGTCCTGGAGACTTGGAGGATGGTCGCGGCTTCCTCGATGGTTCGCCAGTCCCGGGGCCTGGCGGATGAGAAGGCCGGAATGTCGCGGCTGGCCCGAAAGGAGCGGAGGCGGGTCAGCGTCCAGGAGTTGCCCTTGCTCGTACGGATACGGAGTCGGTTGAGGATCGACGCGACAGTGTGGTCGGAGCCGACGGTAGCCAGGCTGCGCACGAGGTCGACGATGTCTTGGTCGGTGGCGTAGCGGTGCTCGCCAGTGCGCGGCAGCCGCACGCGTAGCTGGGTATGGGTACCGCCCGCCCAGTGAATCACCATCTCGACGACCCGCTCTTCCTCTGGTGTGTCGACGATGATCTCGTCGATCAGCAGACGCGCCAGTTGCTTCTGCTTCCGCCGATCGGTGGACGGATGGTGCCAGACCGCCGGAAAGTCGTGCGCCAGGGCCATCAAGGCGGCGCGGTCCGCAGCTCCGGGTGGGGGTGGCGGGGGCGGAATCTTGGCCAAGTCGGCCTCCAGCCGTTGGACCTCTTGCAGTGCCGTATTCCAGCGCCGCTCCAGTTCGCCCGCCACGAGTCGGTTCTCTGGATCGACCTGATCGTACTGGCGCCGGGCCCGGTCCGCTTCGTACCGCGCTTGCCGGATCGCCAACTCCAGTGCCGTCCGCCGGACGTCCGGTTTGGACTGCAACAGGTCCCAGGCCTGCAGCGCGGCCTCCAACGCCGCGGGTTGCACGACGCGCAGAATCTCGGCCTCCACGGCTTGGTCCACGCGGAGCCCGCCGAAAGCGATGCATGCATGCTCCCCACGATGCAGTGCTGCCGTGAAGCAGCTATACCGCGGGATGTGCCCCTGCCCACCGTATTTGACGTGCAACCGCCGACCGCAGCGGCGGCAGCGGAGCAATCCCGCCAGCAACGCCGAGCCATAGCGCGGGGCGCCGCGCCGGGCCTCGGGCCCGAGCACGCGGTCGAGATTGGTGCGGATCCGTCGCTGATTCGTCTGGTAGCGCTCCCAGGTGATGTATCCCGGTAGATGGTTCGGAAGCAGAACCTGCCACTCCTCCATGGGGCGGCGGCGCAGTTTGCGCCGCGCGGCGTGGCCGTCCACCACCTCCGTCACGGTCGTGCGGCGCCCGTACGCATACGCCCCGCCGTACATCGGGTTGGTCAAGATCGCCTGCACAGCCGCATACGTCGGCTCGCGCCATACAATGCGGCGCGTTCCCTCGCGCCACCGCCAGGCGGGTAGCAGCAGCTGATCACCCCGCACCGACAGCAGCACCTGCCGGATGCTGCCCGCTTCGTCGAACCGATCGAAGATCGTCTGGACGGCTTGGCGGACGCGCAGGTCGGGGTCCTGTTCGCAGCGGCCATCGACGCTGCGCACGTAGCCGACCGGGACGAGGCCGAAGAGTTCGCCCCGGGACGCCTTGCGGCGAATGGCCTCCACCGATCTCTGCCGGAACAGCCCCACCTCGAACTCGCTCATGGTTCCCTTCAGACCCAGCAGCATGCGATCGTTGAGCAGGCGCGGATCATATATCCCGTCGAAGTCGATGATCAGGGTCTCCGTCAGAGCGCACAGATCGAGCAGCTGGTACCAGTCCCTGTTGTTGCGGGCCAGGCGAGACACTTCCAAGCTGACGACGGCCCCGATCTCCCGCAGCCCCACCGACCCCACCAGCCGCTGAAAACCGCTGCGCCCCACGGTGGTGGTTCCTGAGCGCCCCAAGTCCTCGTCGATGACTTCGACCTGCTGCCAACCCAAGGAGCGCGCCCGCCCGGCCAACTCGTACTGCCGCCCGCGACTTTCATGATTGTGGCGCAACTGCTCCAGCGTCGACTGCCGAACATAGACGACCGCCTTCCGCTGCAGATGGTCCGCTGTGATCTTCTCGGTGTGCATCCCCGCCCTCCTTCCCCGCGGCGCGCGCGGCCGCGGCCAGCATCTCCGCCAGCAGGCCCTCCAAGCGCTCTCGCTTCCCCTCCGGCCAGTGCGTCCAGATGGGCTCGCTCCGCCACAGGCTCAACGCTCTCGCCCTCGACGGTCTGATCATCCCTCCGCGCCCTCCTTGCCGTCGGGCGTGGCTCACACCTGGGGCGGCCGTCCCACGCGTGGCGGGTGCGCGGCCAGCTCGGCACCTTCTCTGGCCAGTCCCTCCAGCGCTCGGCTGCCCCGTTCCCGGACGGACGCGGGCAGGCTCGGGTCCTGCAGCCCCTCCCCCAAGACGATCTGGGCCAAGCCCAACAGCCAATCCGCTCGGCTTTGGGCGCCCCCCCGTGCGGCGGCGACCGCTCGCGCCGCCTCCAACACCTCGGCCTCGCGCCAGGACATCGGTGCTCCCCAGGTCTGTTGCCGCCGTCCGCCCCGCTGCGCCACGCCGACGCCTCCTCAACCGCGTCATTCTATGCCGCCATGAATATCTCCTGCCGTCGCGATGCACTGCGGGGGCCCTCGCACGGAAGCTTGAACACGACTGTTGACCACGCCATATCATGCCGCCATATCCATTTTGGTCGGTGGCCTGCATCCCGTAGCGCACACGCTCACCGGCACTCGCCTGCGTCCGCGTCGGTCCTCGCGCCTGTCTGGTCGCGTCCGGCGGCCCAGGCCTCCAATTGCGCGCGCAACGCCAACAAGGCCGGCACATCACACACCGGCTCCGCACTCAGCACCATGCCTTCACACACGCTGGGCCGCGTCATCCATTCCGGGAGACGAAACCGCTGCCCCGTATCCGCGCACACGTCCAGTTCGACGGTGCCCCAGGCTCGTATCCGCGCGCGGACCTCGACCGTCTCGCCCTTCCGTGGATGCCACGGGTAGTGGATGGTGACGCGAGTTCCCACGGAGCTCCGATCATGAGCATTGTGTGGGTAATCCGCCGGTGTTGCTCGAGACGTTCGTGGAGCGCCCCCGCTTCACCGGCGCCTCCTACCGCGCGGCCAACTGGGTCTGCGTCGGCCAGACCCAGGGCCGCGGC
>JAJZMB010000084.1 GCA_021803205.1 Bacillota bacterium | reverse complement strand
GCACCAGATTGCGCACCATTACTCCGCTTGCCCTGGGCCACCCCGTTCCTCAACCCTGTCACCGCTACGCCCCCTGCCCAGCGCAGGTGTGGCGGAAGAAATCACTCGTCAGATGTGCGGAAAGCGGGTTCGGAGCCTTTCGTCGGCCGGTGTTCTACACGGGGGCTGCTACGTCCTTGTGCACCTCCGTTGCGGAGGGCCGACGTCGGCGGCTCAACCGCCTGAGCGCGGGCGAGTGCCCTGCCGGTGGCTTCGTATGGGACGGCGCCAACTGCCGGCGCCCGGCGCCGTCGAGCCCGCGACGCGGCAGCATGTCTTCGGCTGCCCTGAGGAGGCGCGTCGGGCGGTGTGGAAGGCCTTCGCCGTGCGCTCCCGGTCCGCGCGAGCGCCCGGAAGCGTCGGCGGCGCTCCCCTCCCTGTTGCGCGTGTACCGATGGCAGCCACGTCCGCGCGGCGTGCCGGTAGTCTGGCCCGCCGGCCGGAGCCTGTTCCGGGCCGGGATTGGTGCTGCCGTTCCGTTGCCCAGCTGGGCGCGCCGCCGCGGCCGGGGCGACCGACCCGAATGGTCGGAGGGGTTCGCCCCGCGTGCCCCGAAGCGGGCGGAGGTGGCCCGGAGGAGGTTGAAGAACACGCAAATGCACGTCGCGGGCGACGGCCCAGAGCCGACACCGGAGAGCGAGCGCATTCGAGCAGCAGCGTTCGCCGCCGTCCGCGCCTGGCGGGACGCGGAGGGGTTCGACGCCGCCCTGCTGTACGGATCTGCCGCCTGGGGCGATGCCAGCGAGGGCAGCGACGGCGACGTCATGCTGCTCTTTGACCGCGATGGTGTGTGGGAGGACGTCGTGCGCGTTCACGAGCCCGCTTCCGGCCTGCACTTCGACGTAGTCCGCGCGAGTTGGGCGGCCTTCGAGCGCGGGCTCGCCGGCGGCTGGTGGCTGCCGCGGCTCGCCGCCGGGGTGATCCTACTGGACTTCGGCCACCTCGCGCGTCTGGCGATGGAGGCCAGGCTGCAGTGGCGCGATCCGGCTGCCCGGGCCGCCCGCGCCGCGGCGGCAGTGGGCACGGGCCCACAGCCGGCCGACGACGGCACCGGCCCGGCCGCTGTCGACTCCTGTCGCCAGGCCACGCTTTCGGCGGCGCATTCCCTCCTTCTCGCCCGAGGAGTCCCGCCGTCGGGGCATCATCTCCTGACCCGTCTAAGGACCACAGCAGGGCAGTTGGCGGTCGACACGCTCGCGGAGGGCGTAGGGCTACCGAGCGCGCCAGAGGGCGCGCGGGCCCAGCACGACGCGGCCATGGCCTTGCTGCGGTGGGCGCGCGGCGTGGCAAGCGCCGCGGCAGTGGCGGAAGGCGGCTCAAGCGCGGTCGCAGGGCAGGCGCTCCGCTTCGGTCTGAGCCCGGACACGGTCGAGGAGGTGGAGGCGGGCGCGGCGGCCTGGCAGCGGCAGGGCGCCTGGGGCCAATGGGGTCTTGCCAGCCGGGACCTGGCGCGGATCGCGGTGCTCCGCAACGTGGCGCCCCTTCTCGGCGTCCCTGCGGCCCCCGACGCCCTGGCTGTCTGGCTGACCGAGCACGAGCCGCGCCTGCTCCCCGTGTGGTGGGAGGCTCTCGGATGCAAGACCTGGGGCGCGGCCCACATCGCCGCGGCGATGCGCGCGCGGGCGACCCTCACCGCACTGGCCGGCCTGACCGCGACGGACTAACCGGATCGCCGTCGCACCCAGGGGTCCGCCGGCCAGGTCCGGGAGGCGGCCCGGCCGGGATTGTACGCCCCGGATCGCGGAACACGCGCGCCTACCCCCGAACCGTCCCCCCCCTGCCCGCCGGCCATCCGTTGGCCACGGCTGCCTCGGGCGGCCGACACGGCCGAAACGCCTGTCGCCCACCGCTCAGCGGGCCAGGCACGTCGGGGATGGGGGGTTCCATAAGCCCGTGCCGATCCCCGCGATTCAGGGTGCGTGCCTCGGAAGCACGTGTGCGTCAAGGGCTTGCAAGGCCGCCGACCTGCCCACCCGACGGAGCGCCGCGCCATCCGGACGGGCACCGGCCGCCCGCAGAGGGCGCAGCGGCTCCGCGCCCGTCTGAGCAACGCCTGCTCGCAACCAGGCGACCAGTCCCCGCAGTGTGACCCGTGCCAGGCCGTAGACGGCGGGGTACTCGTGGATGCCCTTTGCCTGCCGCCGCACCGCCTCCGGGAACGGCACCTCCGGGTCGACGAGGTTCGCCTCGCTCCACTGCTCCAGCCGCAGCACGATGCCCTCCCAGGCACGCGGCTCCACCCACTGCCACAGCGCCGCGTCCCCGGTGCGGAGGGCCTTGGCGAAGTCCGCGTCCTGCCGCAGTTCGGCGGCCTGCCTGCTGACGCGCTCGAAGTCTGCCGCGGCGCGCCGGACCTCGGCCGTGACGGCATCGGCGACCTCGCGGACCTGGGCGATCCCGGCCTCCCGGACTACCGCGATGGCGGCCTACTCTCTGGTCTGGTGCGCTGCGGGCGTTGCGGGGCGCGGCTGGCGGGCGCCTAGAGCAACGGGGATCGCTACTATCACTGCACGCACCGTGCGACGCGCTATGGGGATGGGCCGATCGCGCCCGAGGCGCGCTGCGATGCGCCCTGGATGCAGGCGGACTGGGTGGAGGAGGCGGGTGGCTGACCTGTTCCGGGACCCCGAGCGGCTGCGGTCCGAGTTGGGGCAGCGGCAGCAGGAGGGGTCCCCGACTCGGACCGCAGCCGAGCAGGAACTCTCCGGACTCCGCACCCGACTGGCGGCGATCCCGCGTGAGCAGGACCGGCTCCTCGGCGCCTTCGCAAAGGGGCACGTCCCGGAGGATGCGCTTGGGCGCCAGATGGACGGCCTACAGAAGGAGCGACTCGCAGCGCAAAAGCGGGTGGCGGACCTGGAGCGGGAGTTGGCCGCGCTCGCCGTCTCGGCGAAGCAGGAGGCCGATGCGGTCGAATACGCGGCCAGCGTTGCCGCCGGCTTGGACGCGCTTGACGACGACGGCCGCAAGCGGTTCCTGCAGGACATGGTGCGCGAGGTGCGTACGGACGGCGTGTTACAAGCAGGACCATACTACATGGCGGTCCCGGGGGCGACGGCTCAGGCGGCTGGGGTTCTCTCGCATTGCATCCGACCCGTCAGAGTCGGCGCGAACCCGTATTGCCGGACCCAATCCTCAGGCAAGCGTCGCAGTGCCAGCACCGGCACGTGGCTGGCCAAGTGCGGAACCGCCACCGCCGGCATCAGCAGATACCGGCTGTTGGACACGATTCGGTGCCGATACCGTTGCCGCTGCTGCGCGTCCCACCCGATCCAGGCATCGCGCACCGCCAGCGACCTGGCTGC
>JAJZMB010000043.1:815-3391 GCA_021803205.1 Bacillota bacterium | reverse complement strand
TCCGATCTTTCGCGGTAGGGGTTGAGCTCGCGTTCCGTCGCCGCCCGCGGAATGCCGCGCCGTCCGACCATCGTGATGTCGAAGTGGGCCGCGAAGGACAGGCGCGCAAAGCGTGGGCGCCCGTCGGGCCGGAGCGCCAGCCGCCGCAGGTACTCATAGTCGAAGTCCCCGTGGGTGAAGCTCATGGGCTCCCGGCCGTGGCGGCGCATGATGGCCAGTGCCTCCGCGTGGTCTTCGGGGTGAAGCAGGCTCACCTCGCCGCCGATGAGTTGCGTGTGGCCACTGGGTCCATGCACCGCGCGCAGGTAGCTCATCTGCCGCTCGATCTCCACAATGGTGTGCAGCCCGTCCACCCGGACCCGGTTGGCGTCGCGCGAGTGATAACATGGCGTGCACCCGAAGTTGCAGCGTGGGAAGACGCCATGCGTGGCCTCACAACCGACGCCTGCCCGCCCCAGGGCCTGTTCCGGCGTGCGCACCGCGTTGGGCAGCGACGCCCACAGGGATTCCAGCGCCCTTGCCCTCTCCGGGTCGACGGGCCGGGTGAGCTCCTCCAACCTACGCAACCATGTGCGCCCTGACATGCACTGCCGACCCCCCTGCGCACACACCGCGAACCGCACGGCCGAGCCGACCTGTCCTGGCCCGCAGCCTTACCGCAGCGGCAGAGTCGCATCCCTGCCTGCAGGGAGCGAAGGGTGCTGCTTCCCATCCCTGGCCTCCGCCACAGCGCTCAGGTGGGCGGCCAGGATGGCGGGGTCGGGCACGACGCCCTGGCTGAAGCGGATGCCATCCACTGTCACCACGGGAGGGTGCCAGCCACCCCGCCGCAAGGCTTCTCCCAGCACTGTCAGCCAGGGCTTGACGCGCACCCGCACATCGGAGACGCCCGCGATACGCACTGCCGCACGGACAGCGGCCACCGTCAGGTCGCATTCCGGGCACACACGCTCGGGGATGCGCAGGCCCAGCAACTGCGGCCCCGTGATGCGGTATACGACGATCTCCAAGCCATCCACCCCCCAAGCCACCGTGCCCCCGGCGACCTCCTCAGGGCCGCCGGCCACCCCGGAGAGGGGAAGCGGAGTCCCCGCCTCGATGGTGCAACGGTCACCTGTCGCGGGAAGCAGAGCGTTCGGCCCCGGGACCAGAGAGCCCGCCGGGTGCCCCCCGGCGGGGGCGCGCGGGCCGCACCCGGCCGTGTCTCTGGGATGCCCGGTCAGGCCGTGGCCGCGCGACGCGTGGCGCCCGCGTAACCGTACACGGCACCGCCCACCGCGCCGTAGATCAGGTGCACCACAAGGCTGCCGATCGGCGCCATGACACCGATGTGAATCAGGAAGAAGCCCGGCGGCATCTTGGACATCATCGGATCGAGAATCCCCAGCATCGGGGCGAGCATGACCATCATCACCAGCCAGGGCAACACGGCGAATTGCAGGCCGCGCAGCCAGGCGGGCCCAGAAAAGCGATCCGCAAAGACGTATGCGTACAGGATGATCAAACCGACGCCGATGACGAAGTGCATCATCCAGCCGACGAGGAGGCTGTTCATGCCAAACATGTCGCCGAGCATGGCCGGCACGTTCATCTTCGGCAAGCCCATGGCGGGAGCCATCTCCAGCAGGAGCGTGAACACCACCCAGGCGACCACCCCGGCAAGCAGCGCACGCCCGAAACCCGGCCGTGGTCTCTCCATCGCTCATCCCTCCCGCACCTCAGGGTAACAGGGGAGGGAGGCAGACACCGTATGACCGCTTACGTTCATGGGCGGCCGCGCGGGCCCGTGGAACCCGCCCGGAATCAGTGAATCTGTTCCTGCGCTGGGGCATGCTCTGCCGCAGGCCAGGTCGCCGAGACCGCCAATCCGCCCCCGTCGGAGCGGGGCCGCCATGCCAGCCGCACCCCGCAGAGATCGCCTACCAGTGGATCCAGGGCGACCAGATCCTCCCTACCCAGGTCTCGGACGGCGGTCCTGCCGAGCGACTGGACCACGTAGGCGATCTCGCCCATGCACGACTGCAGATAGTCGGCCAAGTGCCGCGCCCCGCGCTCGACGTCCAGCCCGCTGTTCCAGCGATGGTTGGCCGAATGCATGACCAGGTCGTAGGGCGGCTCGAAGGGCATGGCCTTCTTCATCTGTTCCGCCAGCAGGGCGACGATGGCCACGGTACCGATCGCGACCGCGTCCGCGCCGAGCGCCAGCGCCTTGAGGAAGTGGCCCGGGGTGGACAGCTGACCGGCTGCGATGAGCGTGACCTTGTCCCGCTCCCCGACCTTGCGGAGGTAGTCGTCCGCCCGCACCAGCCCGTGCATGGTCGGAAGGCCGACGTCGTCCTGCAGCGTGGTGGGGCCGCCGTGCGTCCCACCTTCCGCGCCGTCGATGGTCACGAAGTCGACTTCGGCTTGCAGCAGGACTTCGAGGTCCGCCTCGATGTAGTCGCTGACGCCGAGTTTCACACCCACCGGAACCGGGTGCTCCCGTTTGAGGCGCCGCACCATCTCCACGAAGTCCCCGGGAGAATCCACCCCCCGGAAGCGGGTCGAGACCTCCTCGACCTGGCCCGGTTCCAGCC
>JAJZMB010000043.1:0-805 GCA_021803205.1 Bacillota bacterium | reverse complement strand
CCGCATCCTGGCGTTGATCATCTTGTCGGAGGTGGGCTTGGTCTTCATCGCGGCGGCGGCCTGGGCCCCCTGGCCGAGTTGGATCTCGATGGCGTCCGCGTTTTTCAGCAGTTCCGGCCGGTTCATGGTGCCGTTCGGCCAGAGTCCCCGGTGATGCTGCATGATCAGCCGCTCGGCCACTCGCCGCTCCTCGGGAAGGTACGATTCGCCGGTGTTGGTCGCCGTGCCCGCCAGATTGGCCCCCTTGGCCAGGGCAACCTTCGCCTGCACCGAAAGCGCACCGCCGTACGACATGGCCGTGATCAGGATCGGGATGTCGACCTGGAGCGGCTTGCCCGCCCTTGGCCCGATGGTGGTCCTGGTGTCGATCTCCACCTTCTCGGACGTGGGCATCCGTGGCCGGAGGTACACCGGCTGGAAGTAGAGCGTCTCCCAGGGCGACGGGTGGAGGGGCGACCCCATCGGGCGGGAGATGGGCTTGCCGCCTTCGCTGGTCCGCATCATGGTCTCCATAAAGAATTCGGCGCCCACGTGCCGCATCACGTTCAGCACGCCGAAGACGTTCTCCGAGTAGCGGTTGCTAACCATGCGTCCCATGAGCGTGCCCGTCATGCCCTTCAGCAGCGAACGCACCACTGGGCGCCAGAGCAGCACCAGCAGGGCGGCCAGCACGGCGAGTGCAAGCAGGGCCCCGAGGAAGGCAGTGAGCAGCGGCGGCACAGGTGATCCCCCCGGCGCATCCTCCCCGCGCCCACGACGGTTATACGCCGGGACGATGATCGCCGCGCCGTCCATTCGGCGACGC
>JAJZMB010000050.1 GCA_021803205.1 Bacillota bacterium | reverse complement strand
CTATCACCCGTTGCCGAACCCGTTCAATGCCCGGCGCGCCTTATGCGCGCGCCGGGCTCCGCTCGCTCATGCCCGACTTTGCCGGGGACCTGCCCGCTCGGGGGGCGCTTGTTGCGACGGCAGCTCCCATTCGGCATACTGGGCCATGGCGCGCCAACCGGGAACGGGTCGCCTTGGCCGGGCACCCGTGCGAACCTCGCAAGGGGATCCGGGACGGGAAACCGTCCTGCCGGGCGCTGGACCCCGTGCGGGCTGGCCTCCCGGTCGGGGCAGTAGAGGGGGTGGTCGACGTGTCTCCTCTGGAGCGCGCGACCGCCTCGGGAGTCGTGCTCTGAACCGCGCGATTCCCGAGCGTGGGAGGCGAAAGAGACCCCGGGGGCTTTCGCCCCCGGGGTCTCTTTCGGCTTGGCGGCGGGCCGGCGCGGACCCCAAAGCGACGCCGGCCAGGCGGACTCAACTAACCGGCCGCCACAGTTCCACGGGCAGTCGGACTCCGGGTTGCGGCTGAAATGGTAGCGCGACTGCCGCTCCCCGGCCGGCGGAGGCATACGCGGCCAAGATCATCTCCAGGACAGCGCGGCCGTCCTCCCCGCTCTGTGCGGGCGGGCGCCCCTGACGCACGCAATCGACAAAGGCCTGCATTTGCTGGGGGTAGCCCTGCTGGTGGATCTCCTCTGCCAATACGAAGCTCCAGCCGCGTGTATCGCCCGCCTTTTCCATGGCGTAGCCGTAACCCTGCTCGCTGAACACCAAGCTGCTTCCGCCCCGAAACAGGTCGGCGTAACCCACCCCGCCGGTGCCATAGAGCTCCGCCCGATCATCCATCCCGCCGGGCTTGGCCCACGAGTCCTCCGCCTGCGCGGTGGCGATATGCCCGGAGGCATCGCGAAAGGTGACCACGGCGATGGAATGGTCGTCGCCCCGCGTCCGTTCCCCGTGAAGCTGGGTATCGCACCGACAGAGCACCTCGCTCGGGCGGAAGGAGGGGCCAAGTACCCAACGGAACCAGCCGAACGCGTGGCAGCCCATGTCCATCAACGCTCCGCCGCCGGAGCTGAGCACATCCCAGAACCAGTCGGCGTGCGGGCCCGAGTGCTTTTCGGCCTGACGCAGATGATATACACGGCCGAATGCACCCTCCCCGGCCAACGCACGCAGGCGCTCGTATTTTGGAGCGAAGCAGAGTTGCTCACCGTAGCCCAGTACCACTCCGGCCCGGCGGCAGGCGCCGATCATGGCGTCTGCTTCGTCCAAGGTAAGACAGAGGGGCTTCTCGACCAGCACGTGCTTGCCGCATGCGGCGGCGGCCTGCACCACCTCCGCATGCAGGTGGTTCGGCAGCATGACGAGCACCGCGTCCACATCCCGGTCGGCTACGACCGATCTCCAATCGTCGGTCGCCCGCGGGATGCCGTGGGCGGCGGCGAACGCGCGGGCACGGTCCGCGCTCCGCGAATAGACGACCGCGATCGACGCGCCCCGCACCTCGGCGAACGCTTCGGCGTGCACGCCCGCGACGAATCCGGCACCGATGAAACCAAACCTCAGATCGGCCACACCAGATGCCCTCCCGTGTACCGCCGGCATCCCAATCCTGCGGATACCGCGCGGCGGCCTTGGGCGGCGCACTCCCGCCCCCCGGGCGGCCTCCGTGTCCCGGCGACAGAGGCGCGCCACCCAAAAGAGTTCCGCGAAACCGTCAACGGCCACGGCACCAGCCCTGCAGCGGGAGCCGTGCAGAGCATCGTGCAGGCCCTCCGCCGACGGAAGCCTTCCACACCGCTCCCCACGCATCCCTGCCGCGATCGGGCGCACAGACCCGCATTCCTTCCCGCGGGCCCTTCCCCGCCGCCTGACGCTCCGCGCTTCCCGCGCGCCGCTCATGACACACGTCGCCACCACGTTCCGCGGGTCGATTCGACGCTCCCGCTGCGGAAGGAAGAGCGGCGCTACCGGGGAAGCCAGATGGACCAAAGTGCGAGAATTCGGCGGGTCGAAACGAGGGGTGGGCCACACGCACGCATAACCTCACCTGGCTGTATGCAGGGCGCGCGCTGCGCAGCTTTGCGACCGCCTTTCTCACTGTTGTCTTCCCGCTGTATCTCGCGGCCGAGGGCTATCACAGCACGGGCATCGGCTTCATCCTGACCGCTGGCGGACTCGCCACCGCCGGTCTGGTCGTGATCGTCGGGTTCGGCGGAGATCGCTTCGGCCGGCGTACCATGCTCCTGTGCCTGGCCGGCCTTGGGGTGGTCGGCGGCATCCTGTTGGCTGTAAGCACCAATCTGGCGGTGGTACTGATCGCCAGCGGCCTGTGCGGCGTGGGTCGCGGCGGCGGGGCCGGGAGCGGCGGGTCCTGGGGTCCGGTCTTCCCGGCAGAGCAGCCCCTGCTGTCGGCCTCGGTGGAACCGAGACGGCGTACCGCCGCCTTCGGCGCGATCGCCTTCGTCGGGGTCATGGCTGGCGCGGCAGGATCCCTCGTCGCCTGGGTTCCCGGTCTGTTGGCGGCGGCGGGCTGGTCACTCCTCCGCGGCGACCGGCTCGTCTTTCTCTTCGGGGCTGTGCTCTCGGCTGCCATGCTCCTCACCACGCTTCCCATTCACGAAGCGCCGCCGGAGCCCGCCGCCGAGGGTGGCATGCCCATCAGCACCGCCCGCCTAGTCGGGCGCCTTGGTCTGACCAACGCCCTGAACGGGCTCGGTGTCGGCTTTTTAGGACCACTGCTGACGTACTGGTTCCACGTCCGCTACGGGGCGAGCGCCGGCGCCATCGGCCTTCTGTATACCGCGGTCAACCTGGTCGCGGCCTTACCCTACCTCGGCGCCAGCCGTCTGGCCGAGCATCTGGGCGCGGTGCGGGCCGTCACCGTGACCCGGGCCGCATCCATCGCGACCCTGCTCGCCGTGGCCTGGATGCCCACGTTCTGGCTGGCCGGGGCCGCCCTCGCGCTGCGTATGGCATTCAACTCCCTCGGTCTCCCCGCCCGTCAGTCCTATGTGATGGGCGTGGCAGACCTTCGGCGTCGAGGCACGGTGGCGGCGCTGGGCATGCTGCCTTCCCAGGTAACGGCGACCATCAGCCCGGCCATCGGCGGGGCACTGATGGAGAGTGTTGTGGACACCCCGCTGTACGGGGCGGTCCTGTTCATGGCCCTCAATCTGGTGACCTACTACTACGCATTCCGCAACATCCGTCCCCCGGAAGAAACCGCCGGGGATACCGCGAACCTTGACGTCGAGGCGCTGGCACCCGCCCTTCCCGCCGCGCGCCATATCGCGGACTAACGACCCGGACGGGAGTTCCCACTTGTGGGGCATCCATTCAGCCGGAGTCCCCCATGCCGGCGCGGCCGGCGCCACGAGGCATGAAAAGCTGACCGGGTGGCGAACGATGGCCGCCACTGGCGGCCGGCGAATGAGGTCGTGTATCGCTT
>JAJZMB010000072.1 GCA_021803205.1 Bacillota bacterium | reverse complement strand
GTCTATCGAGCGTTAGCCCAAAGAGGGACCTCCCTCTCTCCTCCGGCCTTCGTTCCGCTCTGTTGATGCTGAATCTGCACCGACCCTGACAGTAGTATTAGTACTGTCCTTTGCACTGGCAAGGCCGGGGCCGGGGTGGGGACTCATGAAGCGGAGAACTGGTCCTGCCCATCCGTCCACACCCTTTGGGGCCGCCCTTCCGACCGCTGAGCAGATGTTCCGGACCGTCGCCAATTTCCATCAGTACGGAGGACAGTACTAGCGATGCGCGCCACTGCTGGCGACGGCGAGCAGGACGAGGCCCAGTCCCAGAAAGACAAGCGCCCAGAGCGCCCAGCGGTCGAGAAAGCCGGAGAGCCCGGGAGTCGGACCGGGCTCGGGATCGGAAGCCAGTTCTTGCCGCCGATCGTCGTCATGGCGTTTGGCTTCGCGCATGGCGCCCCAGAGCGCGACCACCACGGCCAGGGTCCAGGAGAGGATCATCGCGAGCACTGCGAGTTCCTCGCCCCACGTGGGTGCCTCGACGGGCAGCGGGACCACCAGCTGCGGCGGCACGGCGTACGCGCCCCCCTTCCGGTCCTGACCCATCCGCCCGGGAAACCGTCACCGCCGCCCCCCGGGTCGGACGGTCAGGCTGCGACGGGACCCAGGCGCACTCCCAGGCGCGCCCGCCACGTCTGCCCCGGCGAAAGCTCCAGCAACCCCGCCGACACCCCACGGGCCTCGAGGTTGAATGCATCTGGAGCACAGGTGTACGGCTCCAGCGACACCGCACCCAGTGTGCGCGGCGCGTACACCACCCAATCACGGAAGGCCGAGTCCGCCCACACCGTCAGGCACAACCCGGCGTGCCCGTCAGTGAGGGTCGCGCTGATATCGCCGCCGGCATCCCGTTCCACCATTGTGAACGGATCATCATACGACTTCTCCCCCAGGGGGTTGGGATTGCGCAAGTCGTAGGGACCCGCCACGGCGAGGCGCCGCCCTGTCGGGAGCAGCTCCGCGGTCAACTCCCAGCGAGCGGCGGCCCGCAGGGTGAGGGCGCAATCCGCCCGCAGGCCGCCGGGGGCAAGCGGCACCAGGAAGTACGGATGCCAGCCGTAGCCGAACGGAAACGGCTCCGTCCCCGTGTTGTCGACCACTATCTCCTGGACATAGCCGTCCGGCCGCAGCTGGTGGGTCACTGTAAGCCGGTACCTGCCCGGAAAGGCCTCTGGAGGGACGCCGAGGCTCTCATGCTCGATCGCGGTGCGCACCCACGCCCCCTCCGCCCCCGCCCCCGCCGCATCCACGCTCCAGCGGGCGAGACCGACGAATCCGTGCAGCGGATGGCGTCCGGGCGCCCCCTGGGTACCGCCGGGCAGGCGGAACGCGCGCCCGCGATACCGGTATTCTCCCTCAGCGATGCGGCCCGGGAATGGAAACAGGATGGGGGCCCCTGTGCTCCACGTGGCCTGACGCTGCTGGGCCGGCGGCGGCACATACAGCACGTCCACGGATTGCCGCCCGCCGCCCGGAGCCAGGCGGAGCGCGCCGAGCTGACTACCGATTTCGGCGAGAACCAGGCAGCGGGTCTCGCCCGGCCCCGACAACTCCCAGCCCTCCATCCCGTCCACGCGGACGGGCATCGCTTGGAATGCCAATTCCGACAGTCCCTCCCAAGATCCTGGTATATGGAGACGCCCCGAACACAGCTCACGGCCGAGGGTATGGGTGCGTGGCCTGCCGCCGCCGCGGCCATCCTGCACGGGGAACAACATTCCTTCCGACGGCAACACTCCCCTTCCGCCGCCGGGAACGTGATCAGAGACCGCGCCGCCCAGGGGGAACCCGGTGACCGGACACCGCGTATCCCCAGGAGATGCGGGCGCGGACGCGAAGACGCAGATCGGGGGGGACGGCCTTGATCCAGCGTGCGGGGGATGCGGTCACCGGCTCTGGCGGGGTTGCCGCTGTGGCGAAGGAGAATCTTCTGCTGCGCGCGCGAGACCTCCGCGACGACCTGGGGCGCTGGAGGCGACACCTGCATGCGCATCCGGAGTTGTCTGGCCAAGAAACGGAAACCGCCGCATACATCGCGGCGGAATTGGGCGCCATGGGGTTGGCGCCCCGGTTGCCGCAGCCCAACGCCGTCGTCGCCGAGATCGGCGCAGACCCGGACGGACCGACCATCGCCCTCCGCGCCGACATTGACGCCCTACCGATCGCCGAGGAAACCGGCCTGCCTTTCTCCTCGCGCCGGCCCGGCGTGATGCATGCCTGCGGCCATGACGGACATGCGGCCGTCCTACTGGGCGTGGCGCGCATCCTGACGGCGCGCGCCGACCGTCTCCGCGGCCGGGCGCGCCTGATCTTCCAACCCGCCGAAGAGGTGCCACCGGGAGGAGCGCGCGAACTGATCTCCGCCGGAGTGCTCGGCGGCGTCTCCGCCGTCATTGGTCTGCACCTGTGGTGCCCCCTGCCGACAGGCAAGGCGATTGTCGTCTCCGGGCCCGCGTGGGCGGCCGCAGACCGGTTCCGCGCAGTGATCCACGGCCGCGGCGGGCACGGGGCCAAGCCCCAGGAGGCCGTGGATGCCCTTGAGGCGGCCTGCCGCTGTGTGGTGGCGCTCCAATCGATCGTCAGCCGCGCGATCAACCCCCTGGACGCCGCCGTGGTCACCGTCGGCACGCTGCACGCGGGGGAGGCGTTCAACATTGTGGCCGATGCGGCAGTGCTCGAGGGTACCGTGCGCGCCTTCGACGAGGATGTGCGCCGGCTGATCAAGGGCCGGATCGCGGAGGTACTCGCCCACACGGCGGCCGCGGCCGGGGCCCGGGCCGAACTGGATTACGTGGACGGGTATCCTGTGTTGCGCAACGACGCCAAGGTGGCGGAGGTCATGCGCCAGGCCGCCGGGCGCTACCTCGGAGAGAAGGCGGTGGGGGACGGCCCGCGGGAGATGGCGGCCGATGACTTCGCGCGCTATGCCGAGTGCGTCCCCGGCTGTTACATGTCCCTCGGCGCGACCGCCGCCGGCAGGCCGGGATACCCCAACCACCACCCGCACTTCACGCTGGACGAGGATGCCCTGCCCGTTGGCGCAGCCATCCTTGCCGAAACAGCCCTGCACCTGATGCAACGTCGGGCGTGAGGCGCCCACCCTGCGGACGGCCCAAGGCGCACCTGCGCCCAGTTCCCCCGCTTCGGCAGGGTTCGCCCCCCTCCGGCGCGAAGGGCCGGACGCAACGAGGACGCCTGCGGAACGGTCGGGGCCATGTCGGTTCGGACCGCATGGCGTCCTGGCGCCGTGCCGGTGAGTTGCACGACGGTTGCGGATCGGCCCGCGCTTGCGGATGTGGATACGCTGGGAGGGAATGGGCGCGCTCGCCGGGGTCGGCCCGGCCGGGCCCGAAGGGACGTGCGTGGCCAGACGGCGGCGGTGGGGGATATCTGCGTCCTCGGCGGCAGGTCGCATCCAGACCTGACTGCCGGCATCTGCGCCGCTCTCGGCGTCCCCCCGGGCGACGTCGAGAGCTTCAAGTTTCCCAACGACAACACGTTCGTGCGGCTGGGAGAGAACGTACGTTCCAAAGACGTGTTCGTGATCCAAACGCCGTGCCCGCCGGTCGACGAGCGGGTGATGGAACTGCTCATCATGATCGATGCGCTGCGGCGAGCCTCCGCGGGACGGATCACCGCCGTGCTGCCCTATTTCCCTTATGCCCGCTCGGACAAGAAGGACGAAGGCCGCATCCCCATCACCGCAAGGTTGGTGGCGGACCTGCTGGAGACCGCTGGCACCGATCGCATCCTGACCCTGGACCTGCATTCTCCGCAGATACAGGGCTTTTTCCACATTCCGGTCGACAATCTGTCCGCTACGGGCTTGGTCGCCGAGCACATGCGCACGCTGGAACTGCCGAATCCGGTGGTCGTCGCCCCCGACGTCGGGCGGGCCGCGCTCTGTCGCAACTACGCCCGCAAGCTTGGCGCCGGCCTCGCCCTGATGGACAAGCAACGCGTACGTTCCGAGGTCCGCATGAATAATCTCATCGGGGATGTCCGGGGCACCAGCGCCATCCTCCTGGACGACGAACTCGACACAGCCGGTTCCCTGCAGAAGGCGACAGCCTTCCTGATGGACCGTGGCGCTGCGCGGGTCGTCTACGGGTGCGTGCACGCCCCGCTCAGCGGACCGGCCGTGGAACGGCTGAGAGCCCTCCCCCTACAGGCGGTTGTGGTCACGGACACGTTTCCGGTTCCCCCGAACAAGCGCGTTACGCAGATGCATGTCCTGTCCACGGCGCCCCTGCTGGCTGAGGCGATCCGGCGCATCTATGACGGCCGGTCGGTGAGCGCCATGTTCGAGTAGGGCATGACCCTGCGTGCATACACCGGTCAGGCGACCGGTGCCGACAGGCCGAGATCGGAGCGAAACCGGGCGCCGCGGCGAGCGTACCGGCAGCCTTGGTCTGGCCGGTCCCAATGGCGGGGACGCCCTTATCCCGACCGGATCCCCACCTCCTCGGACCGCAACCACCGCCGCAACTCGGGCACCACCGCCCCCACCGCCTGTCCACGGTGACCGAGGCGGTCCTTGATCCCAGGGGCTACCTCCGAGAGCCGCCGGCCATCGGACAAGAGGAAGACGGCATCGTAACCGAACCCGCCCGTACCACGGCAGTCCGGAGCAATCACGCCGTGCACCTCCCCCCAGCCCTGCACCAGCCGGCCGCCCGGAAGCAGCAACGCCACAGCGCACACCATGCGTGCCCGCCGATCGCCCGGTGGCAAACCCTCCATGCGTCGCAGCAGGGCCGCATTGAGACCCGGCCCATCCAGGGGCCGCCCGCCGGGATCGGTGACCCACCGCGCCGAGAGCAGGCCCGGGGCGCCTCCGAGCGCCACCACCTCCAACCCCGAATCGTCGGCCAACACCGCAGCCGCGGGATCGGCCGCGGCGACCAGGCGTGCCTTCTTCTCAGCGTTGCCGGCGTATGTGGCGCAGTCCTCCAACGTCGCGTCGAGATGGAGGTCGCGCGCATCGACGACGCAGAGGTCAGCGGCGGCCTCCCCCAGCGCCGCCAGCATCAGGCGCCGGATCTCTGCTGCCTTGTTGGGATTGGTCGTCGCCACCCTCAGGATGGCAGGCGCTATTGGTCTGACGGGAGGCGCCCCCCCTGCGGCAGCAACACACCGGGGGGCACAGCCTCGCCGATCCAGGCGGCACTTTCGCCGAGCACCTCTCTCTGCAGCGCGACCAGCCGGCCGATGCCGATGGTGCCGAGTTCGATCAGCCGTTGGAGCATGACGGCGTCGAACGGACGGCGTTCCGCCGTTCCCTGGATTTCCACGAAGCGGCCCCCACCCGTCGCCACCAGGTTCATGTCCACCTCGGCGCGCGAGTCCTCTGCATATTCCAGATCCAGCACCGTCTCCCGATCGACCACCCCGACACTGACCGCCGCCAGGAAGTCCGACACCGGCAGATAGGGAAGTTCACGCCGACGGCGCATGGCGCCGAGCGCATCGACAAGAGCGACGAAGGCGCCGGTGACCGCGGCCGTACGCGTACCGCCATCGGCCTGCAAAACATCGCAGTCCAGCCAGAGCGTCCGCTCGCCCAACGCGGCCAGATTGACCACCGCCCGCAGGGACCGGCCGATCAGACGCTGGATCTCCAGGGTGCGGCCGCCCTGACGCCCCCGGCTGGCCTCGCGCGGGCTCCGCACGTGCGTGCTCCGGGGAAGCATGCCATACTCCGCCGTCACCCAGCCCTGCCCGGTACCGCGCAGAAACGATGGTACACCACCCTCCACGGAGGCGGTGCAGACCACCACCGTGTCGCCGCACTCCACCTTGACCGAACCCTCGGCGTGTTTGATAAATCCGCGCTCCAACCGCACCGGGCGGAGATCGGCGGCACCTCGGCCGTCGGGCCGCAACATCGGTCCAACCCCTCTTCCGTCTCGTTTCGCCCGAGGTCAGACGGCATCCCCTGTCCCGCCGCCGACAGCCACCTCAAACGGAATTGTAGCCACTGTCCGCCGGTCGATCTCCAGGGCCATCTCATGCCGGCCGGCCTTTCGGAAGACCACCCCGGCGAACGCCGTCAATACGGTACAACTGCTGAGCCCTTGTGCGGGTTGTAACGGCTTAAGCGGACCCGCGTCCAGGGTTACGCCGTCGGGATCCACCAGCAACAGCCGCGCCTGGTGCTCGCCGGGCGGCAACGACCAGACCTTGGCGCAACCGCACAATCTCCGCCTTGCGGGCAGGCTGCGGACGGCGATGCCGTCGCAGAGGTCATGGAGATGAACGCGCTGCCATGCATCCAGGGAGAAGCTCTCCGCCACCACCAGCGCCGCACGCACCCAGAGGCCGAGATCTTCCGCCATGGCCATGGACATTCGCGTCGCGCGGGGCGGGTCCCTTCGCCTTGCGGGCACCGCGCTCCCGGCCCTGCCGGGACGCCGCGGCGACAGTTCAACTCCACGCCGGGGTCAGCACCAGGAGCGGGAGCACGCAACGCGGTCGCGTTGCGCGCTCCATCACCAACAAACGCGGCCGCGGGCTGAGCATCCCGCCCGCTTGAAACGTATCCTCATCTCAGGCTCCCGCGATGCGGGGCATTGCCATCGGCTCCCGCGCGATCTCCTCCTGCAGGGCCGCCATGCAAAGCTCGGCCCGGACACCGGCATACGCGGGATCCGCCCACCGGTTGCGCACCTCTCCCGGATCCTCCCGCAGATCGAAGAGTTCTCCATAGTCGTGGCCACGATACACGGTCAGCTTGTATCGGTCGTCCACATAGGTGCGCAGATGCACGGCGGTAGGCTGGTGGCGGTTCTCGACCACGGTGCGGCGCCGAACCGCGGGTCCACCGGACCAGGTCGGGAACTGATCCAGGCCCTGCATCCGCCCGGGCACCGGGAGGCCCGCGCTGGCGAGAAACGTGGGCGCCAAATCCACCAGACTCTGCATCGCGCTGCTTTCCACCCCTGCCGGCACCCGCCCCGGAAAGCGCACCAAGAAAGGAAGGCGGATCAGATCCTCATAATGGAAGGCACCTTTCGCCGTCAGACCGTGCTGCCCCAGGAAGTGGCCGTGGTCGGTCGTGAACACCACCAGGGTGTCTCCAGTGATGCCGTGGTGGTCGAGCCGGCCGAGGATCCGCTCGATCTCGTGGTCCATGAAGCTGATCATGCCGTAGTAAACCGCCATGTCCCGCCTCAGAGCCGCGGGGTCGTGCAGGTGGCTGTGAAAGCCGTGGTTGCCATAGGGGGTTTCGCGCCAGGGGCTGAAGTCCGGCTTTGACTGCTGCGTCAGACCGAAGTGCGGCGGATTGGCGTCGTGCTCCCCCGGCGTGAGCGTCCCCGGGACCATGTCCGCAGGATCATACATCGATGCCCAGGGCTCGCTCACCAGGTAGGGTGGATGCGGGTCGTGGAAGCTCGCCCAGCAGAAGAACGGCCGCTCCGCCGCCACGGCTCGGTCTATCGCCGCGACAGTGCGTTCGCCCGTCCAGTGCGTGTAGTGGAACTGCTCGGGCAGGTCCCACGCATGCCGGCGCACTGCGTGGCGGCGAGGTTGGCCGGGAGGGTCCTGGAAGTAGTCGCGCCAATCCGGCAGGCCGTGCTCCTCCATCCAGATCGCGTAGTGCTGGCCGGCATGGGCTTCGTCCGCATGGTTACGGGCCACCTCGATGTGGTCGAAACCGTACCACGGCCCATGGAAGCTGCGCCAGAAGTCCAGATCGCGCAATGTGGGCTGGCACTCCAGCGACTCGCTGCCGGGCCGCGAGGCCAGGGGCTGGAAGTGCGCCTTGCCGATCAGGGATGTCGCGTACCCGGCAGCCGAGAGCGACGCGCCCACCGTGGGGACGCTCTCGGCGAGCTTGACCCCGATCGTCCAACAGCCGTGGACCGACGGGTACTGGCCGGTGATGATGCTTGAGCGCGAGGGCGAACACACAGGATTGGGACAGTAGGCGCGGCTGAAGCGGGTACCCTCGGCGCACAACCGGTCCAGGGCGGGTGTGCGGATACTCGGGTTGATGGCTCCAAGGGTACTCCAGTGCTGCTGGTCGGAGGTGATGAGCAAAATGTTCGGCTGTCGGACAGACATGGCAGATCCCCTTCTGCGAGGCGCTTTGAGCACGGCATGAAATCCGATGCAGTTGCCGATACCGCCCCGCAGCCGCGAACACCTTCCGGAGGCGGTCGGCAAATGGCTCCGATTTCCCGCAGGGGCCAGGGACGAGAGGGTTTCCCCCGCGGGGCGCTCCACCGGCCGGTGCGTTTCCAGCGCGGCAATGACGATGCGCGCGCTTCCCGGTCGTCAGGGGTGAAGTGGTCGGCGGGCGACGCAGGCCCGAAGGCCAGGGCGATACCTGGCCAGCACGCCGCCGGCCTCAGGCCTTGTCGGGCGCTCCACCCGCACCCGTCCCGTGGACAGCGCGCGGCTTCACCGGACCGGGCCACCGATTTGCGCAGGGTCAGGCAGGACACGGGCCCGGGGAGGGACCCCCGAGCGGCAGGGACAGTCAGGGGTGGGCGGCCGCGAACAGGGCGACCATGCCGCCCACCAGGAAGAACGGTGCGAACGGCAGGGGATCCCGCCAGTTGCGCCATCTGAACAAAAGAGCCACCGCCGCGACCACCCCCGCTGTCAGAGAGGTGACCAACAGGGCCACCGCCATGCCGCCGGGACCGAGGATGCAGCCCATAGCCGCGGCCAGCTTGGCGTCCCCCCAACCGAAACCCCCGCGAGAACCGATGACCGCGACGGAAAACAACAGCCCGGCGGCACATGCGGCAGCCAGCGCGGGAAGCGCAGGTACCAGCCCGACCCGCAGGCTCTGCGCCAGGAGACCGAGCCCAAACGTGGCGAGGACGATGACATTGGGAATGCGGTGTGTGCGCAGATCGACGCAACATGCCACCCACAGGCAGAGTGCCATGCCGGCGGCCGGAAGGAGGTGGGCCTGGATGCCGAAGATCGAGGTCAGCACGCCCCAAAGCACCGCGGGACCGGTGACCACCACCCAATCGGGCCAAGACGCGCCCTGGGCGCGCATGAAACCGCGCACGCCCCATCCGGCCGCCGCGCCCAAGACGGTGACGCCTTCCACCGCCCCTACCAACCGATCTCGATGCGCGTGGAGGACGCGAGCGCAACCCCTCCCACGCCAAGCGTGATCTGCAGCAGGACGGGGACACCGCCCCCAGTGGGAGTGAACTGCAGGCGGTATGCCAGGCGCGTGTGCGTGTACAGGAAGGGATGGCGCTCGGCGCCTGCGCGGACCGGCCAAGACAGGTAGGGAGCCAATGCGGCCGCCCGAGCAGGAACGTCCACGGCGAAGGGCAACACGTTCCGTTCGATGTCGTAGGCTTCCATGGCCCCGGCCAATGTCTGCGCCGCGCTCAGGCTCGCATTCACGGCGGCCACCCTGGCCCGGGCAGCGCCGGCGGCCATACGCGCCCGAATCAGGGGCAACGCCAGGACAACGCTCCAAGCCAGGGCCACAGCCAGGACTCGCACGTGAATCACCCGCGCCGGTCCGGCCCGCATTTGGCCGTCCCCAGACATGGAACAGGCCCCGCCCGCCACCCCGAGCCGCACCGCGCCCCCTCCCCCTCCCCGGCGACGAGTCCCCCTATGGAGCATATCGGGGATCGGGAAGCCTCGCTGCAGCCCTCCGTGCCGGACTTGACACCACACGGCGCGACGGCACCTCGGTTTTCGGGACGGGTGGGTAGCGTGCAACCCGGAGGCGCCCTGCCCTACGCGCCCCTCAGGCCCGGCGCACCCGCACCAACGCCGTACGGCGTACCCACGCGCGGCGCACCGCCTCTCCCGCACCGGCGACCGCCGCGCCAGCGCCCGCCGCGAGCACCACCACCATCCAGTCCGCCGCGGAAGGCGCGGCGAAATGGAATAACTGCCGGGCGGGCGGCAGGTAGAGCATCAGCAGCAGGATACCGAGCGAACTGGCGACCGCCAGCAGTAGGGCGCGGTTGCCGCCCCAGCCCACCTCCCACAGCGTGCGCCGCTCCGCTCTGGCATCGAAGGCGTGAAGCAGTTGGCTCAACACCAATGTGCAGGTCGCGGCTGTGCGCGCGACCGACAGATCGCCGCCACGCGCCAGGATAGTGCCGAAGGCACCCAGGGAGAGAAGCCCGATGAGCCCGCCACGCACCGCGATCCTCTTGCCCAGTCCGCCAGCGAAGACGCCCTCCCGGGGAGCGCGTGGAGGTCGGCGCATCACGTCGGCCGACGGCGGATCGACCCCCAAAGCCAGCGCCGGCAGGCCGTCCGTCACCAGATTGACCAGCAAGAGTTGCAGCGGCAGGAGGGGTAACGGCAGACCGAGGAGTGCACCCAGCAACATGACCAACACTTCGCCGGTGTTGCACGCCAGCAGGTAGCGAATGAACTTCCGGATATTGTCGTATATCGCTCGCCCCTCTTCGATCGCGGCGACGATGGTGGCAAAGTTGTCGTCGGTGAGGACGAGGGCGCTCGCCTCCCGGGTCACATCGGTGCCGGTCCGCCCCATGGCGACCCCGATATCGGCCTCCTTCACCGCCGGCGCGTCGTTGACCCCGTCGCCCGTCATCGCCACCACATGGCCCCGCCCGCGCAGGGCCCGCACAATACGCAGCTTGTCAGCCGGAGACACCCGCGCGAAAACCGCAACTTCCTCCACCACCGAGGCCAATTCGCGCTCGCTCATCTCGGCCAGTTCCCGGCCGCTCACCACGCGGCCGTCGGGGGACAACAGGCCGATCTGACGAGCGATGGCACGCGCGGTCAGAGCGTGATCGCCCGTGATCATCACGGCGCGAACCCCGGCCTGCTGACAGCGGCGGATGGCGGCGGGCACCTCGGATCGAGGCGGGTCGATCATGCCCACCAGCCCACAGAAGACCAGGTCCCGCTCCACGGCGGCCAACTCCGCCTCCTCCGGGCGGCCCTCCGTCCCGTTGCCGCCGCCGGAGCCGGAGCCGCTTCGTGCCGGCCATTCCCGCTCCGCAAGCGCCAGCACCCTCAGCGCACCCTCGGCCATTCCCTCCCCCTGCTGCCGGATACGGGCCGTCCACCGGGCGTCCAGGGCCTGCCGCCCAGTCGGGGTCTGCACCCAAACGCAACGCGGCAGCACCTCCTCGACGGCCCCCTTGATCAGGATGCGGGCGCCGTCCGCGCCTCCGCACAGGACGGTCATGCGCCGCCGCTCCGATTCGAACGGTATTTCTCCGAGGCGCGGATGCTCCGCCCGCACGACGTCAGGCGCCTGGCCAGCCGCCACGGCCAGCCCGAGCAAGGCCGTCTCGGTGGGATCCGCGGCAGCGGACCCGCTCAGGGTCGCATCGTTGCAGAGGACGGCGACGCGGAGACAGGCGGCCAGGGCGAGAGACGCGCGTATGTCGCGCGGTGCTTCCAGCTCGGCCCCGGCACCGACACGCTCTGTGTCCGCCACACCCTTCCGGCGCTGGAAAGGCTGCGGCCCGGTGCGTATCGGGCCGGGGATCAGAGCAAGCCCGTCATCCTCCGGAGCCAGGATGCCGTCTGGCTCCACCCGGTACAGCCAGCCGCCGGCAAACAGGCGCTGCACTGCCATCACGTTCTGCGTCAAGGTGCCCGTTTTGTCGGAACACACCACGGTCGCGCAGCCCAACGTCTCCACCGCGGGCAGGCGCCGCACGATGGCGTGGCGGGCGATCATCCGCTGCACGCCAAGGGCCAACGCGATGGTGACGATGGCGGGCAGACCTTCGGGAATGGCCGCTACGGCGAGACTCACTCCGGCCAGAAACATCCGGTACGGCTCCTCGCCCTGCAGGACCCCCGCCAGAACGACTGCACAGGAGATGCCGAGGCAAGCGAGCACCAGGACGCGCCCCAGCGCGTCCAGTCGCCGCTGTAAAGGGGTGGCCACGAACCCGGCGTCCAGGATGAGCCCGGCGATGCGCCCGACTTCGGTGGACATGCCCGTAGCCGTGACCACGACCCGAGCCCGTCCGCGAACGATGTGACTACCCTGAAAAACCATGTTGCGACGGTCCCCCGGCGGCACATCCCCCCGGGGAGCATCCGCTGCGCCCGCGGTACGCCTCCTGGGCGCGGCAGGAGCCGACGCCTCCACGGTCGGAGACGGCTGCCCGCTCGAACGAGGCAGCGGCGCGCCGTTCTTGGCTACGGGACGCGACTCTCCGGTCAGCGCGGACTCCTCCACCGCCAAAGAGACGGTGTCAAGGATCCGGGCGTCGGCCGCTGTACGATCCCCCGCCTCCAGCAGCAGCAGATCCCCTGGAACCACCTCCTCGGCCGCGACGGTCTGCACCCGGCCGTCGCGCACGACGCGCGCAGCCGGGGCGGCGAGGCGGCGCAGAGCGTCCAGGGACTTTTCGGCGCGTGTCTCCTGCGCAAAACCGAGGGCGGCGTTGATGGCAACAATCGCCAACACGGCCAGGGCATCGGCATGCTCGCCCAGAACGAAGGAGACCGTGGCGGCCCCCAACAGCACAAGGACCATGAAGTCGTCGAACTGAGCGAGGAGCAGCCGCCACAACGGGGCGCGTGGCGCAGCCAAAAGACGGTTGGGGCCATCCCGCAGCAGCCGGGCCTTTACTTCCGCCGCCGTCAGCCCATTCTCCGGGTGGGTACCCTGATGCGCACAGGCCTCCAGCGCGCTCAGGAAATGGTAGGGAGGCGCGCCCGCCTCCGGAGGCAACGCTGCGGAGTTCGGGCGCCCTGGGGGGCTGTAGGTGCCCCGCGCCCCACGGGTGCGGGGCTTTGGCGACCCGCCTGAGAGACGGACCCGGGGCTGGGACGTGCGTTGCAACAAAACGCCCTCCAACCGGTCAAATGCGCATGGGGGGAGGACCGCGACCCGAGGCGGGCGTATGGCAGCGGGCGGTTTTCCGCGGACTGCCCCCGATCGCCGTCATGCCTATGCTGGTCCGTGTGCTGCCATGTGGAGGTGCAGGGGGTTCCGGGCGGCCACAGACGCCCGGGTGTCCGGAGCCGGTTTGCCGCGGTCGGCGGCCGTCTTGGATGGCGTGAACGTCCGGACAAACGGGCGCGGTGCGCGACGGGGGCGCTCCGGTGCCCGGCCGTCGCCGGGCAGCCCCCATCCGATCAAATGGTCAGTCGAAATAGAAGGTGGTGAAGCGCGTGTGATGCCAGAACCCCAGCGCTTCCGCCAAGCGCCGCGAGGGCGCGTTACCGTCCTCCACTTGATAGATGGGGAGTTTGCCCTCGGCGAGGATGTGCGCGGTGAGCCGGCTGACCACGGACCTCCCATAGCCCCGCCCGCGCAAATCGGGCCGGGTGATCACCTGCTCGATCGCCCGCACCTGCCGGGTCGCCACCGAGCCCTGGGCCACGGCGGCCGCGGCGCCATCCGCCAAGGCCGCATAGAACGGTACGCGACACTCGGCTGCGGCATCGGGGCCCAACACACCAGGGAAGGCCGTCCGGCCCATGCCCAGCCGCAGGAAGAGTTCCGGCGTCACCGGCAGCGTGAGATGGTCTTCGCTGGGCATGAAGGTGTCGGCGGTGCACACCAGGAGCGACGAATCCGAGGCGGGCACGTGGGCCCACACCCGTGCGGCCACGGGAGCGAGCCAGCGCGGCACGGTGAGCGAGTGCGGAGCCCCGCCGGCACGCACCAACTCGCCGACGACGTGCAGGTCGACATCCTCACGGGGGAAGAGCCACCACCCGGCGCGCCGGATGAGCACAGCGGACGGCCACGGCCGGCGGTCCGCGCGGTTATACCAGGCGTAGACCGGCTGGCGCGGCACGGCGCAAGCGAAAAGTCCGAAGGCGTGTCCAACCGGATCCCAGGCCAGCCATTCGGCGGCCCGCCGCTGCGGCACAGCCGCCAGCATATCTGCCCTCCGCAACCCGCAATGACCGGCCGCTGCGCCGGTCCTCCGCCGGGGCTGTTGGCGGTTCGCCGCAGCATCGACGACACCTTTCGGCATCGCCGCGCAATTTTGCGCAAATCATGGGTACCGCGCGGTCCGGGGCGAGATTCCACCGCAGAGGGCATCCCCCCGCGCACAGAAGCCCGGGCGCATCGCGGCGGCGGGGTAACGAAGGCGATGCTGGCCGTGGTGGTGATTCGCACCGCCAATGACAGGGCCTGGCTGTCGAGTCCGCCGCTGCGCTCCGCCTCCTGGAGGTGGAGGCTGCTCACGCCGTCCTGCGTGGGCGTCCCCGAGATGGCGGAAGAGGTTGCATCTCAGCGGCCTGCCAGCACGGTGGACCGGTCACCCGTTGCCGGCAGGACCCAGGGGAAACGCCCGCTGCGCACATCCACGCCGTCGCCGCTCTCCTCCGCGGCAACGGCAGCACGGGCGCGCGGATCATGCAGACACTGGGCCAGACGCTGCAGGGCGGCCTCCCGCACGCGTTTGCTCCGATCCTGGCGCGCGAGACGCACCAGATGCGGTATCGGATCGAGTCCCAGATCGTCCCGCCGTTCCGGGCCACCGGTCAGCGCCTGCAGGGCCAGGAGGCGCACCGCCGCGATGGGATCGTTGGTCGCCGCGACGATGGCCGAGGCAGAAGCGCGGCGGCAGGCCTGCTGGAGCAGATGCGCACACCAACGGCGCACCTCGGGCCGGGTATGCCGAGCAAGGCCGCGCTCCAACGCCGGCGCAGCGGCCGTACCCAGTGCGCGCAGGGACGCCACCGCCTGCATCCGCAGGGATAGATCATGGGAAGCCAGCTGCTCGACGAGCGCCCACGCCGGCGCCGGCGCCGCACATTCCATCGGCCGCCCTCCTCCCCGCCCGGCGCGCTGCCGCCGCCGCGCCCCCCGCGTCGAAAAACCGCTCGAAAGGTAGATACTTCGGACAAGCCGTCGGCTCCTGCCGAACGCTGAGCACCTATCTTAGCAGAACACGTCGAATTCGCTCGACACGCGGATTGTGGTCAGACGGGCGGCGAGGCCACACCGTACAGGTGACGGGTATCATTGATGCACCGGACCGCGACACGCCTTTCGTCCAGTGTCAGACGGTTGATGCACGCATTGTCCTGGGCGAACTGAACACCGTTGAAGGGATCAATGCCGAGCCACGCGGCCAGCAGGAGCGCATTGAAAGTGCCATGCGCCACGATGGCCACCGCCGAACCGGACGGCAGGGCGGAGATTCGCCTGAGGACGCGCCACACCCGCGCCAGCGCCGCGACAACCGGTTCCGGTCCCGCATAGGCCCAGCCGGACGCCGGCATGGCGCCCTCCAGCCGCGCCGCGGGAAAGCGCACGGCCAATTCGGCCCGCGTCGCCCCGAGGTAAGGATCCCAACGATTGAACTCCACCAGGTCGTTGTCGGGATCCAGGGGCAACCGCGACGCCAGGGCGATGGGCGCTGCCGTCTCCATGGCACGCAGCAGTGGGCTGCACAATACCGCCGTCAAGCCTGCGGCGCTCAGAGTGGCCGCCAGCCGTTCCGCCTGCACCCGCCCGAGATCCGTCAGGCAGGCGTTGTACAGCCGTTCCCCGGTAATGTTGTTTGGGGTTTGACCGTGGCGTATCAGGTAGATCTCGACAGCCAAGCCGCGCCCTCCCCGATCTCCGGGTAATTTCGGGCGAGACGCCCACCCTCCTGCGGGGGGGGGGGGGGCGGACCGCGTTCAGGGTGGCGTCATCGCGGTTGGCGGTCTTCGGCCGCGCCGACGGCGAATCGGGGGTGGTCGATGCCGCCCCCGATTCGCCGCGGGCGCGCGGTCGCTTGCGGCGCACCGGCGACCGCCGAGGGGCCGGCTCGGCCCCGGCGGTCATGATCATCCCTGACATATGCCGCGATGTCGTCCGATACCAGCAATTGCCTGTGGATCAATGTGCTCACCGGCACCGGCGCGGACCTGGGAACGAGCCGGAATGGCAGCGCCGGCGCATATCTCTGCCTCCCTCGCCGCCGTGGTCCTATCCTCCGCATCCCGTCCCTTTGGCTATGGCAGGGCGAGTGAGGTAGATTGGTTCGGATGAGGCGGCACTCCTGGTAGGAGACGCCGTGAACGAGACGCTGGGCGTTGCCGCAGCGCGCCGGCTACCGGCGCGAAGCTGCTGACGGCCGTGGCCATGCTGGAATCGATCGACGCCGCCCGGTGCGGCCGCCCGGCCGCCGACCGTGGCGCCCACGGAGGTGCTGAAATGACGGATGGACGCGCCAGCACACCGGGACCGGACGCCACCAAGGACGGCAGCGCCGCGGTGCTCGGTACCCCGACACCCGACGACAGACCGGTCTTGGTGCGCCTGGTCGTCCTGGCGGCACTGGTGGCGGCGCTGCTGATCGGCGGCATCACCTACGCCGCCGGGCACGGCATCCTGCCCGCCAGGGTGTTACTGGGGCTGGACGGGAACCTGCTCGCCCCCCAGACGACCAATCCGGCGACCACGGCCCCCGGCAGCGAACCGGTCTATCGCAGCATCTGCGAGTTCGTAGCCACTAACGCAGGCGCGCAGTGCGTTTTCTCACTGAGCGACGAGCGCGGCAATTTGGTCGAACAGGGGTTGGCCGTCCCCGTCCCTCGGACCTGGTTGGCCCGCATCCACCGAGGGACGGCAGTGGATGACATGCAGGTGATCGCCGCCCTGGTGCGTGCACCATACTCCCCTCCGGACGGTCCGGGACTCGAAAGCATGAACATCAGCGTGGATCCCACCTACGCCGCCCTGCTCAGCACGGTGGGTGTAACCCCGCAGGCCTTCCTCGAATGGCTCTACCACAACGTTCCGCCTGCGCACCGTCCCCCCTGGGTGGACTGACAACCGGGGCTTGCCGGCACCTCGCGGGGAGCGGCAACGGCCACCGGCAGGCTGCCCTCCTCTGCCGGTGGCCGTTGCCAGGGGGCCCCAACACCAGCCGCAAGCACAGCCAGCTGAACCCTGCCCGGACACGGCGCCCGGGATAGGGGTGGCGCGACAACAAGGGCCTCCTTGCGACGCTATCCCGCCGCCATGTCCAGGAACCGGAACTGCGCCCGCAGCAGGTCGGCATACACGCCGCCAGTGTCGAGCAGTTGCTCGTGCGTCCCCGTCTCCACAATCTTGCCGTGGTCGAAAACGATGATCAGGTCCGCCTGACGGATCGTCGACAAGCGGTGCGCCACAACGAAGGATGTCCGGCCCTGCAGCAGCCGCGCCAAGGCGCGCTGGATCAGCAACTCCGTCTGAGTGTCGATGCTGCTGGTCGCCTCGTCGAGAATCAGGATGCGCGGGTCGGCAAGGAGCGCGCGCGCAAACGACAGCAACTGACGTTGACCAATGGAGAACCGGCTGCCCCGCTCCTGGACCTCCGTATCGTATCCCTGTGGCAGGCGCGCAATGAAGTCGTGGGCGCCCACGGCCTTCGCCGCCGCCTCCACCTCCGCGTCCGTCGCATCCAGCCGGCCGTAGCGAAGGTTGTCGCGCACCGTCCCCGAGAAGAGGATCGTGTCCTGCAGCACCACGCCTACCTGTCTGCGCAGCGAAGCGAGATCCACCGCGCGCACGTCGCGGCCGTCCACCAGGATCCGGCCGCCCTGCGGGTCGTAGAAGCGCGTGATCAGGTTTACCACCGAGGTCTTGCCGGCCCCGGTGTGACCGACGAGGGCGACCATCTGCCCCGGACGCACCGAGAAGGAGACACCATCCAGAGCTTTCCGCGTCCCATCATAGGAAAATTCGACGCGGTCGAACTCCACCGCGCCCTTCAGACTACCGAGCACGGGAGCGTTCGGACCCGAAGAGACGAGCGGCTGAAAGTCCAGGAATTGAAAGATGCGCTCCGACGAGGCCATGGCCTGCAGCAGAGAATTGTAGAGCATGCCGAGTTGCGAGATGGGCGACCAGAACTGGGCCACGTACTGGACGAAGCTGACCAGCAAGCCCAGGGAGATGGCACTGCTCCGGTACATCTGCGTGCCGTAAACGAAAACCACCACGGTGCCCAGCGCGCCGGTGAACGTGACCAGCGGGCTGAAGAGCGAGGACCACCGCTGCGCGGTCTTCCAGATCTCATAGTACTGATAGTTGATCTGGTAGAAGAAACGGCCGTTCTCCGCCTCGCGCGTGAAGGCCTGCGTCACCCGGACGCCCTGGATGGCCTCGTTGAGATGCGCGTTGATCCGGGTGAGGCGTCGGCGGACAAGCTGCCAACTGACACGGATGCGGCGGCGCACGCCTGTCGAGATCACCATCAGGATCGGGATGACGCCGAAGCAGGCCAGGGCCAGGTTCCATCGCAGCACCAGCATGACAAACACAATGCCGGAGAGCATGAAGGCATTGGTCAGCAACGTCACAATGCCGTTGGTGAAAAGGTCGTTGAGCGCATTGACGTCGTTGGTGACCCGGACCAGCACGCTGCCCACCGAACGGGCATCGAAGAAGTTCAGCGACAGGGATTGGATGTGCGCATACAGATGGTGCCGCAGATCCACCAGCACCGACTGACCGAGGCGGGTGGTCAGGCGCGTCTGGATGAGGTTGCACACCCAGTTGATCACAAAAGACGTGAGATAGCCGGACGCGTAAAGGTCGAGCCGGTGCAACCGGCTCGCGACCGGCAGTGGATGCGGCGGAACCATGACGTTGACCGCAAGCCCCAAGAGCAGCGGACGCACCAGTTGCATCAGGGCCCCCAGGACGGTGAAGGTGGTCGCCGCCACCGTCAGACCGCGGTAGGGACGGACATACGAGAGCAACCGGCGCAGTTGCGCCCAGTTGAAGGGCTGGTCGATCTCCTCATCCTCTCGGTACTGGAAGCGGTCGGGCCCTGGGGACGGGGGCGGCACAGCCCCCATGCGGCGGTCGGCGGCCACAGTCAGCCGTGCCCAAAACCCTGGACGCTCGCGTCTCTCCACAGGCGACGACTCAGGTGCCAACGCGCCCCACCCCCTGCGGGGCGCCGGAACGCAGTCGGAGCGTATCGGCGTCCCGGAACTGGATGTCGTAGATGGCGCGATACATCCCGCCGCGGCTGAGGAGGTCCTCATGACGGCCGCGCTGCGCGATCCGGCCGCCGTCCAGCACCAGAATCTCGTCGGCGCGCCGCAGGGAGCTCAGGCGGTGCGCGATGATGAAGGTGGTCCGCCCGGCCATGGCCGACTGCAGGGCCTGCTGGATCTCGTACTCCGTCTCCAAATCGACGCTGGAGGTGGCGTCGTCCAGGATCAGGACCCTCGGGTCGTAGAGCAGTGCCCGGGCGATGGCAACTCGCTGCCGCTGCCCGCCCGAGAGTCCAAGGCCGCGCTCCCCGACCACTGTGTCATACCCGTCGGGCAGATCGGAGATGAAGTTGTCCGCCTGGACCATCCGGGCGGCGCGGCGCACCTCCTCCAGGGTCGCGTCGCGCCGCCCGTAGGCGATATTTTCGAAGATGCTGGCCGAGAAGAGGAATGTCTCGCCGAAGACGACCCCCACCTGGCGGCGGAGACTGTGCACCGTCCACTCGCGCACGTCCCGGCCATCCACAAGCACCCGCCCCTGCTGGCACTCATAAAACCGCGGGATGAGGCCGACAAGTGAACTCTTGCCGGAACCCGTGGGGCCGAGGAGGGCAATCACCGCACCGGGGGGTGCGTCCAGGGTGACGTCGGCGAGCGCGGGCGTACCCCGCATCCCCGGGTAGTGCAATGTGACGCCGTCGAAGCGCACATGGCCGCGTACCCGGTCAGGCGCCAGTTCCACCGCCCCGGGACGGTCGCGCACAATGTCCGGGGTCTCAAGGATCTCCAGCAAACGCTCCTCGGCGGCGTTGCTCTGAGCATAGAGGTTGACGAGGAACCCGAGTTGCTGAGTCGGGCCGGTGAGATAGCCGAGCAGGCCGAAGAAGGCCACCACCGCCCCGACGCTCACATGGCCGTCGACAACCTGCGTCCCCCCGTACCAGAGCAGGACCACGGCGGACAGGTTGCCTAGCAACTGCATGAACGGGATGTACGACGCCTGATAATAACCAGCGACCAGATTGCGTCTGCCATATTCTGTATTTATCTCGCGAAATTTCTGGAGTTCATGGTCCTCGCGGGCAAAGGACTTGACCGCACGGACCCCCATGATGTTCTCCTGGACCACCGTCTGCAATTGCGACATCGCCTGGCGGATGCGGGTGTACACCGGTCGCACCCGCTGGTCGAAGCGAATGACCACAAACCCCAGCAGGGGCATGAAGATCAGGGTGAGCAGCGTGAGGCGCCAGTCCAGAGTAAACATGACGATCAGCCCAAAACACACGTTGAAGATGAAGTTGTAGCCGCTGATCAGGCCCTGGCTCAGGTACATGCGCCAGGCCTCGACATCGCCCGTCAACCGCTGCATCAGGTTGCCGGTGTGCTCTCGGTCGTAGTACTCGAAGCCGTGGGATTGCAGCCGCGCGTACAACGCCTGGCGCAACCGGAAGGTGGCCCTCTGGCCGAAGAGACCGCTGTAGTAGCTCTGGACGAAGTTGAACAGACCGCCGATCGCGGCCAGGCAGAGCAACGCAACCACAATCGGCCACAGTACCTGCCAGTGGTGCCCCTTGAGCACAGTGTTGATCAGCGTCTTGGTCAAATAGGGTACCACCAGGTTGGTGGCCGTGAGCAGGGCCAGCATGACCACCGACACGTAAAGCGTCCACCGATTGGGCAGGCAAAACGCCCGAAGCTTTCCGTAGACGGACATCGGCGGGGCGCCACACCCTTCGTCGGACCAGCGACACCCGTCCCCGGGCATCCGTCCAAACGTCCGAATGTTAGCACGCCGTGGCGTCGCGCGCAGTGACGCGCGCGGCGGAACATGTGGAATTCGCCCCCGCTGCGGCCGTCGGCAGCCGGTCCGGCGGAACTGCGGCCCCGTGGGCACAGATCCCCGGTCGCGCCACGGACCGGTCCCGGACCAGACCCCGGCGCAGCCCGGTGGCGGGTGCCACCCCCCTGCGGAGGGCGCCGCGCAAGGGGGCTTTCGCAGCGCCCTCCGGCTCCGGACCCCTGTCTCTGCGCATTTTCTGGAATGAGGCCACCGCCAGGCACGGGTTTTGCAGCGCCCTATTGGGCCCGCATCTCCCCAGACCGATGGAAGACGATACCATAGGCATAGGGGCCAACGTCCACGGCAGGCGCGGCAACCAGACCGGCGGCGGCCAGCCAGGCGGCCGCTGTATCGGGCGCGACGCGCGACGCCAGAGGCGGGCCGACCGGTGTCTCTCGTGCCTGCCAGTCCAACGCCAGCCCCCGGCCCCCCGGCCGGAGCACGCGCGACACCTCGGCGAGGAAGGCCTCTGGAAAAGCCAATTCATGCAGCAGGCAGGCCAGCAGGACACGGTCGCAGGAGGCATCCGCCAACGGCAGTCCCGACTCCTCAGACTGCAGCGCCTCGATGGCCGACCCGCCGGCCTCCGCGACCCGGCGACGGAGGATGTCCAGCATGGCGGGCGCGGTGTCGCACGCCAGGACCCGCCCCCCCTGCGCCCCGACCCGCTCCGCCAGGGGCAGCGCGAAGAACCCCGGACCACAGCCGACGTCGGCCACCACCTGTCCCGGCCGCGCGTCCAGGAGGTCGAGGACGTCGGCGGGGGGCAGCATCTGCGCCCGTTCCCCGGACAACAACCGGGCGGCATTGGCGGGGTTGAACTTGTGGTGATGCCGGTGCTCATGTTCCATTGTCACACCCACTTCCGCGGAGATCCCCCGGATCGGTCGCGCACGGAATGGCGACGGCACGGCGGGTCTCGCCGAGAAGCCGGCGGCTGTTCGGGCCCTGGCGCCCACGTCCCGGCACACCAAAACCGGTCTTCCCGACACAGGGCGCCCGCCGCCCGCGACGCGACGACAACCTCTTCGTTCCCGGAGACTGGTCCCCTGGGTTGGCCGCTGCAAAAGTCCGCTCTTGCGAGGCCACTGCTCCGATATCCCTTGTCCCCCAAGGGTCCACCATTCGCGGCCGGTGCGAAAACCGACTTTCGCAGTGCCGTCAGGGCAGCCCTAGCCCCAGCAGCCACGGAAGGAGTGGATTCCACGGCCGAGCGGGGGAGCGGCCCCGGCGCTGCCGCCGGAGGGTGCTGCGAAAAAGCGGGCTTTCGCGACACCCTGTGACACCAGCCCTCGGTCCCTCAACGCTTCCAAAGATGAGGCCACCGCCGGACACCGGTTTTGCAGGGCAGTCCCATGCGCAGTTTACCTCAAGGACGCCTTCGTCCAGATCGACGGCACGCTTTCCGCACACGCCTTCGCCCTCCGGCGGCGCGGGGGATGGATCCTCAGCCGAGATGGGTACAGTCGTTGTACCGCAGCAGGGCGACTGCGCCGGGTTCCGTGTGCAGGTGGTGGATGCCGGTGTTGCCCTGGATGATCTCCACTGCGCCGTCCTGGGGGCATCCCAGCCAGGCGCGCAGCAGGAAAGCGTTGAACCCCCCGTGCCCCACGACGGCCACCCGGGCCCCGTCCGGGAACGCGCCCACCAGGCGGGCAATGAGTCGTTGCGCCCGCGCTGCGGCCTGCCCGACTGTCTCGGGACCCGGGAAACCCGGCCAGGGCATGCCGGGGTCGAAGGCGACGGCGGGGAAGCGCCGCCGGAGATCGGTGAGCGGCATCCCGTCGGTCGGGTGCGCCCGGCCCGTCTCCGAAACCTCTGCCCAACACAGCCAGGGTACACTGGTGGCTCCGAACAGGATGGCCGCGGTATGCAGCGAGCGCTGCAGGGGGCTGCATACGATCGCGTCCGGGCGCCACGCGGCAACCGCGGCCGCAAGGCGTTCGGCCTGCCGCCGACCGTGATCCGTCAGGGGGGGATCTGGGATATGCTCGATCGCGGGCAGGGTGTTGTTGACGGACTCGGCATGCCGCAGCAGGTAGACATCCAGGCTCACGGGTGGTGCTCCACGTTCAGCCAGGCTCCGAAGCGCCCGCGGCCGACCGTGATGTGGAACGTGCCGGTGAGCGTACCGGCGATGGCCACCGGGATGCCCTCCACCGTGAGCGTTTCGTCCCCGGGTTCGACCGGCGCCGGCGCCGCGACCGCCCGCCGCAGACCGCAGCTGCCGATGCCGATGCGGAGCACCTTTTCCCTCACGCCGTCCAGGGGATCCGCGGTGAGGAGAGCCCTGGCCTCCTCCACCGCCTCCGGCGCGAACGTCACCCGTCCCGCCATGTCGTCCCTCCTCCGCCCTTGCTGCGCCTCCAACGGTGTACGTCAAGAGCACAACCACTCAGAAGACCCACCGCCGGGAGTGCCGAATAGTCGCTGTTTCGGTTCATCCGCCTCGGCTGTTCCCGGCACCGCTCCTGCACTTCCCTGCCTGCCGGCATCACACCATGGCCAAGTGCGCAACCCCGTCGGACATGCCGACGACCCCAGCCGTGATTCCCTTCCCGGGTTGGCCGTTTCACCGCGGTGGGCGCGTCCCCTCCACCAACCGGCCGGTGGCCACGCCGCCCGCGGCCACTGCGGTTCCCAGCCGCGTCGCCGCCGCCGCCAACTGAAGATCATGGTGGGTCAGGTCGGCCGCCGCAACCCTCTCCGGGCATGGAAGCACAGACGATCTGGCACCCACGACCGCGAAAACGTGCGGGCCGACACTAAAGGACGTTGCCTCCCGGCCGGGACAACGTCCCGAGCCACGTCGCGGGCCATCTCTGCACCCCGGCTGCCGCACCCGTGCCGGCCGGGGGGCGCCGACCACGGGAGCACGGTCCCGAGCGGAGCGCTCCCTTATCGCACACCCCGCACCTGCCACACCAGCGCCGAGCCGACCAGCGCATAGATACCGGTCAAACCGAAGATCCACATGTAGGCGACATTTGAGCCCGGCAGCAGAAGGAAGACCGCCCCCCCGACGACCGGCGCGAGCACCTGCGGCACAGTGATCGCCAGACCCCAGAAGCCCATGTCTCGCGCGATCCCGCTCGGATCGGGCAGGACATCGGTGACCAGGGCCCAGTCCACCGAGATATAGGCCCCGTACCCCAGACCGAAGACCAGCCCCACCGCCAGGATGCCTGGGAGGCTGCGCAGGAACAGGAAGCCGACCGCCGCCAGGCCCATCAGCGCCCCCGCCCCGGAGACGATGGCGCGGCGCCCCACAACATCCGAGCGCCGCCCGAACCAGAGGGTGGCGCATGCCGCCGCGAGGATCGTCACCGCGACCACGTACGAGGTGTCCGTCGTGTAATGCGCCAGATGGATGACGTCGTTGAGGAAATAGGCCAGATACGTCAGCAGGGTGTAAAAGGCGAGCATGACCAGCGCGCGGGTGATGACGACCCAGAGGAAGTCGCGGTATGCGACCGCCCGGTGTTGCCGCCCGGGGGGCGGCGGTGGGACCGGCAGCGCCTCGGGCAGTCCCCACACGGTAACCGCGACGGCCGCCAGCAGCAGCGCCGCCAGCAACGCCAGCATGACGCGATAGGTATCGCCGTGAACGAGGAAGATGGCGCCGATGGCGCCGACCAGGGCGCCGAGGCTCGACATCAACCCCAGGAAGCCACTGGCGTGCCCGCGTCCATCTGCCGGTGAGATCTCGGGGATATAGGCCTGATAGGCGGCGAGGGCAACGTTGTATCCGAGTTGTAACACGAGGACCGCGGCCACCAATTCAGCGTAGCCGCTGCCGACCGCCATCCAGACCAGCCCCACGGCGGAGGCGATCCCGCCGGCGACGAGGTAGGGGCGACGGCGGCCGAAGGGGGTCCGCGTGACGTCCGAAGCCCAGCCGGCGATGGGATGCACCACGCTCGCCAGCAGCGTGCCGACTGTGGCAAGCAGGCTGAGGGCGACAGCCTTGCGCGCATCCCCCACGTCCCGCAGCACCAGCAGCGGCAGGACGACGGTGAGGACGGCCTCCCACAGGGCGTTGCCGGCGAACCACATGAAGCTCAGGCGCACCTGGTCCGACAGGCGTGCCGGATCGAAGGACCGGTCGAACCGGGAACCTACCGGGGTCCTGCCGGAGCGTTCCGCCGCATCCAAGTCTTCCCCCCCTCTCCGGCCCGGGGATTCGGGGCGGACAGGGCACCTCCTGTGTGGGCGGCGATCCCGCCAGGATGCAGTCCTTCCGGTGGGGGGCGGCGAGGCCGTAAGGCCGGAGAATCGGCGGGACGGCCGATGCCGCACCCCCCCTCCGAGGGCGGATGCCGCAACGGGTGGACCGCACACATGCAATCGCTTGCGGTGCACGGGCTTCCGCCGGGGGCGGGCCATGGCGCGGTGCGCTGGCGGGACGCCCCCCGCCGGACGGCGAACCCCTCCGCGAGGTGGTCCCGCTGCCAGTCGTCCGGGCCTCCGTCAACCGTCGCCGTGTTCTGGTCGCCTCGGCCGCCCGCAACTTCGCCTATGGCCTGGTGTCGGTGGAGATCGGCCTGGTCTGGCGTGCCCGCGGTCTGTCGCCGGCCACCGTCGGCAGCCTCTTCGCGCTGACCCTGCTCGCCGGAGGCGGCAGCAGCGCCCTGGCCGGCCTGTGGGCCCACCGCATCGGGCGGCGCCAGCTGCTGGTGTTCCTTGGGGCGGCCATGGCCGCAGGCGGCGTCGTGCTCGCCCTGACCGTCCGGCCGGTGTGGCTCTGCCTGGCGGCGGCGGCCGGGAGCTTCAGCCCGACGGGCAAGGACGTCGGCGGCATGCTGCCCATCGACCAGGCCGTCCTGGCCCAGACCGTCCGCGGCGAGCGACGCACCGAAGCCTACGCCCACTATAACCTTTTGGCCTCCGCCGCCGGGGCCGCGGGTTCCCTCGCCGCCGGGGGCATACCCCTGCTCGCTCGCTGGGGTCTGGGACCAGCCGCGGCGGAACGAGCGGCGCTGCTGGTGTACGCCGCACTGGGAGCGGCCGTGGCAGCCACGTACGCCGGTCTGACATCGGAGGCGGAAGTCCCGCCGCAGATCATTCGGACCACTCCCGCCCGCTCCGGCCTGCACAGGAGCCGTGGTATCGTGTTGCGTCTGACCGCGCTCTTCGGCGTGGACGCGCTGGCCGGCGGTCTCGTCGTCCAGGGAATCGTCGCCGTATGGCTTCACGACCGCTTCGGTGCCGGCCTCGCGTTCCTCGGTCCCCTCTTTTTTCTGACCAATCTGGCCGCAGCCGCCTCGTTCCTCGCCGCCGCGCCCCTCGCCCGCCGGTTCGGACTGCTCAACACGATGGTCTTCACCCACCTGCCGTCCAACGTCCTGCTCCTGTTGGTCGCCTTCGCCCCCTCGTTACCGCTGGCCGCGGGGCTGCTCGTCGCCCGCAGCCTCCTGTCGCAACTTGACGTGCCGACGCGCCAGGCCTACACGATGGAACTCGTCCGTCCCGAGGAGCGGGCCGCGGCCGCTGGCGTCACCGCCTCCGTCCGCGGCCTGGCGTCGGCCGTCTCTCCCTCCATCGCCGGCTGGGCTATGGCCCGGGCCGCGGCGGGCCTACCCTTCCTGCTGGCCGGGACACTGAAGGCCGGCTACGACCTCGCCCTTTACGCCGTCTTCCGCCGGGTGCCGCGCCCGGAAATCCGACCGTGACACAGCGCCATGCCGCGCCTGGACCGAGCAGGCGAAATGCCAATCCCCAGGCGGTGATCCGCCGACAACCTCCCGGGGCCCCGGTCGACAACGGAAAACCGGGGGCTCGGGGCGCCACACAAGAGAACTTGCGCGGCGCGCTGCCCATCCTGCCCTCGACAGTTCTGTAACCAACGTGCGGACAGACGGATACAGGGCGAGTGGAGCATCGCCTGGGAATCACGCGTAAGCCAAATGGCGGCCGCTGATCACATGGTCAGCCCATTCACGCACCCACAGGTGCCGTAAGTGCTTGGCACAGCATTAGTCCGCCGCGGTCGGCTCGCCATGCAGCGGCGACTCGCCCCGCGCGGCCGACTTGGCGAACATATACTCCCCCATCGCGTCGGCCGCCAGACGGCCGTCCCGAATGGCGTGAACGACGGTCATCGCCCCGCGCACGATGTCGCCGCCGGCGAAGACACCCTCCAGATCGGTCTCGCCTCCCTCGTCGCGCACCTTGACCGTGCTGCTGCGTGTCAGGATCTCCGGATGGCCGATGACCTTGCCGTCGGCCGAGTAGCCAACCGCCATGATCACCTGGTCGCATTCCTGCTCGTATTCGCTGCCCGGGACGGGCTCCGGGCTCCGCCGGCCGCTGGCGTCCGGTTCGCCAAGCTGCATGCGCACCAACCGCGCGGCCCGGACGTGACCGTGCTCATCCTTGAGAAACTCCACCGGGTTGACCAGATATTCGAAGTGCACGCCCTCATGCAGGGTGTGCTCCACCTCTCCGTCGCGCGACGGGCTCTCGGCGCGCGTACGGCGATAGACGATATACACTTCCTCGGCACCCAGACGGACGGACGTCCGCGCCGCATCCATCGCCGTGTCGCCGGCGCCGATCACCAGTACCCGGCGGCCGACCTTGGGCACCTCGAAACCGTCCACGCCTTGGTGGGACATGGCAACCTTCGTGTACTGCAGGTATTCCTGGGCAGTGCTGATGCCCGCCGCATCCTCCCCCGGCACACCGAGGCGCCGCGCCTTGATGGCCCCGATGCCGAGGAAGACCGAGTCGAAGTCGCGACGCAGGTCCTCCAACCGGATATCGCGGCCCAGGGCCGTCTCGAAACAGAAGACCACGCCCTGGCCACGGAGGCGGTCCACCTCGGCGTCGACCGTGCCCTCCGGCAGCACGAACTCGGGGATGCCGTCGGCCAAAAGCCCGCCGGCATACTTCTGCGCCTCGAAGACGACAACCGCGCAGCCGCGGCGGCTGAGAAAGTCGGCACAGGCGAGTCCAGCCGGCCCGGCGCCGACGACCGCCGCGGTGAAGCCCGTCAGCACGGTGTCCGCGGGTAGGCCATAATCGGCCCCGTACGCCGCCGGGACGGCGGGGCCGTACGCGGCCACCGCCGCGGCAAAGGCCGAGACGCTGGGGTCCGTGTAGCTGGAAGCGCCCCGGGCGGCGCGTTCGGCAGCGCGCCGAGCGATCAACGCCTCGAACTCCCCCTTGTGCTTCAGGGCGTAATCGGCGATGTAGCGCTCGATGGCGCCGATGCGCACGCCCTCACCGCGGGCGTTGAGCACGCAATGCCCTTCACACTGGTTCTCCCAAGCGCAGACGCGGCCGGTGCATGCAGCCAGGGAGTTCTTCTCATAGTCGGCGACGGCGGCATCGAGGATGCGCCCTTCCTGGACGAACCCAATGTACGTGGGGATGGGATTGTTGTTAGGGCAGCCGGAGACGCACGTCGGCTCCTTGCAGAGCAGACACCGTTGGGCCTCCGCGAAGACGGCGTCGGCGTCAAAGCCCTCGATGACCTCCGCAAAAGTCGACAGCCGCTGCTGGTTGCCCAGCACCCGCCACGGGGTCATCTTCCACGGATCCGGCCGGATCTCGCCGGTACTGGTGGCAAACGCATCCGTCACGGCAGGGGCACCCGGCCCACCGTGGCTCTTGTCGTATGAACTGGAACGCGGCGACTCCATGATGATCATAGCCCTCCCTGCGCGGCGTGGGGCCGAGGGCCCTTTGAGAGTTTCCTAGACCGGAGTCGATTTGTGAAGTGGTCGAAGGGCGAATGTTTCGAGAACGAAGCGCGGAAACGTTCACGCTGTCGCCGGGAAGCGCCTTTTTCCCGCGCGCAGGCTGGAATGCTCCCAGGCGCGAGCTCGGAAGCGGCGCGCGCCGCCATGGCGCCAAAAAAAAGACTGGTCCCCGGGCGGGGCGGCCCAGGGTCCCGGCAGCGTCTGGCCGCCCGTCCATCCGTCGCCGCCCCGCAGCCACGATTCTTCCTTGCCGGCAGAACTCCAACGGCGACGGAAACCACCCTGCCGAGTCCCTGCGGAGCGGTCAGGCGCCGGCCATCGCGTGGATCCTCTGCCAGAGCGCTTCCGGCACGGGCATGATCGAGAGCCGGCTCTGCCGGACCAGCACCCAGTCCGCGAACGTGGGGTCGGCCTTGATCGCGGCCAGCGTGACGGGGCACGGGAAACGGTAGGCGGGCACTACGTCCACCAGCCGGATGCGGGCGTCCTCCTGGCCGGGCTCGGGATATGGCTCGCTCACCACCCGACAGACCCCGACCGCCTGCCGCTCCTGTCCCGTGTGGTAGAACAGGCAGAGGTCGCCCGGCCGCATGCCGGCCATGTGCCCGAGGGCCGCCCAGTTACGCACCCCGTCCCAGCTGTCGCGCCCCAGCCGCACCAGATCGTCGTAACAGAACGCCGTCGGTTCGGTCTTCAGGAGCCAGAAGGCCATGGCCGTCCCGCCCTTCGCCGCTACTGGGCTCGGTCCGCCAGGGACAGGGGCACGCGGGAACGCAGCCGTGTGATCGCACCGGCCACCCCCGCCTCCACCGCACCCGGCACTTGGGGCGTCGCTCCGCACATCGGACGAACCCTGCCGACGGTGGCCTTTCCCTGTCCGTCAGGCGGGTCCCTGCCGGCGGCGAGACCGGCTCAGGCTGGCCTCATTGTGGTGGGGGGCCTTCGGCCGCAAGGCCAGAGAATCGAGGTGCCGGCCGCTGCGGCACCCGGTGGAGGCACCTTCGTTTGCGCGGCACGGGCTTACCGTCGGGGTCCGCATGGTCCCCCGGACGGGTGACGCGTTCTGGCGGACGTAGGCCGCGGTGTCAGTCGGTAGCCACAATTTCCTGTGGTCCAAGCTTTTCACCGAAAACGACGCGGTCCTGGGACCGACTCGCGGCCCGGGCGCGGGCACAGGAGCTGGCCGGCCGGTCTGCCGCGCACAGCAGGCGCGTAGCGTGTCCCCAGTACGCGATGAGGCGAGGCGGGATGGACCGCATGGCACGGGGAGTCCCGATCCCAACGGCGGGCCGGCGGTGCGGAGGACGCAACGGGGAGCGGCGCCGCAGCGGCCTGTGCCTCACTGGGCGTTGGGGGCTCGGCGCCGCTGTCGCCGCGCTCCTGGCCCTGGTCTCCGCCTGCGCCGGACCCGTGGGCCCGACCGGGTTACCCTGGGCACAAACTCAGGGGATCCGGGTCGGCGTGGCAGGCTGGTGGAACTCCGCGGCGCTTCGAGAACCCGGCCTCCCGCGAGCGCTGGAATCCGCCTTGGCCCACGCCCGCCGGGACTCCTGCGGGTCCACGGCACCATCGGGCGCCCACACCGCCCGGTTGCTGCTACCGGGCGGCCGCATCTCCGCCCAACTGGCCTGGAGCGACGCAACGCTCTGGTGGCGGGGCTGCGCGTACGCGCTGCCGCCGACAGCGCGCTGGATGCTGGCGGGTGTGGCGGCGACGGCGCGGCGGGACTGGTCGGGACAACTCCTGACCTGGCCCACCGTGGCCGCCGCCCTTCCGGTGGGATCGCGCGCATCGGTCACCGACTGGACCACAGGCCTGACATTCAGCGTGGTGCGCTGGGGTGGCCGCCTCCACGCCGATGTGGAACCGGCCCGGGCCGCGGATGCGGTGACCTTGCGGGCGATTTATGGTGGCCGCTGGTCCTGGGCCCGCCGGCCGGTGGTCGTCACCCTGCCCAACGGGACCCGGGTCGCCGCCTCGATGAACGGGATGCCGCACGGCGGGGACTCGGTCCCTGGCAACGCCTTTCCCGGCCACTTCTGCCTGCATTTCCTGGCCACCGAGGTCCACCGCAGCGGGCGCATCGACCGCGCGCATCTGTTCGCCATCCTGACAGCGGCCGGGCTGGGTCCCGGAGGCTACGGCCCGGGCGGCGGCCCGGCCGCGGCCACGGCCGGTGCGTGTACTTAGCTCTTAGCGCTGCAATCAGACTTTGGGTCCCCGCGCAGCGGATGTGGCGGGACGCCGACTATGGTGACCGCAACCGCTGGCGGATGAACATGTACCCCAGGTTGCGATATCAGGCGGCCGCTACATTGAACAGGCCTTTGCGCGGCCACAGCTCCGCTGCCTCTTTTCCCCAAGGAGGGCCGCTGTTCTCGGCAGATGCGGAAGGCGCGGAGACGCAGCAGCGTGCTCCAAGCGCGGCGCAAGGCCGTAAGCGGGGTTACGCGCCCTTGGGCTCCACCGCTTGCGGGCTGTCCACCGTACAGGCCGGCGGGCGGCGGCGGCCCGGCGCATGGCGGAGACTATCGCGGCGCCAGGCGGAACGTCACCGCCACCTCCACCACCGCATCCAGCGGCAGCGCGGCACAGCCGACCGCGGCTCGTGCGTGACCGGTCCCGGGAAACAGTGCCCCGTAGAGTTCGGACGCCCCGTTGATCACCGCGGGCTGCTCGTGAAAATCGGGGGCACACTGCACAAAGCCCTCCACCCGCAGTGCCCCGACGATCGCGGCGGCACCCCCCGGCGCCACCGCACAGGCGGCCGCCAAGGCGTTGAGCGCGCAAAGCCGCGCCGCGGCGTGACCTTCCTCGACGGCGGTCCCGGCACCGAGGTGTCCCCGGTACCGCAACTGGCCGCCGGCGACAGGGAGTTGCCCAGAGACGTAGACCAGGTCGCCATGGACCACCGCGGGCACGTATGCCGCCACGGGGCGCGCCACCGGCGGGAGTTCGAGCCCAAGATCCGCCAGCCGGTCGAGCCAAGCGGGACGGTCACCAGACATGTTAGCCCTCCTCGCCGGATGCGCCCAAATACCACGCAACGGGTTCGGGAGGCCGCCGCAGGATCCTGCGGCACAGGGTCGCTCCATCGGGCCGTTCCCGCACAGGCACCGGTCCCGGTGCCCCTCCCCGCGATGGAAGGGTTCTCTCGCCGGGCAAAGCCGCCAGCGGCGCCCGCGGTTCCCAACGGAAAGGACAGAAGCCCGGAGGGGTGCTGTCCAGATCGCGCCTCGCCCGCCGCGGCTCTGGTGGACACGCGTCATCTCCTGCCGCTCGCGCGCTGCAGGTGGCGACAGCGATGGCCGGGAAGCGGTGGGAGCGACCGGACCTGGCGGCGCGACCGGCGCGCGCCGCCCCATATTTCCAGAGGCGGGGGCGGGGTGCGAAACATGCGGATCGGGCTCAACGCGGGCATCTTTCCGGGGCGGCCAGCGCCGGCAGAGGTATGCCGCCTGAGCGGGGCGGCGGGCGCCCAGGGCTGCGAACTCAATATCGGCGAGACAGGTACGCTCTCTCTGCAATCCGGGTCGGCGGAGCTGGCGGTGATCCGCCGGGCGGCCGCAGACAGCGGCGTGGAGTTGCCTTCGGTCCACTGTGGCCTGCACTGGAAATACACCCTGACCGACCCGGACGCCGCGGTGCGGGCAAAGGGCGCGGACGTTCTGGCCCGGAGTCTGGAGATCGGCGCCGAACTGGGGGCCGGCGTCCTGCTGGTGGTCCCGGGCGTGGTCAAGCCCGACGTGTCTTATGCGGACGCCTACGGGCGGGCACAGGAAGGCATGGCGCTCCTGGCGCGCCGGGCTGAGGCCCTGGGGTTGCGCATCGGCGTGGAGAACGTCTGGAACCGATTCCTCCTCTCGCCGCTGGAGATGGCCCGCTTCATCGACCAAATCGGGTCGGAGGCCGTGGGGGCCTATTTCGACGTGGGGAACATCCTACTCTACGGCTATCCGCAGCACTGGATCGCGACGCTCGGCACACGGATCCTGGCGGTGCACTTCAAGGACTATCGCAGCGACGTCCCGGGGGCCGGCGGTTTTACCCACCTGCTCCAGGGTGACGTGCCGTGGCCGGCCTGCATGGCGGAATTGCGGCGCGTAGGCTTCGACGGCTACGTCACGGCGGAGTTGGGACCCTATCGGCACCTCGGAGAACGAACGGCAACCGATACAGTGGCCGCCATGCGGGCAATATTGGCTTTTTAGGTGCGGAGAGCGCCAGGGGCCTCGGCCGGCGGACCCGGCTGGTCCGAAAACGGTAGGCGCAGAGAGAGCGGCGCCGGCGCGGTGCGGGCCGCCGCCGCTCTCTGCGCCTACCACTGGGGTGGGCGGCGGCACAGCCCGTCAGAGCCAGGTATGCCACCAGTTGCGCTCATACGCCACCTTCGCCGCGTGCCAGTGCCGCCCGGCCCGATACATCTGAACCTGCGGCTCCGGTTCGGCGTAGAAGTTGCCGCGCGCAAACCCGGCCACACCCGCGCCCATCTCGATGAAGCATTCCCCGTGCCCCTGGTACCTCTGCTCCCGACCGCGTCCACGGAGCCGCGCCGCCAGGGTCTGGCTCACCGCCTCGGCCTGCCTTTGGGCGAAGACGCCCGCCTTGGGCAGCGGCTTGCCGAGCTTCAGCGGCACCGTCGTCACGTCCCCGATGGCGAAGACGTTCTCAAAGCGGGTCTCGCAGGTCGCCCGGTCGATCGGGATCCACCCGCCGGGCCCCGCCAGGGGGGAGTGGCGCACGGCCTCCGGCGCCGCGTGTGGCGGCACCACCGCCAGGACGTCAAACTCCGCATCATCACCGCCCTCGAAATAGAGGCGCTTCCCCGGGACATCCACGCGCGCCAGCTTCCTGTCGGGTCGGTAGTCGATGCCGCGTTGGCGTACGAAATCCACCACACCCTGGGAGACTGCCGGCCCGGCCACCCCCATGGGCGCGGATTCAGCCGCGTAGATGGTCACCTCGACTCGGTCGCGGACCCGTCGGCGGCGGAGCAGCCTCTCCACCAGCATGGCGGCCTCATACGGCGCGGCCGGACACTTGAAGGGCACGTCCGCCACCACCACGGCCACGCGGCCCGCCTGGATGCTGGCCACCTGGTCGTGGACCTGCTGGGCGCCATCGACGGTGTAGAAATTGCCCCCGGCTTCGGGGAGACCCGGCACGCGCTCCGGGACCAGCGCCGCGCCCAAGGAGACGACCAAGGCGTCGCCCACCAACTCCTCCCCGTCCACCACGATCCGGCGCCGTTCGGGGTCGATCTCGCGGATATCGCCACGGCAGAGCTCTATGCCGCGCCGGGCCAGTGGCTGGAGGTCCCGTTGCACCTGTTCCGCCTTGCGGCTGCCGCTCATCAGCCACAGCAGCGACGGCCAGAAGGTGTGCTGGCCCGACCGTTCCACCAGCACCACACGATCCTCTGGCGCCAATTCACGGCGCAGCAGACTCGCCGCGACGAGCCCGCCCACTCCGCCTCCCAAAACCAGAACCGTCCGCCTGTCCACGGGACGCCCTCCCCCTTCGCTCGCGCGCTCTGCCGACCCCGCCCGTTCAGCCCCTGGGCTTGCCCAGTCTGACCAGCAGCCACTCCTCATCCGCCGGGGCGAGCAGGCGCACCTCCACCGGTTGCAAGGCGATGAACCAAGCCAACCACCGCTCAAGCCCGATGCGGTGGCACCGGTCGCCGGCCTCCGGTCCCTTCGGCAGCATCTCGGCGACAAGCAGGCGGCCGCCGGGCCGGAGCACACGCCACGCGGCCCGCAACCCCGCCCCGGGGTCCACCAGGTGGTGCAGCACGAAGACCAACGTCACCGCACCGAAGCTGCCATCGGCGAGCAGGCGGAGAACCTCCCCGTCATCCTGCAGCCACTGCGGCCGGGTATACGATCCGCCCTGGGCGGACCGCTGGCGCGCCGCAGCCAGCTGTGTCGGGTCCCGGTCGACACCGGTCACATGATGGCCCTGGCGCGCCAACTCCAGGCACAGTTCCCCCGCACCGCAGCCGACGTCCAGCGCCGGATCAGCCCCGGCGGCCTGCCGCACCATCCAGCGGCGGATGGCAGGCTCATCCAGCGGCTTGGTGCGGATCCCGGCATCGGGGATGGCGGCCGCAACGGAGGATCGCGGCATCGGTGGGCTCCCTCCCCCCGGTCAGAATGTCAGCACACGGTCGGCCCACACGCTCAGGTCGACGAGATCCTGCATGGTCGAGACGGGGCAGAGGTCGGAGCCGTCCATCCGGCGTGAGCGCAGGCAGGTGCCGCAGGCGAGAAGATCCCCGCCATGCTCCGCAAACGCCTGCATCTGGGCGGGAACGTCGAACGCACCCTGGCGGATGCCTTCACACTCGACGCCCGGCCCGAGCAGGAAGGCGCGGACCGCGTGCCCGCAATCCAGTGCTTTGACAGCGAAGCGAAAGGCATTCCACGCGGTTTCCGGATCATTGCTCTCGATGACCACGCCGATCTTCAGCGGGACCCACCCCCAGACGGGACGCGCCGTCAACCGGCAACGTCCCTGCACCTCATAAGGGTAGGTGGACCCAAGTCATGCGTCCAATGCCGAAACGTCGGCATGCTTATACGATATCCACATGATCAGCGAAGGCAGCGGACTCACCGCAGGAACGCCCCGGCGTTTCTCGGCAGGCGGCGCCTGGATGCGCGGTCCATGCCGGGGAGCCGACGCGGTCCGGCCCCCCGTTCCCACGGACGGCGATCCCCGTACGCGTTCCGCCCAGCCCCTGTGTCCTCGGTTATCGGCCGCCGCGGTCAGATGGTGGTGTTCGGCAGCAGCGGCCCTTCTCGGTCGGGCCGGCGCCAACCGCGGTGGGGAGAGACCGTGCAGACGATGGCCCCGGCAATGAGTACGAAGCCCAGCACATCCCGCGGCGTGATCGGTGCGTGCAGCACGACCGCGCCGAGGATGAGCGTGATCGCCGGCACGACGTCATTGAAGATGACGGTGCGGGTGGCCCCGACCACGGCGACTCCGGCATTCCACCACAGCATGCCGAGTCCCATGGAAAACACGGCCGAGATGGCCAGCAGCGCCAGCACCCAACCGAGACCGGATCCGGCGGCCATATGTTCACCGACGGACGGGGGCACAAGTACCAGGGCACCGGCCGCAAGCGTCACGGCCGTCGCCGAGGCGGGATCCACCGTCTCCAGCCCGCGTTTGAGGAACAGGAAGCTGATCGAGGAGCAGAGCATGGCGCCGAAAACGGCGATGTCCCCGCCACCCGCCGCGAAGGGCCGGACTCCGCCGCGTGCCGGCAGGATGACGATGGCGGCGCCGACCGCACCGAGGACCACGGCCAGGATGCGTCCCGGGGTGAAGGGCTCACGGTCCCAGAGGCGTAGGACAACCGCTGTTCCGACGGGTGAGAGAGCCATGATCAGCGAACCGTGGGCCGCGCTGGTATAGCGCAGCCCGCCGTAGAGCAGGGCGTTGTTGAGTCCGATGCCGATGGCCCCCGCCGCGGCCAGGGTTCCCCAGGCCCGAAGCCCCAGACGCCATCGCTGGCCGTGCAGGGTCGCCACGGCGCCGAGCAGGAGCGCCGCGAACGCGATGCGGCTGCCGGCAAAACGGTCCGGCGGCCAGTACCGCAGAAGGATCTTGGCGACGACGAAGTTTCCGCCCCAGAGGCAACTCACGCCGAAGAGCCGAAGGTAGGCCAAGAGGGCGCGCCGGGGCGTCACTGGCACGGGAAACCCCCTCGCTCGCCCCCTGGGCGGGAAGCGGCGCACGCCGCCGGAACCGCGGCGGCGGGGCTTCCCCGGTGCGAGTATAGGGGCTGCGCGCACGACGCGATAGGGCGCGAACGGTTCATTCCCATACGGTCACCGCCGGGAGGGCGGCGGTCACATCCAGGCGCGAACCGGACCCGGCCCAGGCAGAGCAGGCGCCCGTGCTTCTCCCGCCAGGCCGGCGTACGCGGTTGCGCATTCCTAACTGCGCGGTTCACTGCGCATGCGGGCCATGGCGCACGCGCCCCGCCGTCCCGACCGCACACCCGGGAGGGCGTTGCCGGAGTCCGCCCCGGCCGTCGCTCCGCTGTCCGATATCCCCCGAGGGTCTGCGGACACCGACCTGTGCGGCGGCGCCCCCACGACAGCCGGATGCGTCCGCTCGCCTGCGGAAAGTGGAAGACGTTGCCGGGGGCATAGTAGATCTGCCCCAAATTCGCGCCGGCACCGACCCGCGCGATGCGTCCAACTCCACCGCGTGCAGTGCGCTGACGTCGATCACGACGCCCCCGTCGTGGACCAGCGAACAGTTTTTGCAGCTGTGCCGACCGCTGCGTGCCCGCAACGGCAGACGGTGCGCGCGGGAGCAGCGGACGGCGTTTTCCACTTCGTGTACCACCGCGCAGAACACCACCTATTGCGGGAAGCGCTGCAGACGGCGGTTGAAATCCATCCGCGCCGTCTCGTAACCGGGATTGTGGCGGTCCAACGCGTCCCCTGTCAGTGTCTGCACCTCCTCCAGAACACATCACTCCCCGCGGGTCGCGACCAAGGTCGCGGCCCACACTCCCCCACGCCGGTGGGCGCTGCGGTCGTCGGTCGCGACTTCGCGCGGCGGCCCCACGGAACCCGCGCGCCGCCTTAGGACTGCAAGCAGGGATGCATGTTCATCCACCATCCGCCGTGGTCGCCGTAGTCGGCGCCCCGCCACATCCGGTGGTGGAGGCGAGTGGGCTATTTGGACTCAACACGTGCACGATACGTGTCCCGATGTCAGCGGAGCCTTGCCCTTGCCGGGGAGTGGTGGGCACGGTAGGCTGATCGGCCAGGGCGGCTCCAGCACGGCTTTGGGGGATTGCCGCGCCGTCCTGGACCGTGCCCACAGAGGCTCGCCGGCAAGGGTGACATCGGGACACGTATCTCAACCGACTTGGGGCCAATTACCTTGAGCGCGTCCACGGTGGTCGGGGGACAGAAGCCTGATTGCAGTCTTAGGACACCCCCGACTTGAAGGTCATGATCCAGAAGGAGAAGCCGACGATACCGGCGGCAATGACGAAGGCCAGGGCCAGCACCGGAATCTGCCAGGTCTCGCCGCGCGCCTCACGCAGGTGCATGAAGGAACCCAGTTGGACGAGGGCCTGCACGGCCGCCGACACGAGCACCGCCGGAAGCAGCAGCGGCGCAGGCAGCCGATGCTGCGACACCACCCACAGAGCGAGCAGGGTCAGCGCCACCGAACCCACAAATCCAAACACTTGCTTGGCCGGAAAGCCCACGGCTTCGAAGTGGGGCATCAGGGCGGCGATCTCGACCGGGTCGGCGTGCTCCATCCCCGAGGCGTGCGCCGCCGGTTCCACCGCCGCCGAGGCGTGCGTCACAATCTGCTGCGACATGTCCTCGCTCCCCCTCCGGCCGGACACCGGGTGCGCACCCGGCGCTCAACTGATTCTGCCGACCAGATACACCGCGCTGAAAATGAAGACCCAAATGATGTCTAGGAAGTGCCAATACAGACTGAACACATATAGCTTCCGAGCACTGACGGCGTTGAGTCCGTGGCGCCGGAGTTGCACCAGGAGTGAGGCGGCCCACAGCAGACCGAACGAGACATGCAGACCGTGCGTGCCCACAAGCGTGAAGAAGGCCGAAAGGAAGGCGCTCTTGTGCCATGTGGCGCCCGAAGCGACGTAGGAGGCGAATTCATGCGCCTCCATGGCGACGAAACCGAGACCGAGGAGCATGGTCACGGCCAGCCAGGCCGTGGTGCCGTTGGTGCTGCGCCGGCGCAACTGGTAGACGCACAGTCCGCAGGCAAAGCTGCTGCAGAGCAGCAGCAGCGTTTCGGCCAGCGCAGGGCCGTAGTGGAAGAGTTGCATCGGCGTCGGACCGCCCGCGGTGCGCATCCCGTAAGAGGCGTAGACGGCGAACAGGCAGGAGAAGAGCACAACGTCGGAGGCCAGAAACAGCCAGAACCCCAGAATGCTCAGAGCGCCATGGTGGTCGGAGAACTCCAGCGGGACCCTGCCGGACTGCCCGGCCTCCAGGGAGGCGTTCATGCCTGCACCCTCCCCGCTGCGGCCTCGGCGCGGAGCACCACGTCACGGCTCAATTCCTCGTGGTCCCGGTAGTCGAACCAGCCGGCCACCAGCAGGGCCAACACGCCGGCGAACCCGACAGCGGCCACCACCCACCAGGAAAAGACCATGCCGGCCCCGGCGACAAAGAAGCCGAGGCCGATAAAGAAGGGCACGGCAGTAGGCTTGGGCATGACGATGGGCCCGATGTCGCCGGCCCGCAGCCGCGCGGCCACTGCCCCTCCCTCCCGCTTGGCCTCCCACCAGGTGTCGCGCTCGGCAACCGTGGGCAGGCAGGCAAAGTTGTATTCCGGAGCCGGAGAGGGCAGCGACCACTCCAGTGTGCGGCCGTCCCACGGATCCCCGGTCAGGTCGCGCTCGCCGTGCAACATGCTGTACACGATGTTGAACACAAGCACGAGGAAGCCAGCGCCCATGATGAAAGCGCCCAGAGTGGAGATCTGATTCAGCGTGGTCCAGCCGAAGCCGGCGGAGTAGGTGTACATGCGCCGGGTCATCCCTTCGAGCCCCAGGAGGTACTGCGGCACGAAGGTGACCCAGAAACCGATGAAATATAGCCAGAAGGCCCAGCGACCCTGGCGCTCGTCCAGCATGTAGCCGAACATCTTCGGCCACCAGTAATAGAGGCCGGAGAGGAAGCCGAAGACCACCCCGCCGATCAGCATGGTGTGGAAGTGCGCCACCATGAAGTAGCTGTTGTGGAACTGATAGTCCCCCGGCACGACGGCCAGCAGCACTCCTGTGGCGCCCCCGAGCACGAAGACGGGGATGAAAGCCATCTGCCAGAGCATGGCGACGGTCATGCGGACGCGACCGCCCCACATCGTCATGATCCAGTTAAAGATTTTTACACCCGTCGGGATGGCGATGAGCATCGTGGAGACGCCGAAGAAGGCGTTGACGGCGGCGCCTGCACCCATGGTGAAGAAGTGGTGCACCCACACGCCGAAGCTGAGCAGCGTGATGGCCAGCAGCGACCCCACCATCGACGCGTATCCGAAGAGACGCTTCCGGGAGAAGGTCGCGACCACCTCCGAGAAGATCCCGAAGGCGGGCAGCACCAGCAGGTAGACCTCTGGATGGCCCCAGATCCAGAATAGGTTGACGTACATCATGGGCATGCCGCCGTGGGCGATGGTGAAGAAGCTTGAGCCGAAGAGGCGGTCGAGCATCGTCAGTCCCAGGGCCACGGTGAGCGCGGGGAAGGCGAACAGGATCAGCGCCGAGGAGACCAGGGCCGACCAGACGAATAGAGGCATCCTCATCAGCGTCATGCCCCGGGCGCGCATCCCGAGGATGGTCGCCACGAAGTTGATCCCGCTCGCCAGCGTGCCGATGCCGCTGATCAGCAGTGCCAGCAGGTAGTAGTTTTCCCCGACCCCGGGATTGAACGTGAGCTCTGTCAGCGGGGCATACGCCGTCCAGCCGGCGTCGGGAGACCCGCCGATGACGAAGGAGATGTTGAAGAGGATCGCGGCGAAGGCGAAGACCCAAAAGCTGATGGCGTTCAAACGGGGGAAGGCGACGTCCCGCGCCCCGATCATCAGTGGAATGACGGCGTTGTAGAGCGCGAACATCAGTGGCATCGCCATGAAGAAGACCATGATCGTCCCGTGCGTCGTGAAGATCTCGTCGTAATGCTCCGGGCCGAGGAAGGTGCTGTTCGGTGCGGCCAGTTGCGTGCGCAGCAGCAGGGCGTCAACGCCGCCGCGGAAGAGCATCACCAGCGACGCCACAAGATACATGACCCCGATCTTCTTATGGTCGACGGTGGTGATCCACTCGCGCCACAGCCAACCCCATTTCCGGTAGCGGGTCAGTACAAAGAGGAGCCCCGCGACCGTCAGGACGATCAGCCCGTCGGAGCCGAGTTCCATCGGCCGCAGGACGCTGGAGGGAAACAGCTGCCCGAGCAGCGACATCCGCCGTCCACCCTTCCGGAGTGCTCGCATCGCCGTGCGCGTACCGGCCGGAACCCGGCTACGCCGTCTGCGGGTACGTGTACATGCCGCCCGTCAGCGTGAACCCGTGGGTCTGGGCCGGAAAACTCCCCGCCGGATAGCCGGCATACGTCTGGTCGCCCACCACGGCGGGCTTCAGCAGCTCGCGGTAGTCCGCGGGGGACATGGGCGGATCGGTTCCGCGCACGCCCGCGACCCAGGCGGTGAACGCCGCCGGGGACACGGCTTGCAGACGGAACTGCATCTGGGCAAAGCCGACGCCGGAAAAGTTGCCGCTGCGACCCCAGTAGATACCCGGCCTGTCGACCTGCAGCCAGAGCGGCAGCACCCGGCCGGGCATTGTGTACTCCATGCCGCCCAGCTGCGGGATCCAGAAGGTGTTCATGGGGCTATCGGCCGTCAGTTCGAAGAGGAGCGGGCGGCCCGTGGGCACCTTCAGGTAATCGACGGTGGCGATGCGGGCGCTGGGGTACTGGAACAGCCATTTCCAGTCCAGGGAAGTGACGTCGATCATCAGCGGGTCCCGGGCCGGCGGCAAGCGGTCCAGGGCGAAGGTCGTCCGCACCGTGGGGACGGCGATGAAACCGACGATGAGGATGGGTATGGCAAACCAGACCACTTCCAGGCGCCGGCTGCCCTCCCACTCGGGCGTATAGGGAGCGGTATTGCCGGGCCTGTCGCGAAAGCGGAACACTGCGATGAAAAAGAGCGCGACGACGAAGAGGAACACGGCGGCCATGGGGACGGCGGCCATCTCCACCACGTGCAGTTCGCTCTTGGCCACCGGGCCCACGGGGTGCAAAACGACGTAATCCGGGCCGCAACCGGTGAGCAACAGCGCCGCGGCGGCGGCAACGGCAGACACGAGGCGGGCAGGCCTTCGACCCGGCCGGCCGGTCCGGCGGACGCCGGCGGCGCCTCTGCCCGTCGGGGGCCGCCGATGTCCGCTCGGGCGCCCGACGACCGGGTTTACCTGCCTTTGCAGCGGCAGTGCGCAATGCGTGCCTCCACGTGACAACCCGGATCACTCCTCACGATCCGCAACGGGTCCGGACCTGGCCCTCCGAGCCGGCGCGCGGCCCGCGCACCGACAGAGCTGCGGCCATGGCCCCCACAGGGGCGCGCCGGCCACGGGGACCGAAACGGCACAGGCGATGCGGCCCTCACGCACCGCTCTCGGGCACCGCCCCGCCACCTGGACACTCCGGCGGCTGCGCGTCCGGCCGGAGCCGGACCATGTCTGCCAGGCAGGCCCCTTCCAAACGGTGGAGGAGGTCGGTCTGGGCACGGCACCATACCGCGTGGGCGGGACAGGTCGCCTCCAGGCCGCAGGCACCCGGACGCACCAGGCACCAGTTGAGGTGAATCGGTCCCTCGATCGCCTCCACGACATCTCGAAGGCTGGTCTCCCGGGCGGGCCGACCGAGTCGGAAGCCACCGGCATGCCCGCGGCTGCTCTGGAGCAGCCCGGCCGTCCGCAGCCGCTGCGCCACCTTGCCGAGAAACGGTGCCGGCAGCCCTTCTCGCCGTGCCAGATCCGCGACCGTGAGCACCGGCTCCGGACCACCCGCCGCTGCGCATAGCATCAGGCGCACCCCGTAGTCCGCGGCACGGGTGAGTTGCACCGACCCCGCCCCCACCAGACCCTGTTTCAGCGCATGCATGCTTTCACAAGCGCGGGGAACGGTTCCCGCGTCCGAGCGGGCCTTTGCAGTGGCCTAAACGGACCTGTTTGGTCCGATTTGAAAGACATCGCCTGTAGGCTCGGCGCGGCTTTGCCCCTGCCGACCAGGGGTGGTCGTGGCGTCGAACCTCGCCGCGCACGGCGAATCCACTTCAAAACCCGCCGCCGATGCCCACACCAGAAGTGAACCACTCGGCTGACGGGAGAACCGAGGGCGACCCGATCGAGGGATGCGGTTCATGCGGGGGTTGCGCGGCACAGCAAGGCGGTGCAGTATATGCGCATGTGCGCAGGGATCGATATCCAGGGGGGGCGGCTGCGGTGACCGAACGTGAGGAGGGTGCCTGCGACGCGGTCGTCGTCCATGGGATCAAGCTCGCGGCCCTGCAACCCCTAGTCGTAGACGAGGAACGCGCCCAGGTCGAGGCCGAGCGGTTCCGCGCCCTCGGAGATCCGACGCGTCTGCGCATCCTGTCGGCTCTGTCCCTGGCCGAATTGTGCGTCTGCGACCTCAGCGGCCTGCTCGGCATCACCCAGACCGCGACCTCCCAGCATCTCAAGATCCTCCGCACCTTCGGCATGGTGCGTTACCGCAAGCAGGGGCGCATGGCCATTTACCGGCTGACCGATCCGTCGCTGGCCGCGCCGTTGGCCCGTTTGCGCACGGCACCCCGCGGGAGAGACCTGGCCGATGAGCGCCGGAGCATCTGACGCTGGCGCCGTGCGCAGCGGCAACGCCCGCGCGTACGCGGATGCGACGGGCCTGGCCGTCTCAGCGTTGCGGGCGATGTTCGGCTGGTGGTTGGCCGCCGCGCAGGCGGCGCTCGGCATCGTCTACTTCCTGGTCCCCGCGAAGCTCGGGAGGCCATCGAGGCCGCGCGGTCGGCTACGGCTGCCCACTGAGGTCCGACCCCGGAGGGATGGTGTTGACGGGACAGTCGGACGAGCACGCTCACGCGCATAACCGCGAGCACGGTCCGCAGGAGCGTCGCCACGAAGGCGGGGTCGCGCGGCTTCTGGGCACCGCCTTCTGGGGCGCCGGCCTGATCCTGCTGGCCGAAGTGGGCGGCGGGCTGCTCTCGCACAGCCTGGCCCTGCTCAGTGATGCGGGGCACATGCTCACCGACGTATTGTCCCTCGGCCTCGCCTGGTACGCGACGGGCCTGGCCGGCCGGCCGCCGACGCCGCAGCGCACATACGGCTTCCACCGTGCCGGTATTCTGGCCGCCCTCTTCAACGCCGGGACGTTGGTCGTGGTCGCTGGCGGGATCCTGGCCGAAGCGGTCTCACGGTTCAGGCACCCGGTGACCGTGACCCCGTGGATAATGTGGGCGGTGGCGGGCGTCGGGATGGCCGGCAACCTGGTCATCGGTCTGCGCCTCGGTGCCGGCGGTTACGCCGGCCATGATCACGGGGACCATGCGGGCCATATCCACGGGCACGGGGGAAACCTCAACGTGCGCAGCGCCTGGCTCCATGTGCTGGGCGACGCCACGGCGTCCGCGGGCGTGCTCCTGGCCGGTGTCCTCGTTGCGGCCACGCACCGGCTCTTTTGGGACCCGCTGGTCAGCGTCGGGATCTCGCTGCTCATCGCGCGTGGGGCGTGGGGCATCGTCGCCCAGACGGTCAATGTACTGATGGAGGGCACGCCCCCGGGCATCCAAGCGGGCGAGGTGGCTGCCGCCATGGAGGCGGATGAGGCGGTCCTCTCCGTGCACCACGTGCACGTGTGGAGTCTGGATGGGATGCGCTCCGCCCTCAGCGGCCACCTGGTATTGCGGGATGTTCCGCTCTCGGAAACCGAAGCGGTCATCTCCCGCATCGGACGGAACCTCCAGCAACAGTTTGGCATCGACCACACAACGCTGCAACTCGAAACCGGTCCCTGCGCACACGCAGACTGCGGCCAGGCAGGGGTGCGCCCCGGCATCCTGGCCGGACTGGGAATGACACGGAGCGGAAACTGACCGCCGCGCGCGAACGCCGGATACGGCCCTGAGAGTGCGCGGCGCCCCGTCACCGCGCCGGGCGCAGGCGCTGTCGTCAGCGGACAGAGGCCACCAGGGCCCGGGCGCCCGCGTCGACGCGGCGCCCCTCAGGCCGAAACACTGGCTGGAGCCGCGGCAACCGCGGCTCCAGCCAGTAGAACAAGAACATGCGGCTGACGGCCCCGGCACCCAGCCAGGTGAGTGCGCCCATACGCACCACCGGCACCGATCATGGCCTTTCAGGACGGCACGACGGTCCACTCCACGGCAAGAGCAGTGGGGAGACTGGATCCCGCTGCCGTGGCGCACCGCATCCGCGCGTCAGACGCGGGCATAGACCAGGCCGCCGACAACCAGGAGCACCAGGGCCGAAACGATGTGCCCGTTGGCTTCCAGCCAAGGCCAGTCGACCTGGTAGCCACCGATGGTGGCCGCGAGGGTAAGGATCACGAACGTGAGCAGCGTCGCCACGGCAAAGGCAGCCAACGTGCCGACGGCGGCACCAACCCCGACGGCCGAGGCGGCCAGGAAGACTGGGAGAATCGTCAGGTCGGGGGATGCCGCCACGCCGAACGGCACCGCGATCTCAGTCAGCCACGAGCCACGCCGCGGCGCCGCTGCGGTGGCACGTGTTGCCGCGCCGACGTGCTTGTGTGGGTGGGCGTTGTGGCTGTGTTGGTGAGTATGGCCGTCATGACCGTGCCCATGATCGTGCGCGTGCGGCTCAACTCCCTGGCCATGCGCGTGAACGCGGTGCGCCACGTCTGGCGGGGGATCGTGCGATTGCAGATGCGCACGGGGATAGGGATGCGTGTGCCGCCCGCCGCGGCTGTGGCCATGGCCTCGGGCAAGCATGGCCCACGCCAGGAACCCCAGTCCGGTCAGCACCAGCACACCCCCGACGATTTGCGCCTCGTCGGCGATCACCGCGGAGCGCAGGGCAAGCCCGGCGGCGGCCAGGAGGATGCCCAGCACAAGCGAGATACTCACATGCCCGAGCGAGGCCAGTAGGCTCACCTTCGCGGTGCGGGCGAGACTCCAGCGGTTCGTCCGTGCGATCACCGCCAGCGGCACCCAGTGATCCGGCAGGATTGAGTGGGCGATCCCGACACCAGCCGCGGCGGCGAGTAAGAGCGGAACCGACGTGCCGATCAGCGCGCTCGCCTCCAGGTCGGTCGGTTTAGAAGGAAAAGTAGCCGCTCAGCGCCGACTTCAGTCCCTCGATCTCCGCCTCCGCATCGCCGTTGCGGGCCGCATGGCGGACGCACGAATCCAGGTGATCCTCGAACACAAGGCGCGCGACCTGATTGACCGCCGCCTTCACCGCGGCCAACTGCACCAGAATATCTGGACACGGGCGATCCTCGGCCAGCATGTCGCCGACGGCATGCACATGCCCCTCAATCCGCGCCATCCGGGCGAGCATCGGTCGACGCTCGTGCCTGTGCGACCGGGCTTCGCTCTCCTCCATCCATATCCCCCCCGGGGGGATTATACAGGCGGTAACGCTGTGCGCACAGCGGCCGGCTGCAGAGCCCGGGGGCGCGGCGTATGGACGACTTGGTTGGGGAGCGCCGATTTCCCGCTACGCTGCAAGCGCGGCGAGAGGACTTTCGCATCACCTTGATCCAGCGCGCGGTGGCCTGGGGCATTCCGGCGCCACCGATCTTCATGGATCCGGCGATGATGATATGGAACCGGCGCTCACTCAGGAGCAAATGGTTTTAGCATTCTGCGTCGGCAGCAAGAGCAGTTTCATGCTGCGCACGCCCGCGGGGGCGGCCCAGCGGGTGCCCCCCCCGCGGACGCCCACCCATGCGCGTCGACCCTCTTCCCTGGCGCCAGTGTGCCGCGTCGCTTCGCTGCCTTGCGGGACGCACTGCCCCAGCGTACTTGGCGCGTCGCCCACTTCCCGCGCGAGCTCTCAGGATGCAGGCACTTGGAGCAACCCGAGAGGCTCCCCCGAAATCGGACGTGGTACTGCCTCCGTCGCTGTGAACCTCGAGGCACAACAGAATCGCTATCCAGAGGAGGACGCGCCTGGGGTTTCTGGATAGCCTCCGCGGCCCGAGGCGCCCGCAGGGGCTACTTGCCGGCGCCTTGTTGCGGGGGCCGCCGCTAGCAAGCGACGTACTGGGACGGCTACCCCCCGGGTGATTCAAGCGCCCCGCGCCCTCACCGCAGCTGCGGTCAGGGCATCGGCTGCGCGCCACACGTCTCCCTCGGTGGTGAACCGGCCCAGGGATAAGCGCACCGCCGTGAGCGCCTCCTCCCGGGACAGCCCCATCGCCAGCAGGATCCCGGACGGCTCCGTTCGCCCCGCGTGACAGGCTGAACCGGTCGAAGCCGCCACCCCCGGGGCTTCGGCCAGCAACGCCGCCCCTGCAATCCCGGACACGCCCACGTTCAGTGTGTTCGGCAGCCGCCGCTCCGGATGGCCGTGCAGCCGCAGGTCGGGGATCGCCGCGGCCAGGCGCGAGAAGAGGTCATCGCGCAGGGCGCACAGGTGCCCGCCGCCTTCCCGCAACTCCGTGTCGGCGAGCGCGCAGGCCGTGCCCAGGCCGACGATGCCGGCGACGTTCTCGGTACCCGCGCGCAGACCGCGCTCCTGTTCCGCCCCGTGGATCAGCGGCTCCAGAACAATCCCCGCGCGGACGTACAGGGCCCCGACCCCCTTGGGCCCATATAGCTTGTGTCCCGCCAGCGCCAGAAGGTCAACGCCGAGTTCAGCAACGCGGGTCGGTACCTTCCCGACAGACTGCGCCGCATCTGAGTGAAAGATCACCCCGGCTTCGTGCGCCACGGTCGCGATCTCTGTCACCGGCTGGAGCGTACCCACCTCGTTCTGCGCATGCATCACGGTGACGAGGATCGTGTCGGCACGGATCGCGCGGCGCACGTCGTCGGGGTCCACCGACCCGGTGCCGTCCACGGGTACGGCGGTGACCTCGAATCCGTGCCAGCGCTGGAGGTACCGGCAGGCGGCGACTACGGCCGGATGCTCGACGGCAGAGGTGACGATGTGCCGGCCGCGGTCCAACTGCGCCAGGGCGCAGCCGAGGATGGCGAGATTGTCGGCCTCGCTGCCGCCCCCGGTGAAGACGATCTCCTCGGGCGCGGCGCAGAGGAGGTCGGCCACCTGTCGCCGCGCCCGGTCCACCGCGTCCCGGGCGGCCCGGCCGTACACGTGCCCGCTGGAGGGATTGCCGAACTCCGCCTCCAGGTACGGGCGCATCGCGGCGAACACGGCCGGATCGACGGGCGTGGTGGCGTTGTAATCGAGGTAGACGGGCCGCTCCGAGGGCATCCGGACCCCTCCTCCTGACATGGATGTGTGTCGCCCCGCCGGCCGACGGGGCACCGCGACCGGGCGGGTGGTCGCCCACCCCCCCGGTCGCAGCACCCCGCCCTTCCCGCCTCCCCGACCACCCCGCGCTCAGGGGCGCTGGCCGGCGCGGGCCGCTCAGGGTACCACCTCGATGGAGCCGGCAGGCCCGGGCAGCACCTCGCCGATGACCGCGGCCTCCACGCCGCCGGCTGCCAGCGTGGTCAGCAGCGTTTCTGCACGCTCTCCGGGCACGGCGATGAGTAGGCCTCCGGAGGTCTGGGCATCGCAGAGCATGGTCCGGGCCTCGGCCGGCACCGCCGGGTGCCACTTCACGCGGTCGCGCAGCAGCCGGAAGTTGTTCCGAGTGCCCTGGGAGACCGCGCCGTCGCGCAGGAGTTCCCACGCCTCTGCCAGCACCGGCACGCGTCCCTGCGTCACGGTCGCGGCGACCCCGCTCTGCTTACTCATTTCATGGAGGTGACCCAGCAAGCCAAACCCGGTGACGTCAGTGCAGGCGCTGACTCCCACCGTCTGCATCGCCTCGGCGGCCGCCCGGTTCAGGTGCCCCATCACAGCCAGCACGCGCTCTTCCACCCCCGCACCAGCCCGGCCCTGTACAAGCGCCGTCGTCAACACCCCGATGCCGAGGGGCTTGGTGAGCACCAGGCGATCGCCCGGACGGGCGCCCGACTTGCGCACAATGCGTGCGGGATCGGCCACACCGGTCACGACCATGCCGTACTTGGGCGTGGGGTCGTCCAGGGAATGCCCGCCGACGATCGGGATCCCGGCTTCGGCGGCCTTGGCGGCCCCCCCCTGCATGATGGCCTCCAGGATACCGAGGGGCAGCATCCGCACCGGAAAGGCGACCACGTTGAGGGCGAACAGAGGCACCGCGCCCATGGCATAGATGTCGCTCATGGCGTTGGCCGCCGCCACCGCGCCGAAGGCACGCGGGTCGTCCAGCACCGGCGTGATGACGTCCACCGTCTGCACCACGGCGAGATCCTCCCGCAGGCGGAACACGGACGCATCCTCTCCCACACCGGCGAGGACGCGGGGGTCGTCAAGCGCCGGCAGTCGGTGCAGCAGTTCGTAGAGATCCTGCGGTCCCACCTTGCTGGCGCAGCCGGAACCGGGAGAATAGGCCGTCAACCGCAGGACGCCATCCACCGTTGCCACCGCCCCGCTGCATCATAGCGCACATCTCGTATAATCACCGCAGCGGCACCGGATCCGCCATATGCGAAATACGCATCACATGGATGCTTTGAGGGAACGGGGGCGGCGCGCGTGATCCGCGAGGAAGCCGTTGGGGCAATGGATCTCGGCGCCCTGCGGGCCTTTTATCAGGTCGCGCGCCTTGGTAGCTTCTCCCGTGCCGCCGGTGTGCTCCACCGCAGCCAGCCCGCGATCTCACGCCAGATTCAGGGGTTGGAGGCCGCCCTGGGTTTCCCGCTCCTCGCCGAGCGCCGACCCCGTGTGACCCTCAACGAGGCCGGCCGTGCACTGTACGCCTATTCCGAACGCATCCTGGACCTCTGCGGCGAGGCGGTCCAGACTATGGACGAACTCCGGAGCCTGGACCGGGGCCGAGTGCGCCTCGCGGCGGGGACCACGCCCGGCGGCTACATCCTGCCGGCGATCCTGGCTCGCTTCACACACCGTCACCCCGGAATCGAGGTGCACCTCACCGTCTCGCGCAGCGCCGAGGTGGCCAGGCAGGTGAGCGGCGGCGAGGCGGACATCGGCGTCCTGTCGGAAGATATGGCCGGTCAGGACTTCTTTGTCCAGCCGTTCGTCAAAGACGAGATCTGGCTGCTCGCCCCACCCGACCACCGGCTGGCACACCAAGCAGCGCATGCCCTCGACTTCGCCTCGGAGACGCTCCTGCTGCGGGAGGAGGGTTCCGGGAGCCGACGAGCGGTCGCAGCCTACCTGCAGCGCTCGGGTCTGCGCCCGGCCCGGAGCCTCACCCTGGGCTGCTCGGAGGGGATCAAGCGCGGTGTGGCCGCCGGGATGGGACTCGGCTTCCTCTCCCGGTCGGTGGTGGCGGACGAGGTGTCCCGGGGCGCGCTTGCCGTTGTCCCGGGACACTCGATCGTGCGGCTGCTCCATCTTGCCGTCGCCCGGGAAGCGCGCATGTCCCCGGCCGCCGCTGCGCTGCGTGCCTTTCTGCAGCAGGCCGTCTCGCAAGATGCGCAGGGGCAGCCGTCTTCATAGCCGCATGTGCATCCGCCGCACGGGCGGCCCGACCTTCACCCGGCGAAGCACAGGGTTGCAGAGGGTGCCTGAGGGCGCGAGCCCGTGGGTGGAGGGCAGAGGGAGAGCACACTCTGGAGCATGCCCACATTCCCGTTCAGGGTGGGGCGGTCATTCGCGAGGGCACGGGGGCCGCTCCGGCCCAATTGATCTGGTGCACCGACGCCGGGCGAGGAAATCCAGCGTGGGGAAGCGGGGTGTGACCCGCGCAGGGATGAGCGGCGGCGCCATCGCGGCGCATCCCTGCCGGGTGCCGCCTCGACCGCTCATACCACTTGCACGCGATAGACCCGCATCCAGGTGTCCACCTGGCAGAGATAGGCGTAGAACTGCGCACCACTCATCGTCTGCCCGAACCATTGCAGGTTCGGCGGGCCGTCCTGCTCCAGGTGGCCGGAAAGGTAGCGCCTGTCGACCAGGTCGCGCAGCGGGGAGGAAGGGTCGGTCAGGATGCCCCGCAACCAGCCGCGCACGGCGGCCAGGTAGCTGGGATTGAAGGTACGCGGGTACGGCACCTTCCTGCGCCCGAGCACGTCGTCCGGCAGCACGCCGCGCAGAGCGCGCCGCAGGATGCCCTTGGCTTGGCCGTCACAGGCCTTCAGCGCCCACGGGATGTTCCAGACGTATTCCACCAGGCGATGGTCGCAGAAGGGCACCCGCACCTCCAGGCCCACCGCCATGCTCATGCGGTCCTTGCGGTCGAGCAGGGTGGGCAGGAAGCGGGTGATGTTCAGATAGAGGATCTCGCGCATCCGGGCCTCGCGGGGCGACTCCCCCGCCAGACGTGGCACCTCCGCCAGCGCCTGGCGATAGCGATCGGCAATGTACTCCTCCGGCCGGACGCGGGCACGAATCTCCGGAGAAAGGACCGCGGCGCGGAGGGCGGTCGCCCGCGCCCAGGGGAACGTGTCCGCGCTGATGGCTTCCTCCCAATGGCACCAGGGGTAGCCGCCGAACACCTCGTCCGCAGCCTCGCCGGAGAGGCCGACCGTGGTCTCCCGACGAATCTCTCGGCAGAAGAGGTAGAGCGAGGAGTCGACGTCGGCGAGTCCGGGCAGGTCGCGGGCGATCACCGCCCGCGTCAGGGCCTCTGCCTGCTCCGGGGTGTCCAGCGTGATCACGCGGTGGTCGGTCGCGCAGGCCTCCACCATACGCGCCGCCCACGGGGCGTCGGGATCGGCGTAATAGGCCGTCGGGGCAAAGTCGCGCTCGGACCCGGCGAACTCCAGGGAGTAAGTGCGCAGGGGACCCCTGCCGGCCAGGGCCAGGTGGCGCGCGGCGATGGCTGTCACGGCGCTGCTGTCGAGGCCGCCAGAGAGAAGGCTGGCGATGGGGACGTCCGAAACCAGCTGCCGCACCACCGCATCGCGCAGGAGGTCGCGCACGGTGGCCGCTGTGGTGTCGGTGTGGTCGCCGTGCGGCGCGGAATGCAGCTTCCAGTACGACCGGATCCGGACTCCGCGGTGGGCATCGAAGGTAAGGGTGCAGCCAGGCCGGAGTTCGCGCACACCGCGGAACACCCCCACCCCGGGCGTGCGGGCGGGACCCAGGGCAAAGATCTCGCCGAGCCCGTCGGTGTCGAGCGCGGGCGGGATGTTCGGATGGCAGAGCAGCGACTTGAGTTCGGAGGCGAAGACCAGGCCGCGGCTGGGGCAGGCGTAGAACAGCGGCTTGACACCAAGGCGGTCGCGGGCCAGAAAGAGGGTCTGCGCGCCCGCGTCCCACACGCCGAAGGCGAAGATGCCGTTGAAACGATCCACACAGGCCGGACCCCATTCGATATAGCCGCGGAGCAGGACCTCGGTGTCGCAGCGGGTCGTGAAGGTATGCCCCCGCGATTCCAGTTCGGTCCGCAGTTCTGCGGTATTGTAAAGCTCGCCGTTGTAGGTGAGGACGAAGGCCGCCTCGTCCTGGAATTGGATATCCGACCGCCCGGAGGCGGCGCCGGCAGGGGGGCGGACAGCGAGGGGCAGGGCGCGACGCGTCCGGATCATGGGTTGGCGGCCGCCCTCGGGGTCGATGACTGAAAGTCGACGGTGAACGAGGGCGGCGTGCGGGGTGATCCACTCCCCTGCGGCGTCCGGTCCGCGGCAGGCCAGCCGGTCGCGCATCGCCGCCAGGGCGGGGCGCTGCTGCGTCAGGTCGGCGTCCCAATCGATCCAGCCGGCGATGCCACACATCGCACGTTCAACCTCCATCGTGGGGGCGGATCTGGACAGGCGCTGCGGGGAGGCAGCGCCGAGACACTCGGGCACCTCGCGCCTTTGGCCAAACAGCCGCGGCCACTGCTCCAAGGCCTCTTGCCACCCCGGGTCTTCCGGTTTCCACCCGGTGGGGCGACCGGACCGGGACAAGGGCACAGGCACATTGACCCATAGGGCGGAGAGACAGGGGCCGGCCTGGGCGGAACCCGGGCGGCATCCGCCGGGCAACCCCGGCGCTCCGCCGTATGCAAGCCCAGAGCGCGGGCGCCGCACGGCTCAGGGTAGATTTGGGCGACCCGTTGGGTGCATGTCTGGTCAGGGAAGGTCGGCAGGTTGGTAGGCCCCGAACCCACAGGTGATGGAGACCGACCCCCTCACACTGCGAACAGGCGTTTGTGGGCCCGTGTCGGTGCAACACGCACGGCGCAGGTGATCGGGGCGTGGCGCACAGGCCAGCGGCGGGGATCGGGCGCCGCCGGCCTGTACAACACGCCCGAAGAGTCCCAATGGTGCGGCACCGGCGCAGAGCCGGCGGCAACTGCCTCGCCCGCCACGGCGCCATCGCGGGTCGCCTGCGGCGTTTCCCGGAATCGTTGCAGTGGAAGGGCCGCACGGCACACCACTGGTCACCCAGCCCATCGGAGGACGGCCCGAAGGTGGTGCAATCCTTGGGACGGCTCCCGCCTATCGCACCCGGCCGCGCACCGCCGGGCGGCCTGTCGAGACGCCGCCCCGATCCGGCGCGAGGGGAGAGCGTCTGTTCTGGGTGGTATCCGGAATCCAGGCGCGCACCGCCCGGCGGTGCACCTGCCCCCCCGCCTTGGGGACGAGAGGGGCGCACCGCCGCACGGCGACCACTCAGGGGGCCACGTCGTAAACGACCTGCAGGCTCACGCGCACCGTCTGCTGACCGGCGAGGATCGGCGGACCCGCGGGAGCGGCCTCCGCAGCCGCGGCGAAGACCGGGCCGCCGCAGCAGGTCGAGACCGCGGAGATCGACTGGACTCCGGTGATCTGCAGCCCGGCGGCCGAAGCGATCGCCAACGCCGAGGCCTTCGCGTCCGCCACCGCCTGCCCGTAAGCCTGGGCCCGGGCGGCGGCGGGATTGCTCACAACGAAGTCGATGCCCTCGATGGTATTGGCTCCCGCCTGCAGGGCCGAGTCGATCACCGCCCCAACCGTGGAGGCCTGGTGCACGGTGACCTCCACGGTATTCGCCGCCCTGAAGCCGGTGATCACGCCGCTACCGGCGCCGGGGCCGTTTCGGTACTGCGGACTCAGGCTCAGACCGCTGGTGCGGATGTCCTGCGCGGCAAGGCCCGCCTGCTCCAGGGCCGCGACGACCGCCGCCATGTGCTGCGAGTCCTCGGTCATCGCCGTTGCGGCATCCTTGGCCTGGGCGATGACGCCAAGGTTCACGTCGGCGACGTCGGGGACGACCGTCACCGATCCGGAGCCCGCCACGGTGATGGTCTGCTGTGCCAGGGCAGTGGCAGCAGAGGCCGCTCTGACCACGTCGCGGCCGTCGGCCTGCGCCAGGGCCAATCCCAAGGCGACCGCGGTCAGAAGTCCCGCCGTGAGCTTGTACGGGCGCTGCATCCCTCGTCTCCCCTTTTCGGGCGTCGCTTCCTCTGACGCCGCGGTCGGGCACGAGGTTCCAGGGCAGCGGCCAAAGAGCTTTTGTGCGCGGTCGGCCGCACAATCCGACGAGGACGCGGCGGTTGCCGTCCGAAACGATGGTTGAGGCGGGCAGGGGCGCCTTTCGCCCGGAGATCAGGTGGGGGGAACCGCGCCAGGGTGGATGCCGGACGGCGGCGCGGTAGGGGTCGGCTCGGGCCGTGCGCCCACTCTCGCAGCGTGCGCGTTTCCGCCCTCAGAGGTCCGGGGCCCGCTCCGTGGCCGCCGCGCCGCCCGCAACCGCCGCACCGGCACCTTCACCCACTGCGGCCAACCGGGCGGCAGGGAAACCCCGAACCTCCGGGACCCGGCGAGGGGACACGGGATGGGCTTGCGGCGCACGACCGCCGCCGGGTCGCCGACGGGCGCGAACAATTCGGCAAGGCCCGGAACCCGGCCGCCCTGCGCGGCCTTCCCCGCGATTCGGCCCGGCACGATTCGCGAGACACTCCCCGTGCCGTGTCTTGAGCGGTGGGGATACCACCGTGCGGCCCCGGCCAGACTCCTCCCGCCATCCGGGGGAATCCATCGATCCGCCGGGGCGTCAGGCCCGGCAGGTACAGGCGCAACCCGCGCCATCCTCCGCGCCGCCGCAGCAGCCCTCCGGGATCGGATCGGTGCCTCGGGCTGACTTCACGTAGGTCACCCCCAGGGGCATGCCCCTGGTAACCCGCATCCCGCCGCACTTGGGACAGACGGCCCGGTCCCGCTCCTCCACCGGACGGCGCGCCTCGAACTCGGCTGTGCACGTCTCGCAACGGTAGTCATAGAGCGGCACATCCATCGCCTCCCACAGGTCTCCCGTTCCGGCATGAGCATGCGCCGGAGGCCTTCCGCCGTCAAGCACCGGCGGGAGGCCGGCGCAGGTCGGGCACAGGCCGAATCGTGAAGGCGCGCGGGGGCGGCGCAGGGACTGGTCCTGCCGCACCGGAGAACCGATGCCCGCGGGCTCAGTCCGAATTGCCCTCCTCCTCCGACGAGATCCAGCGCACCTCATCCTTCGGCGCGAGCCGGAAAAAGCGTGGCAGCCACGCATCCCAGTCCCGCAGGATCTCATGCCCGCGCTCACTGCCGGTCCGGTCGACGAAGGTCTCGATCAGGTCCTGCAGCCGCCGGACGTCCTGATCCAGCATGGGCGTCAAGTGGACCAACTGGTCATTGAATCGTTTCTGGAAGCCGCCGTCCAAGTCGAGGACGAACGCCTCCCCACCGGTCATCCCCGCGGCGAAATTGTAGCCGGTCCGGCCCAGGACCACCACCGTACCGCCGGTCATATATTCACACCCATGGTCTCCGGTGCCCTCCACGACCGCGACGGCTCCGGAGTTGCGCACCGCGAACCGCTCACCCGCCCGGCCGGCGGCAAACAGCGTTCCGCCGGTGGCCCCGTAGAGCACGGTGTTGCCGAGCAGCACATGCTGATGACTCGGCCCGCGCAGGTCGGGGTGGGGCCGAATGACGATCTCGCCGCCCGCCATCCCCTTGCCGACGTAATCGTTGGCCAGCCCGACAAGATGGAAGGTCACCCCGGGGGTGAGGAAGGCGCCGAACGACTGCCCGGCCGTACCGTCGAACGTGACTTTGACAGTATCCGCCGGCAACCCCCGATCACCGTGGGTCTGGGCGATCTCCCAGGCCAACCGGGCCCCGATCGTGCGATCACGGTTCTGGATCCGGATATGCGGCTCCGCCGGCTCCCCCCGGTCGAGGGCATCCCGGACGGCATCCAGGATGTGGGTGTCCAGACGATCCTCAGGCGGCAGGGAGTTGCGTTCCCCTGTATGCCGGAGGTTCACCGGTCCGCCGTAGAGGGAACGACTGGCGGCTAGCAGCGGACTGAGATCGAGACGGTCCGCCGCCGGATCGCCGGTCCGCTCCTGCCGCAGGAGGTCCACCCGGCCGATGACCTCGTCCAGGCTGCGATAGCCCAGCCCCGCCAGGATCTCGCGCACTTCCTCCGCCATGAGCAGGAAGTAGTTCATCACCTGCGCCGGCGTTCCGGTGAACTTCTCCCGGAGCCGCGCCTGCTGCGTCGCCACGCCCACCGGGCAGTTGTCCGTGTGGCAGACGCGCATCATGATGCAGCCCTCAGCCACCATCGCCGCCGTGCCGAAACTGAACTGGTCCGCGCCGAGGAGCGCGGCCATGACCACGTCCCGTCCGGTACGGAACCCCCCGTCGACGCGGAGCGCCACCCGCCCGCGCAGGCCATTGGCCACAAGGGTCTGCTGCGTCTCGGCCAGGCCGATCTCCCAGGGTAGCCCGGCATTCTTGATCGAATTGAGCGGTGAACTGCCGGTCCCGCCGGAGTGGCCACTGATGAGGATGATGTCCGCATGCCCCTTGGCCACGCCGGCGGCGATGATCCCCACACCTGACTGGGACACCAGCTTTACCGAGATCTCCGCCTTCGGGTTCACCTGCTTCAGATCGTAGATCAACTGCGCCAGGTCTTCGATCGAGTAGATGTCGTGGTGCGGCGGTGGGGAGATGAGCGCCACCCCGGGCGTGGTGTGCCGGATGCGGGCAATGTACTCCGTCACCTTTCGGGCGGGGATCTGGCCCCCCTCGCCCGGCTTGCTACCCTGCGCCATCTTGATCTGCAGTTCCAGGGCGGAGGCCAGATAGGCGGGGGTGACGCCGAACCGGCCGGAGGCCACCTGCTTGACCGCGCTGTTCCGCTCCGTCCCGAAGCGCACCGGATCCTCGCCACCCTCCCCGCAGGCCGAACGCCCGCCAAGGCGGTTCATGGCCACAGCCAAAGTCTCGTGGGCCTCCGGCGAGAGGGCACCCAGCGACATGTTGCCGGTGGAAAACCTGCGCGTGATGGCCGTCACTGGCTCGACCTCATCGAGCGGCACCGGACCGCGGTCTGGCCGGAATTCCAACAGGTGGCGCAACTGCGACGGGCCGCCCGCGGCCGCCGCCGCAAGGAAGGTGCGGTACCGCCCGAAACGTTCCTCCTTCTCCCGCCGGAGGTCGATCAGCTCGCCCCGGATCGCCGCATGCATGGTCTCAACAACGGCCGGATTGAACTCGTGCGTCTCTCCGTCCTTGTGCACGCGGTAGAAGCCGGCGAGAACCGGCTCTCCCCGCACCTCGGGGAACGCCGCCGCGTGCCAGCCGAGCATCAGGGCGCCGAACTCCCGGAAACCGTTCCCCTGGAAGCGTGAGGCGGTACCCGGGAAGCAGCACTCGATCACGGCCTCGTCCACACCGATCGCCTCGAAGATCTGTGCCCCCGTATAACCCTCCACAGTAGAAATGCCCATCTTGGACATGACCTTCTTCAGGCCTTCCTCCGCCGCATGGCGATACCCTCGGAGGGCCTGCTGCGCGGACTCGATCTTCTTGATCCGACCGCCGGCGACCAAATCCTCGATGTCCGCCAACACCAGGTAGGGGTTCACCGCGTTGGCCCCGTACCCGAGCAGCACGGCCAGATGGTGGATCTCGCGTGGTTCACCGCTCTCCGCGATGATGCTCACCCGCATGCGCCGGCCAGTGCGGATCAGGTGATGATGCACCGCTCCCACCGCCATCAAAGACGGCATGGGCACCCGGTCCGTATCGACTGCGCGGTCGCTCAGGACGAGGATCCCCGCTCCCGCGTCCACGGCGGCGTCCGCGGCCTCACAGAGCCGCCGCACCGCGGGTTCCAGCCCCCCGGGACCGTCGGCGCAGGGGAAGACCGTGTCCAGCACCGCGCAGCGGAAGGTGGGGTCAAACTCGCCATACCGGCGGATGGCCGCCAGTTCGCGATCGAATAGGACGGGACTCGGCAATTCGATGACGTGCGCGTGCTCCGGTGATTCCTCCAGAAGGTTGGGCCGTGGTCCGAGAAGCACCCGCAGGGAGAAGACCAGGTCTTCGCGCAGGTGGTCGATCGGCGGGTTGGTCACCTCGGCGAAGCACTGCTTGAAGTAGTGGAAGAACGGCCGTTCCTTGTGGGACAGCACGGCGTGCGGGGTGTCGTCGCCCATCGAGCCGACACCTTCGTGACCGTGTTCGACCATCGGACGGATGACGTTGACCCGTTCCTCCTTGGTGTACGAGAAGGCGCGCTGCAATCGCAGCAGCCGCGCCCGGCCCTCGGCGCCGCTGGCGAGGGCGCCCGGGACGGCGGCGGCGTCCTCGTCGTCGGCAGCCGCCTCGCCGCCGGCGATACCCCCAGCCGTCTCCTCCCGGATGGAGACGAGGTGTTCGGCCAACCAGGCGCCGTAACTCCGGCGGCCGCACACCTCCTCCTTGACGGCGTCGCTCTCCAGAATCCGACCGGCCTCCAGGTCCGCGAGCAGAAGCTGCCCCGGCCCGAGCTTGCCGTATTTGCGTATCCGGCGCACGTCCACGTCAACCAGGCCGACCTCCGAGCCGGCGAAGACCCAGCCGTCGTCGGTGATCGCGTAACGCATCGGCCGCAGGCCGTTGCGATCCAGGATCGCACCAAAGCTGCGGCCGTCGCCGAAGACCAGGGCCGCCGGTCCGTCCCACGGTTCCATCAGACAGGCATGGTAGCGATAGAAATCCCGTCGGGCGGCCGGCAGGTCGGGGATACCCTCCCAGGCCTCCGGCACAAGCAGCATCATCACGTGGGGCAGAGACCGCCCACCAAGGTGCAGGAGCTCCACCGCGTTGTCCAACTGCCCCGAGTCCGAGCTGTTAGGATCGATGAAGGGCCAGGCCATTTCGCCCAAAGGCCCGAGAAAAGGGGCCTGCAGTCCCTGCTGGCGCGCGCGCATCCAGTTCACATTGCCCTGGAGTGTGTTGATCTCACCGTTATGGGCCAGGCGACGGAACGGCTGCGCCCGCTGCCAGCTCGGTGCGGTGTTGGTGCTGTAACGCTGATGATAGATCACCCCGGCCGTACGGAACTCCGGATCGGCCAAGTCGGGATAGAACTCGGCCAACTGTGCGGCCATCATCAGCCCCTTGTACACGATGGTGCGCGCCGACAAGGACGCGGCGTAGCAGTCATCGCGTGTCGCAGTCAACGACGCGCAGGCATGCTCCGCGCGGCGACGCACCCGGAAGAGGCGGCGCTCGAACGCCTCGCTGTCGTCCAGCGCCGGGCGCGCCACCAGGACATGCATCATCGCGGGGCAATTGGCGCGGGCCTGCGCCCCGAGCGCCTCCTCGCGGACAGGCACCGGTCGCCAGACGTAATCGTCCGCACCCTCAGCCGCCAGGGCGCGCTCGATCTTCTTGACGGCAGCCGCCCGTTCCGCCTCCGCCCGCGGCAGGAAGAAAACGCCCACTCCCACCTCGTCGGGACGCTCCTTTTGGCCACGCAGACGCGCGTATTCGGCGCCGAACATCTCCTGTGGCAATTGCGCCAGAATGCCCGCGCCGTCTCCGGTCTGAGCGTCCGCCGCCACTGCGCCGCGGTGAGAGAGGCAGGCGAGCGCGGACAGGCCAAGCTGCAGCACCTCATGAGAGGCGCCGTGGATATTGGCGATGAAGCCGACCCCGCAGGCGTCGCGTTCGGCACGGGGGTCATACAGGGACTGGGGACGTCCAGTTCGTACTGTCATGGCTATCCTTTACGCGTCAACATGAATATCTGTCGAACGTTCTCTGCGAACGTCGCAATTCCTTCGCCGGAAGCCGCGCCTCGGTTCGCCACAGCGCGCGGTGGACCCTGCCGCCGCGTTCCCGGCAGGGCCCACCGGATCCGGCCCCCACCGTGCAGGTCACGGGACATCCGCCATCTCCTCGAGGATGGCCCGGATGGCACCCACCGGGTCAGGCGACTCGGTCACCGGGCGCCCGACCACCAGGCAGTCGGCTCCAGCCTCCACCGCAGCCTGCGGGGTGGCCACACGCGCCTGATCCCCCCACGCGGATCCCGCCGGCCGGATGCCCGGCGTGACGACCAGGAAGGACGGTGACGTCGCATCTCGTACTAGGCGCGCCTCTTCAGGAGAGGCGACAACCCCGTCGCAACCGGCGGCAAGAGCCAGGTCCGCAAGTCGCCGCACCTGTTCGCGTAACGGCACATGGACGCCCAGGACATGTAGCAGCTGCTCGTCGAGGCTGGTCAGCACCGTCACGGCGAGGCAGCGGAGGCGGCCGTCGGTTCCCGCCCATCCCTGCGCCGCGGCGGCGGCTGCCGCCGCCACCCCGGCCGAGAGCATCACTGGCCCCCCCGTGGCATGCAGAGTCACACCCCATGCGCCGAGGGCCGCAACCGCCCGCACGCTCCGCTCCACCGTGCGCGGAATGTCATGAAGTTTGAGATCCAGAAGGAGTGGCCCGGTCACTCCCTGCAATTCCACGACGCCCTGGGGTCCGACCCGGCAGAAGAGTTCCAGCCCCGCCTTGAAGCGGACGCCGAGCGGTGCCAGTTGCCGCGCCAGCTCGACCGCGCGGTCGAAATCTGGAAAGTCCAGGGCCACAAAGAGCCTCTGCGCCACCCCATCCTGTGTCACGGCCCCCGCCGCCCCCCCCTACTCCCTCGCCGGGACAGACCACCACCCGCCCGCCACGCGCCGGTCACACCGCAGTCCGCATTTCTCGCTGGCGGACAGGACGACCGCGCAACCGGGGGGCAACGACGGGCACCCGTACCCGGCCCACGCACGGCCGGCGAGGCTACGGCGCGTCCGTGCCCGCGTGGCCGGACGCCAGATCCTGCAGGGCCCAGGCCAGAGGGGCCGCCGCACCGCGGCTGCGCTCTCCCCGCACGGCGACGATCAGCGCCGCCACCGTATCTAACGATGTGAGACAGGCCACCCCGAGCTCCGCCGCCGCGCGCCGCACCCGGAAGCCGTCCCGTTCCGCCCGCCGGCCGCGCGTCAGGGTGTTCACCACCAGATCGACCCTTCCCGCGCGGATGGAGTCGAGACAGGTCGGTACCCCCTCTGGCGCGTCTTCGTCGAGCTTGAGGACGCGCTCGGCTCGCACCCCCGCGGCGCGCAGCATCGCCGCTGTGCCGGCCGTCGCCAGCAGCTGCAGCCCGAGACCGTGCAGTTGGAGCAGCAGGGGCAGGGCCTCCGGCTTGTCGCGATCAGCGATCATCACCAGCGCAGCGGCGCCGGCCCGCGGCAGACCGATGCCGCACGAGGCAAAGCCCTTGGCCAGGGCGACCGCGTAGGTCGGGCCGATGCCCATCACCTCGCCGGTGGACTTCATCTCCGGTCCGAGCGCCGTATCGACACCCCGCAGTTTGCCAAAGGAGAAGACCGGGAGCTTGCAGGCCACGTAGGCGGGAGCGGGCGGGCGGCTCACAGGGCCGGGGTAACCCTGCGCCCGCAGGTCCTGCCCCAGGATGACGCGCGTCGCCACGCGGGTGAGCGGCACACCGGTGACCTTGGTGAGGAAGGGGACAGTCCGGGAAGAACGGGGATTGACCTCCAGCACATGCACTCCGGCACCCGGCCTCCCGGCGCCCTCCGGATCGATCACGTACTGAACGTTCATCAGGCCGCACACACCGAGGGCGCGCGCCATTTGCAGCGTATAGCGCTCGATGGTGGACACCGCCTCTGGCGACAGCGACTGCGGCGGGTAGACGGCGATCGAGTCCCCGCTGTGGACCCCGGCGCGCTCCACGTGCTCCAGGATTCCGGCGATTAGCACCGAGTCGCCGTCGCTCACAGCGTCCACCTCCACCTCCCGGCCGCCCAGGTACCGGTCCACCAGGACGGGGTGCTCCGGGTTGACCAGCACCGCCGAACGCACGTATTCCTCCAGGTCCGCGGGTGTGTAGCAGATCTCCATCGCCCGCCCGCCGAGCACGTACGACGGGCGCACCAGCACGGGATAGCCGATGCGCTCCGCGATGGCGCGGGCCTCCGCCAGCGAGCGGGCACTCCCCCCGGCCGGGCGCGGGATGCCGAGCCTCTCCAGCATCCGGTCGAAGCGCCCACGGTCTTCCGCCATGTCGATGCCGGCGGCCGACGTACCGAGGATCTTCACGCCGGCCGCCGCCAGCGGTCCCGCGAGATTGATGGCGGTCTGCCCTCCGAACTGGGCCACGACCCCCACCGGCGTCTCCCGCTCGATGACATGCATCACGTCCTCGAAGGTCAGCGGCTCGAAGTACAGGCGGTCCGCGGTGCTCCAATCGGTGCTCACGGTCTCTGGATTGTTGTTGATGATGATGGCCTCATACCCGGCCTCGCGCAGCCCCCAGACGGCGTGCACCGACCCGTAGTCGAACTCGATGCCTTGGCCGATGCGGATCGGTCCGCTGCCCAGCACCAGCACCTTGGGCCGCGCACTGGGCCGCACCTCGTCCTCCACATCGTAGCAACTGTAGAAGTACGGCGTCGCGGCCTCGAATTCCGCCGCGCAGGTGTCCACCATCTTGAAGACGGGGCGGATCCCCGCCTCCAACCGCCGCGCGCGCACGGCGCCTTCCCGCGTGCCGGTGAGGACCCCGATGCGCCGGTCGGAAAAGCCGGATTCCTTGACCTGTCTGAGCAGGGCGGCATCGGTCAGCAGTCCCGGCCCCGCGGCGCGGATCGCCGCCTCCAGGCGCACCAGCCGTTGCAGTTGGTGGAGAAACCACGGGTCGATCGCGGTGATCCGGTGGATTTCCCGGAGTTCCACGTCCCGCCGCAGGGCTTCGGCGATCAGGAACAACCGGCGGTCATCCCCAGGGCGCAGCGCCTGCAGCAAATCGGCCTCCGGCAGTTCTTCGGCACCCGGCACGCACAGCCCGTCCACCGCCCCGGCGTCCAGCGAGCGGACGGCCTTCTGCAACGCGCCATTGAAGGTGCGGTCGATGGCCATCACCTCGCCGGTCGCTTTCATCTGCGTGCCCAGGTCCCGGTCGGCGGTGCGAAACTTGTCGAAGGGCCAACGGGGTATCTTGAGCACGACATAATCGAGCGACGGTTCGAATAAGGCGAAGGTCGAACCGGTGACGGGATTTCTGATCTCGTCCAGGGTCAGGCCGACGGCGATTTTGGCGGCCACCTTGGCGATGGGGTAGCCCGTCGCTTTGCTGGCCAGCGCCGAGGAACGGCTCACCCGCGGATTGACCTCAATGACGTAGTAGGCGTCGCTGCCAGGGTCGAGCGCGAGTTGGACATTGCAGCCGCCGCAGATCTTGAGGCTGTCGATGATGTGCAGCGACGCCTGGCGCAGGCGCTGATAATCCCGGTCAGAGAGGGTCTGCGAGGGGGCCACAACGATGGAGTCGCCCGTGTGCACCCCGACCGGGTCGAAGTTTTCCATATTACAGACAGTGATGCAATTACCGGGGGCATCGCGCATCACCTCATACTCTATCTCCTTCCAGCCGTAAATCGACCGTTCGATGAGGCATTGCCCGATCGGGCTCTGGCGGAGTCCCCGCCGCACAACCTCCTCCAGTTCCGCCAGGTCGGCGGCGAAGCCCCCGCCAGAGCCGCCGAGCGTGTACGCGGGCCGGACGATGAGGGGGAAACCGATCCGCCGGGCGAACTCCAGCGCCTCTTGCCGCGTGTGAACGATGGCCGACTCCGGCACCGGCTCCCCGATCTGCTGCATTGTGGCCTTGAACAGTTCGCGATCCTCTGCCTGACGGATCCCGAGCAGCGGCGTCCCGAGCACCTCGACGTGAAAGCGATCCAACACGCCCGACTCATGCAGGGCGACCGCCAGATTGAGGCCGACCTGCCCGCCGAGGCCCGCAAGGATGCCCTCCGGGCGCTCCTTGGCGATGATGGCGGCGATCTGCTCGACGGTCAGCGGCTCGATGTACACCCGGTCGGCGATCTCGGTGTCGGTCATGATCGTTGCCGGATTGCTGTTGACCAGCACAACCCGCAGACCTTCCTCACGGAGCGCCTGGCAGGCCTGAGTCCCGGCGTAATCGAACTCGGCCGCCTGCCCGATCACGATCGGACCGGAGCCGATGACGAGGACCTTCTTCAGGTCCGGACGGCGCGGCACACGGGGGTCCTCCTTACGCCTACGTCTGCGCATATACATGTGCATCCACTACTACATCCGCATCCGGGCGCCCCACTCAGGCTCTCGCGGCAAGCGGGGCGCGCCGCTGCCCGCGGCGCACAGATATCGGGCACCGCCCCGCACCGGACACGGTTCGAGGGGGCCGGGCGGGGTTGCTTGGGGCACCCGACACCCGTCTGCCACAGCCGGCTGGCGGATCCCGTGAGCGGCGGCACGCATACCGCCGCGCGACCCTGGCCAGGAGTGCGCGACAGCCCGCTGCTCCCGGGACCCAAGGCGGCAGACGCCAAGATCCGCACGCCACACCATCCGCTGCCGCTGTACCACGGATCGCCGCGGCGGCCATCCACCGCGGCGGTGTGCGACGGCTCTGCCAGGGTCGGCTGCTACGGCGTCTGGCCACCGGGGTACCTTGTGGGACAAGGGGCACCGAAGCCGCGACCGCGCAGGGCGAACTTTCCGAGCGGCCACCCAGCACTGCGATCAGGTTGCCTGGCTCAGGACACCACATTTGGGGTGGTGGTCTCAAAGCACAACCCCGGATGTCGTAGGCGAACGTGCACCCCGGACAACATCAGTACTGGATGGCCACCACAAAACCCGCTTCTGGCGACGGCCTCATCCCCGGAAGCGTCCAGGGACAAGGGACCGGGGCCTGAGAGTACTGCAAGAGCGAACTCTTGCCGCGCCCTCCTAGCGCGCAGAGGCGGGCGTAGCCACCCGGCCGCTCCGGCAGAGTTCCAGAAAGTCCTCGAACAGCCCGCGCGAATCCGCCGGCCCTGGACAGGCCTCCGGGTGGTACTGCACGGAGAACGCCGGCAGGAAGCGGTGGCGCAGGCCCTCCACCGTGCCATCGTTCAGATTGGAATGGGTTACCTCCACCACGCGGGGATCGAGGCTGCCGGAGATCAACGCGTAACCGTGGTTCTGGGTGGTGATCGCGCCGCGCCCGGTCCGCAGATCCATCACCGGATGGTTCACACCCCGATGACCGAAGAGCATCTTTTCCGTACGTCCGTTGAGCGCCAGCCCGAGTAGCTGGTGTCCCAGGCAGATGCCGAACAGGGGCACACCCGCCACCAGCAACGCCCGCACGGTCTCCGGGGCACCGCGCACATCCCGCGGATCCCCGGGGCCGTTACTCAGCAGGACCCCGTCCGGACAGTGGGCGAGCACCTCTGCCGCCGTCGACCGCGCAGGCACCACAGTCACGCCGGCCCCCAGGGATGCGAGGGAACGGGCGATGTTAGTCTTGGCGCCGAAATCGATGAGCACCACATGGGGGGAACCCTGACAAAAGACATAGGGCTCGGGGGTGGTGACCTCGTCCACCAGACACTGCGGTCGCCAGACGCCCGCCTGCGCCGCCAGCGCGGCCAACTCCACCCCCCCGGCGGCCACGCCCGCCGCCAGGATGCCGCGGACGGTGCCGAAACGGCGCAGGTGCCGCGTCAGGGCGCGCGTATCCACCCCGGCCAGTCCTCGGATGCCGTGCCGCCGCATATAGGCGTCAAGAACCCCCCGGCCGCCCCAGTGACTGGGTGCCGGACAGTTTTCCCGCACGACGAAGGCCCGCACCCACGGGCGCCGCGACTCGGCCTCCGCGTCGCACGTCCCGTAGTTGCCGATGAGCGGGTAAGTCATCACGACAATTTGGCCGGCGTAGGAGGGATCGGTCAGCACCTCCTGGTAGCCCGTCATGCCCGTGTTGAAGACGACCTCCCCCAGGATCCCGGACTCGCCATGCGCGCCGAACGCCTCTCCCGCGAAGGCGGTCCCATCCTCCAACACCAGCAGGCCGCGCACCATCCAAGCACCTCTTCCTGTCATCTTAGTGCATTTTTATGCAGCAGTCGAGGTCGCCGGACGCGACCTCGCCGCCGACGATCGTCAGCACTGCCCGGCCGCGCACGCTCCGCCCGGCGAGCGGACTGGTCCGTCCCCTGGAGAGGAAAGCCTCCGGACGCACCGTCCACAGGGCATCCGCATCCAGCACCGCAATGTCCGCAGGCGCGCCGGGAGGAAGTGTGCCCCCGTCGAGGCCGAAGGCACGCGCCGGACCGAGGGAGGTCGCGTGCACGAACGCCTCCGGCCCCAGGCTCTCCAAAGCCACCGCCAGCGCGGTCTCCAGCGCGGAGGCGCCGAAGGCTGCATAATCATACTCGCAAGCCTTCTCCTCCGGCGGGGTGGGCCGGTGTCCCGAAGCGACCAGCAGGCGTCCGGACCGCGCGGCCTGCAGAAGGGCCGCGCGGTCCGCCTCGGTCCGCAGCGGCGGCGAGAGCTTGGCGGCCGTGTCATATCCGGCCACCGCCGCCTCCGTCAGCACCAGGTGGTGTGCCATGACCGAAGCGCTGGCATCACCCAGAAACGGCAGGGACTCCGCGGCGGAGACGGCGGCGAAATGGAGTCGACCACCGAAGGCGCGCTGCAGGGCCGCGTCCCGGGCCACCGCCACCACCTCGGCCACCCCCGGGACCCCGCGCAGCCCCATGGCGAAGGAGCGCGACCCTTCGTGCATCACGCCGCCCTGGGCCAGGGACGCATCCTCCGGGTGGACGACGACCGGGCGCCCCAGTGCACCCGCGTACGCCAGGCCCCGGCGCAGCCGGAGAGGGTCGGAGGTCGGTTCTGGCCAGTCGCTGTAGGCGACGGCACCGGCGGCGGCGAGGCGGCCGAGATCGCACAGGCCGTCGCCGGCACTCAAGGCCGCCACCGGCAGCAACCGCACCGGCCGCCGCACCCGCGCCAATCCGGAGATGATGTCCGGATCCGCAGACCCGGTGTAAACCAACAGTGATGTGTAGCCGGCGGAGGACGCCGCCGCCGCCAGGGTGTCGGCGTCTTCCCGCCAGGGTTCGGCCGCGGGCGACAGCCGACACAGGGTGTCGATCGGACCGGGCACCACAAGCCGGCCGGTGCAGTCGTACACCTGCCACGCCCCGTCCGGCGCCGGGCTTCCAGACGGCACCACCGCCAGTATGCGGCCGGCGCGGATGTAAATATCCGCCGGACCCCACAGGCCCTGCGCCGGATCGCAGAGGCAGCCCCCGCTCAGGGCGATCATGCCGCGCCCGCCCCCTGCTCAAGCAGCATGTAGAGCACAGCCATCCGCACCGCGACCCCTGCGCGGACCTGGGAGTCCACCGCCGCCTCGGGCCGATCGAGCAACTCGGGTGCGAGCTCCACCCCGCGATTGACCGGGCCGGGGTGCAGCAGCACGGCGCCCGGGCACGCAGCGGCCAGCCGGCCCGCGTCCAGGCCCCAGAGCGCGCGGTACTCGGCGGCGCTCGGCAAAAGGCCCCTGTCCTGCCGTTCCTTTTGGATCCGCAACGCCATCACGACGTCCGCCCCGCGCAACGCCTCAGTCAGGTCGTGGCAAACCCGGGCGCCCAGGGCGGGACCCGCCTCGGGCGGCACCACCGTGGGCGGGCCGCAGAGCACCACCTTCACCCCCATACGGGCGAAGGCCAGAGCCGAAGAACGCGCCACACGGCTGTGCAGGATGTCGCCGACGATCGTCAGCTGCAGCCCCGCGAGCCTGCCGAAGCGTCGGCGCACAGTGAAGACGTCCAGCAGCGCCTGCGTCGGGTGGGCGTGGATGCCGTCGCCGGCGTTGATGACCGGCAAGAGGTTCAGCGTGGCGGCCAGCCGCGCCGCGCCGCTGGCCGGGTGGCGCAACACCACCGCGTCAGCGCCGAGCGCACGGGCGGTGCGCACGGTATCGATCAGGGATTCGCCCTTGACGACGGAACTGGTCGCGGCCGCCAGGCTGAGGCTGTCGGCGCCGAGCGCCTTGCAGGCGAGTTCGAAGGAGTGCCGCGTCCGCGTCGACGCCTCGTAGAACAGGAGCATCACGGTCCGCCCCCGCAACGCCGGCACGCGCGGGATCGGCCGCGCCAGGATCTCTGCCATGGACTCCGCCGTATCCAGGACATCGGTGATGCCCTGTGCATCCAAGTCGTCCAGGTCACAGAGATGCGCGCCGAGAGCCATCGCTCCACCCCTTTCCGCCCGCGTCCCGCGGCCGTGACGCCCTCAGGACTGGTCCATGATCGCGACCTCGTCCCGCAGGTCGATCTCCCGCACCCGCACCTCGATGACCTCGCGCCGGGACGTGGGAACGTTCTTGCCGACGTAGTCGGCGCGGATGGGCAGTTCGCGGTGCCCGCGATCGATGAGCACCGCCAACTGGATCTCCGCCGGTCGGCCGAGGTCCACCAGCGCGTCGAGCGCGGCCCGCACGGTTCGTCCCGTGAACAGCACGTCATCAACCAGGACGATCGTCTTGCCACCGGGGTCGCCCGGCATCAGGGTCCGCCCGACCCGAGGCCGGTCGTGCTTAGTGGTGAGGTCATCCCTGTAGAGGGTAATGTCCAGTTCACCGATGGGTGGCGACAGGCCCTCGAAGGCGTTGATCTCCCGGGCCAGCCGCTGCGCCAGGGGCACCCCGCGCCGGCGGATCCCGACAAGCCACAGCCCGCCGGTACCCCCGTGCCGCTCCACGATCTCATGCGACATCCGCCGCAGCGCCCGCCCGATGGCGGCCTCGTCCATGATCACGGCCTTCTCCGCCAAACCCACAAGCCCACCCCCTACACGCAGCCGATCCGGGCGTGGGCGCGCCCCCCCGGGGCGGCGCCAACCGCACATGAAAAAGCGGCGCCCCCGTACCCGAGGACACCGCAAGCCCACCGCAGGAAGGCCAGATCGTTCGGCCGGGCACCGGTCGCCAGGCGTCCCCACCCCCGCGACGCCCCGCGGCGGGCGGGCCGGACCCCGGCGGCATCCCCGCCCGGACTCGGCCTTGGTGGCTCCTTGCGCGCCTCGCCGGGCGTGCTTAAAGGTGCCCGAGCCAATGATGAGGGTATCGGAGCGCCCGCGCGGGGTCAAGGGCACCTGCCCGGGCGGGTGCGCCGCGCAATTGTGGTCGGGTCAAGCGGCGTTCCTCAAGCTCCGAACGCTGGGGCGGCGCATCTGGGGCTGCTTGGCCCAGAACCGCGCCCACTGTCCGGAGCGGTGGACGGCGCGCAGACTCGCGACGGCCAGCGCCCCCTTGTGTCGCCAACGTATGCCCGCATCCTTTTCCCGCGCTTCACCCACCTGCTTACAGCCACCCTCGACCATACCGGAGCCCAGAGGGAGCGCGGCAGCGGAGAACTCCGGGGATCGCGTGCGTGAAGCGTTCTCGCTAAGGAGTATTGGAGGCCCAGGCGCACTTCGTTGGCGGCATCGTCGTCCTCCGCCACCAGTTGGCGCAAAGCGGCCAACAGCGGAGGCGCGCCCGCGTCCAGCAGGGCTTGGCACAGCGGCTCCGCCCAGGCCTCCGCTGCTCCTCCATCCCCTGTTGTCCTTGTTTATGGAAACATTCCCATATTATTCTTTACAATGGCGCGGCGCCCCCGTGCCCCAGCGTTCATCAGTCCGCCACGCGCCGCGGCGCCCACGCTGTTGCATGCCTCTTCCGACGTGCGCAGCGCCTTACGGCAGGAACTGCGACAAAATTTGTTGAATTGTCGGTGCGATGTGGAGGGGCGGGTATCTGCCGGACTCATCCCACCACCGGGCGGGAGGCCTGGGCTCCGACCACGGAAGGCGACCGGCCGAAACACCACATCACAGGTTGCGCAAGACCACCCTAACTGCCCCCCCCTCCATCGACGCCGTCAGGTAGACGCGGCAGAACCGAGCGGCAGCGTGTGCGCCAGGAGCGAACAGCCCCCGCGCAGTGGGCAGCGCGGCCCGAGGCGGCGCCCCGGGCCGCCGCGCTTCTCCGTTCCACCAGCCGCGGCGGACGTCGCGACAGGTGTGCCCGACGGCCCTTATGACCTACTCCGTCCGACCCCGCATCGCCTCGGCGAGCAGGCGGCCCACCTCCGGTCGGCTGTACTCCGGGGGCGGGGTCTCCCCCCGACGGAGCATTTCGCGGACCGCTGTCCCCGAGAGCGAGACGCGGTCCGCCTCGGGATGCGGGCAGGTCTTGATCGTCGCCATTCCGTCGCAACGGCGGCAGAAGAACGCGTTTTCGAACGGCAGCGGGGTGATGCCGATCTCGGCGGCGTGCTCCACCACCAGCCGCTGGGCATCGAAGGCCCCGTAAAAACCGCCGACCCCGGCATGGTCGCGCCCGACGATGAAGTGGGTGCAGCCGTAGTTCTTGCGGCACAACGCGTGGAAGACCGCCTCCCTTGGTCCGGCGTAACGCATGGCGGCAGGGAAGACTGCGAGCAGAACGCGGTCCTGGGGGTAGTAGTTCTGAAACAGCACTTCATAGGACCGGATGCGCGTGGGCGCGGGCACGTCGTCACTCTTGGTCTGACCGACCAGCGGGTGCAGCAGCAGACCATCGACGATCTCCAGGGCGCACTTCTGGATGTACTCATGCGCCCGGTGGACGGGATTGCGCGTCTGGAAGCCGGCCATCGTGCGCCAGCCGCGCTCTGCCATGGCCTGTCGCGTCTGAAGGGGAGAGAGGTGCAGTTCGGGAAAATCCGGCACGGGGAGACGTAAGACGCGGATGGGACCGGCCACCGCCGCCTTGGGCTGCGCGAGCGTCGTCGCCACGCCGGGGTGGGAGGGGTCGGTCGTGCCGTACACGGCGCGCGCCTCCCGCTCCAGGTCGCGGACGAATATCTCCTCAACCGTCAGGATGGCCATGGGTCCATCGGGCGCGACCAAGGCCACGTCCTCTCCGTCCCGCAGCCCGCGGGCCACGTCCAGCTCCGCCGGCAGGACGACGGGCAGGGACCAGACCACGCCGCCGTAAGCGGGGCCGAGATGCATCGTCTGCAGGACGGCGTCGTAGTCCCGCCGGCCGAGGAATCCGACGAGCGGACTCATGGCGCCGGTCGCGATCATCTCTACGTCGGAGACCCCCCGTGCATCCAGCGGCAGGGCCCGGAGTTCGACGGCACGCCCCGCCTCGAGCGCGGCCTCATCCGCGGGCAGCAGCCGTTGGATCAGCCGACCCCCGTGCGGGCGGACCGGCCCGGGCTCCGCGAACGGCGGCGGCGTGCGCGAACCCGCGGGGACGGGGGCCGGAAGCGGGGATGAGGCATCGGCACGGGTCGGGGCGGCATCGCCGGACAATTCATCAGCCTCCTCGTTGTGGCGCGAGCGGGACGGCGTCCGGAAGCGGGACGCGGGTGCGACGGCGGACCGCCGCCGCACCCGTCCCGTCACTGGTGGAGGCCGCACTCCGTCTTGGCGAATCCCGACCAGCGGCCGGCGCGCGCGTCCTCACCGGGCTGCACCGCGCGGGTGCAGGGCCAGCAGCCGATGCTCGGAAAGCCGCAGTCGTGGAGCGGGTTGTACGGCACGGCGTGGTCGCGCACGTACCGCCAAGCGTCGGCCGCGGTCCAGGCGGCGAGGGGATTGGCCTTGGCCAGTCCGAACTGCCGATCCCATTCCACAAACGGCGCGTGTAGCCGCGTCGGGGACTGCTCACGCCGGATGCCGGTGATCCAGGCGCGCTGGGTGGCCAGGAACGCCTGCAGGGGCTGGATCTTGCGCATGGCACAGCACGCGTCGGGGTGTCTGGCCCACAGTGCCGGCCCGAACTCCGCCGCCTGCGCCTCCGGGTCCAGCCGCGGCAGGATCCGGAGCGGTCGGATGGCATAGCGCTCCATCAGCCGGTCCCGGGTCGCGTGAGCCTCTGGAAAGAGCAACTGCGTATCCAGATAGAAGATACCGACATTCGGCGCGTGGCGGCTGAGCATGTCGACCAGGGCACAGTCCTCGAGACCGAAGGAACAGGCGAGCGCCACCTCCGGCCGATAGCGATTCGCCATCCAGACGAGGACATCCTCGGCCGGGCCACCCCGGCGCTCGAACACCTCGTTCTGCGCGGCCAACTCGGCGGACTCCCAGGCCGCCTCCTCCCGCCGCACGGGCCCTGAGGGTGCCCCCGATGCCGCAGACCCGTCCTGCGGGCGCGGAACGCCCGTCCGGATCTCTCCGGACATGACTCCAACCCCTTCCGTTCGCGGGGTGCGCACGCCGGCAAGCCCTCGCCGGGACGCGCCGCCGACGCGTCCTGGCCCGGCGCAGGCAGCGGGAGAACCCACCGCGCCCGAACCCCCGGTCGCTGCGGATGGCCCGGCCGGCACCCACCCCGTCGTCGCCGCGGGCTCCGGGCGGACCGCTTCCCCGGGTGGCCCGCGACCGGTCCACGCTATGTGCGCCGCCGCGGTTTGGCGATTAACGGAAAACACCGGCATCGCGCCGCCACGGCGACCGCAGAAAATACCTAAATCTCTATCGGATTATCAATGTATCGTCGCCGATCGTAGGCCGGCCGGGCCCGAGGTGTCAAGCCGGCTGCGCCGCCCCCCAGAACGCGCGCCGAGACCTCGGCCCGCGCGCCAACGCTCAGGCCGTGTGGCGCCGTCGCTGCGCCCGACTGCGCAGAGAGCTCGGCGCTCGCCGTACACGTCGTCCCCGACCGCCGCAGCACCACGTGCCCCGCGGCAAGCACCGCTCGCGGGCGCCGCCTGCCGCGCAGGGGCCCGGGGTTGCCGGTCCGCGGCGAGCGTAACAGCATGGAGTGGACCGGAGACGTCGAATGCATGGGCGGGGAAGCCGGACGGCGGGGCACGGCAACGGTGCCAGAGGCGGCAGGCGCAGCTCCGGCACAGTCTCCCGCCGCGGGGCGCTGGGTCCGGACAATGCCGTGATTCGAGCAATGGCAGGCCGGAGGGGTTCTGCATGGAGGCACAGCACCACCGGGAGCAGCAGGGCGGCGAGCCCGCAGCCGGCGGAGTCGACGAACTGCCGGGCGTCGGGACTCGCCGCGCCCGCCGCCTCGTCGGCGGCTCGAATCCCACCCCCGCCACTCCCGGCGGCGGATCGGGGGGGAACATATATTCTCCAGCGGGCACTGCGCTCATGTCCGGGCAGTTGCTGGTCGGTGCCTGCGCGCTGGCATCCCTGCTCTGGATCCTGCGGCGCGGCCCCCTGGTCGCGCCGATCGCCCTCTTCTCAGCCGCGAACTCGACCAACGGTTTCTTCTCCTATGCCCACATTCTCCCGCTGATGGCTTTGGCCGGCGGATTGGCCGGGGGCCTCATGCTGCTCTCGCGCAGGACGGACGCGCCCAGCCCCTCCGCGGCGCTGGCCTTCGCCCTGCCGCTTCTGGCCCTCTGGGCAGCGGAGGCCCACGCGCTCTATCCCCACGACGCCCGCACCGACCTGGAAGGCTTGCTCGCCATGGCCCTGCTCTTTTTCGCCTTTGTGGCAGCCGTCGGCACGCGCGGCGGCATCCCCGCGGCCCTGTTCTGCCTGGCTGCGATCGGCGTCTGGCTGGCCCTGAGTGGACTGCGGCAGTTCAGCGCCGGGCAGCCGACCCCGGTGGCCTGGACCGGGCCGGCCGTGGCCGCCATCATCCCGGTGCGCATCTCAGCCACCCTGCGCAACCCCAATGTCCTGGGTGCGGCACTGCTTTTGTGCATCGGCGGCGCAACGGGCTTGGCGGTCGGCACGCGCTCGGTGCTCCTCCGCCTGGCGGGGCTCGTCGCCCTCCTGCCGATGGCCGCGGCGCTGCCGCTCACGTTTTCCCGCGCCGCCTACCTCGGTCTGTTCCTGTGCGTGTTCGTGACGATCCTCGCCGTTCCGGCCGAACGCAGGTCCCACGCCCTGCTCGCGGCGGCCTGCATCACCCTGGCCGCGGGTCTTGTCGCCCTCCGCGTCCCGGGAGTCCTCTTCCGCGTCCACGGCATCAGCGTCCAGCACGGGGGTGATGTCGCCAGCAGATTCTTCACCTGGCACGACGCCCTCTCGGTTCTCCATGCCCGTCCGCTCCTAGGAGCCGGCCCGGGAGGGTTGGAGGTCCTGTACGCGGCGCATGCGCCGCTCGGTGCGCACGGGACCTATACGCTGATCGACGTACCCGGCAGCGCCGACAACGATCTGCTGCAGTGGGCGGCGGAATCCGGCCTCGTCGGGACCGCCGCCCTGCTGTTCGGCATCGCGCTGTTGGCCTGGGTCACCGTGCGCGGACTGCGCCGCCGGGGGACGGATGCCCGTGCGGTGGGCGCGGCCCTGGCGGCGGCCCTCCTCGGCGTGGCCCTGCAGGGCGGCTTTGAGGTGACGGCCTTCGTGCTGCCGGTGCAGGCACTCCTTTGCCTGACTGCGGCGATCCTGATCGGAGCGGCGGGCGCGAGCGGTCCGGTGCGCCCACCGTGGCTCGGGCGCGGACTCGGGTCCGTGGTGGCGCTCGGGGCCCTGGCCTGCGCGATCACCCTGCACGCGCCGTGGGCGGCGCAGCAGGCGTTCGCACAGGCCTGGCCACTGGTGGAGTCCGGCCACCCCGCCGCGGCGCTGCCGGGACTGGAGGCAGCCCACGCGGCAGACCCCGCCTCGGAACGGGACGCGGCCGCAGCCGGGGATGCCGCGGTGCAGGCTGCATACGCCGCCGGCGCGCAGCCCCCGGCGTCACTGCTCGCCACCGCGCGCACAGACCTGTCGGCCGCCCTGAGTCTGGACCCCTTTGACGGGGACGTGTGGGCGGCCACCGCGGCGCTCCTGCGCCTGCGGGCCCCGAGCCCGGCGTCCGCCTGCGCCCAGCAGGCGGCCTTGAAGGACTTCCCCTACAGCCCCGACTTCGCGGCGCAACTGGCCTCCGACCTGCGGGCTGTCGGGCACACGGCGGCGGCCCGGACCGACGCCGCATACGCCGCCTGGATATTCCCGCTGCAACTCTCCGTGTACCGCGAGCACGGCGACCAGAATACCCCCTACTACAGACGGGCCGAGGCCACCATGCGGGCGGGCCTTGCCGGGTGGGGCACCACCTCCCCCCTGCCCCACCTGCCCGCCCTCCCCCTGCCCGTCGCCGACTGCGTCGCGCTCCTGCACGCGCAGGGACTGCCCGGTGCGCCGTTTTACCGCGCCATGCGCGGGTCGTGATCGTCTGGGACGGAGCATGGCGCCCTCCGGTTCTGAGTCCGTGCGCCCTCACCGTCCGCCCGGTCGCAGCGTGATCCGCGCGCAGGACAGGCGCCGGCCGGCGAGAACCCCACGACGCTACGTGACACCGGGCGTCCGGGAGGAGCAGATGCCGCCGTGACCGACCACCACTCCCTGCCGGCGCCCGCCTGCCGCGCCGAACTGGCGCTGGTCGTCCGGCCGCGGGACCTCAACTCCTACCAGAGCGTCTTCGGCGGCTATGTGATGCAGCGCGTGGACGACCTGGCGACATCGCTCGCCGCCCATCTCTCCGGCCGCACCGTCGTCACGGCGCACCTCGACCGTCTGACCTTCTCGGCCGGCATCCACGCCTTTGAGCGGATGCGGCTCGTCGCGCAGGCCACGCGCACCTTTCGCACGTCGATGGAGATCCGGGTACAGGTGATCGGCGAGAATCCGCTCACCGGGCGGCAATGGCACACGGCGCAGGCGACGCTCACGGTGGTCGGCCTGGACGAGGGCGGGCGCCCCGCGCCCCTGCCGCAGATCGTGCCCGTCACGCCGGAGGAGCGCGCGGCGTACGTCTCGGCCCAAGCGCGGCGAGACGCGCGCCTGACCGCCCGCGACCTGGAGACGACGTCCCCGCCGCCTCCCGGGCCAGAGGACGCGGAGCGCCTGGCGCAGGAGAGCATGAGCCGCATCGTGCACGGCCGACACGCCTCCGCGACGGGACAGGCGTCCGCCGGCTGGATCCTCGGCCTTGCGGACGAATTGGCGGCCATCACCGCCAGCCGCCATGCGGGTATCCCGACCGTGACTGCGGCCGTCGACGACGTCCCGTTCCTCCGCCCCGTGCCGGCCGGAGATGTCGTCACCCTCCGCTCGTATCTGACCGCGACCTTCCGCACCTCCATGGAGGTGATGGTGGATGTGTGGCAACGCCCGCGGTACGGGCGCGCCGCGGCGGCAGTCGCCCGCTGTGCCTTCACCTACGTGGCCCTGGGCCCCGACGGCCGCCCCGCGCCACTACCGCCCCTGCTGCCGCAGGGCCCGTACGAGGCGGCTCGCGCGGAGGCGGCGCGGCGGAGGCGCGAGCGCCGCACCGCGCAGGCTTGATGCCGCAGCGGCCGGTCGGCGGCGTGCGCCTCTCGCCTTTCAATATGCCCCGCACCCCTCGCTGCGGCCCCGGCAAACGTATATTCCGGCGCACCCGTTGCGGCGCCGCCCCTTGATCCGGCGTGCCCAGGAGGTCCCGCCCGCCCGCAGAAACGACGGCGCCGGGGAGGCGAGGGTTTGGGAGCGGCGCGGACGACCAGGGATTCCGGTGCGCTAGGGATTCCGACCCCGCCGGCGGCCGATCCTGATCCCAACCCGGCCGATGTGGACTTCAACGTCCGCGTCAACGCCTTGCACGGGGCCGTACAGGCCACCGCCATCAATCTC